>JANOTG010000395.1:0-6500 GCA_031416215.1 Betaproteobacteria bacterium
CGTGCCGCGCCACCCAGAGCCAGCTTGTCACCGGACAACTGCAGCACCAGCGACTCGGTCTGCAGATGCAGTTGTCCAGCCAGCTCCAGGGTGTTCCAGGGTGCGCCCAGGCCACTCAGCAATGCCGCAGGCCATTGCGACTCGCCGTCCTGCAAGCGCAGACTCCAGCCACCCCATGACGGTGCCCACGCCATGATCAGGGGCCCGGCGGCGCAACACGGAGCCGACAGCTCCATGCGCAGGCCAGCCCAGCCGGGAACAAGGCGCCAGGACAGGCTGCTCGGCAGCGCCACCGGCGCGTTGTCACCTGGCCCGCCGACCACCACCAGTTGCGCCTTTCCATGCCAGACTGTTCCACTGGCCTGGTGCAGACGCAGTCGTGTATCACTCGCCTGTTCCACCCAGGGCGTCAGCCAGACTGCCGGTGCCTGCGTCAGTACTCCGGCCAGACCACCGACCAGGATGCCGCAGGCAACCCACCCCCGGTTCATGGGGTTGCTGGCAGGCTCAGCACAAGCGTACCCTCCCAGTTGCCACCGATCTGGCGCAGATTCGCCTGCTCGACCACGGCGCCAACGTTCTGGCGCACCTGCCCAAGCCACGCCACCAGCGCATCGGAAGCGACACCCTTCAGGTTGACCGTCGTGCGGTCGGCGCCACTTTGCAGCGAAGCCGACGCAGCAAAACGTTGCGTACTCAGCGTTTCAAGTGCCCGTACTGCTTCAGAACGCGCCAATACCGGGCGCGCTTGCAGCTGTTTCGCCTGGGCCGCCATTTGCTGCAATGATTGCAGCTGGGCGTCGAGCTTGTCGATCTGCGCCGGCGCGCTCGCCAGCGTGCGCCAGGCCGGAGCCAGGGCAGCAAACCACAACGCTGTGGCCACGAGCAGCAACAACAACCATCCCAACAGGTGTCGCTCACCGGATGCCAGACCAAGCCAACGCGCATGCAATGCAGCAAAACCCGGCAACGCGTTCATGGGCGGCCTCCGGCCAGAATCCGAACCTGGTTTCCATCGACTTTCATGGAATAACCCGTACCCGCCAACCGTGTTGAGTAATCCGCCACGGCGGCCGATGACAAACCCAGCCCGCCTACCGCCAGCTGGCCGCCGGAATAGTCGATGCTCAAGGCGGTTTGACCCGCAGGCAGCACCTGTCCCAGCGCTGACAACATGGCCTCCATATCATGGGACGCCAGGCCGCCGCTGGAGCGCCGTAGCGCTGCGAGTTCCCGCTCCATCTGCAACGGCGCATCCACAATCGTCTTGACTTTGGGAAAAGCCTGGGAAAACACGGTCCGTACCTGCTCGCGCTTGACCTTCAGCGTTTTGTCCAGCTGCCAGGCCCACGCGTTCCAACCCAGCAGGTTTGCCAACAGCAGCGCCAGCACGCCCCAGCGTGCGGGGCGCCAGGCAGTAGATGCCCATATATCCCGGCCCCAGCCGCCCCACCGGCGCAGCATCCGTCCACGACGGGAAATCGCCAAGTCGAACTGGGCCAGTTCCCAGCCAGAGGCCGTGCTTGCCAGCATGTGTTGGGCCGCATCGACCTCCGTGGTGGGCGCCTCCCACACCTCCCTGGCCGTTGCTGCCATGCTCGGCTCACAATACAAGGTCGGCGGCGCCTGACCGGTCGCCGCACAAAAATGGGCCATGCTGGCCGGCGTTCCTTGCAACACGGCGTTCCGTTCCACCAGCACGCACTGGGGGTCGTCCGGAGTTCCGGTGAGCAGCAATTTCGGCAATCCGGACGCACCGGCAGGCCAGAACAGCGGCACGACCCGCGCCACCATGCGGCCCTGCTGCTCCAGCAGCCGCAGGTTTTGCACCAGCCATTGGCGGTCCAATACCGCAACCATGCGGCTGCCATCGGTCGCGTTGGCCGGCGCAAGGGCCAACGCGCAGGCGGCCGGGTCGTCCAAAAGTCGATCCTCCAGCAAACCATCCAACGTGGCCCGCAGCCGCGAACTGGCGACCGGAGGAATGTGAACCGAATGCCAGGAAACGGCTGGTGGCGCAACAACCGCCACCGTCACATCTGCCTGCGGCATGGCGGCCAATGCCGCGACCCCTTCGCTTTGCACCTGTGTGCCGTCCAGCGACACGATGAAACGCCAGCTGGCGCCCGGCGACGGGAGCAGCGGTGGCAGAAGGATGTGCAAGATACGCATCATGCCCGCATTGTAGGTAGGCCGATCATCGCAGCGTGGGCCCAACCGGCGGTGGCGCACCATGGTCACGCCACAGTGTCACGACGTCCAGGCCATTGCGCAGCAACAACGAACGCTCCTCGAACACCAGGCCATCCAGCCGCAGCTGTCCTCGCACCTCGAAATAGCGCGAGCCGATGCTGAAGCGGCTCGCGTCCAACGCTGGCACCGTGGCATCGAGCAGCTTTTGCACGTCGGCCAGGCTTCGAAAAGGCGCCTTCTCGCGCGCAGAAATCAGTGTTCGGGCCTGCGCCAGGTCAAAACCGGGCAGGCTGGCGGCCAGCACTTCGGCCGACGCGGTGTTCAGGTTCAATGGCGTGCGGGTGGGCAACACCACGATATACGGCGCGAGCAATCGCGCGCTGGGCGCCGACAGTCCCAGCCAATGCAACTGCTCTTGCCGACGCGGACGCAACGGCACTTCGCCGGTATCTGCGGCGTTCGTGTTGCCAACCACCGCGCGCCGCAACTGCTCGACTACCTGGGTCAGCTCGGATGCATCCAGCCCGAGCAGCTCGAACAAACGCGTGAATGCTTCCACATCCGGCTCCGCGACCTTGCCATCGACGATCAGGTTGGAGACATTCATGCGCGCCTGGGAGTCGGTGATCTGGCCCGACAGGAAGGCCTCCTGTGCCGACTCCGCGTTGTTGCCGTCCACCGCCAGAAAAGTGGACAGACGCGAGTCTCGCAATACCACAGCCCATGGTTCGGCCAAGTGGTCAGCACCACCGGCGCGGGCGTCTTCGCGCAGGATCAGCCGCGCCCAGTCAAGTGCGCCTTCGAGCACCCAGACCGACTGGCTGCGCTGGCGTTCAATACCCTGAATCTCGATGTTGCGCCACTGCCGCCACAACGCCGCCGACGCCAGGGTGGCAACCATCGCCACCGTCAGCATCGCCAGCAAAAGCGCCGCTCCGCGTTGGCGCATCAACCGCCCCCGATCCCGAAACCCGGTTTGACCCAATCGCGCACCAGTCGCCCCGTCAGGGACTGCCCGCCAGACAAGGTCAGTTGCAGGCGCACGCCGTCGGGCAGGGCAGACTGCGCGTTGCCCGCGCCCGCGATACCGCCGGCCGCACTGGACAACGGACTGCTCCAGCTATTGTTGCGAAAGTAGAACACCTGCCATGCATCAATGGCGGCTATCACCACCTCGCGCTGACGCAGCACCTCCGTGGGGTTTTGACCCCAGGCGGCCGCATCCATCCATGCCGCCTGAAGTTGTTCGCGTGTCAGCACCGGCGCAGATTGCCAGCGCAGGAACAGGCGCGCGCCGTCGACCATACGCATGCCCCAGGCCACCACCCGGATATTGGCCTGGTCGTACGCAACCGACGCCGCGTCACCCCCCGGCGCCTCGCCGCCAACCTGGCGCGCGACCCGCAACACCCGGCCGTCAAAGTCCATCGACACGACTGGCAAACCGGTGGCAACCGCGTCGAGATCCCGGCTCCACTGGGACAAACCAGTCTGCAATGTCAACAGATCCTGGTTGTGTCGCGCCGTGCCAGACTGCGCCATCGTCATGGCATCGATACCGCGCCAGGCCATGACCGACATCAGCGCCATGGCGGCAAGCGCCACCAGCACCTCGACCAGGGTGAATCCCTTGTTGTTGTCTGCTGCGTTCGTCATTGGAAACTCCCGATCACGGTCGATAACCGGCTGACCGTGAACTCGCCATCCAGCACTTCGGCTTCAACACGCCGAAAATTCGGATTGGGCGTCGGGCGTACCGCCAGCCGTCCGGCAAACGAACGCCCGGCCTGCTCACATTGGAATGTCGACTCGCCCATTGCGGGCATTTGTCGCGACAGGCGCAACCGAACCAGCTCGTTCTCGGCACACAACAGGGCGAGCATGGCGTCTGACTGGCGCTGCGCGTTGCCGGTCAGTGCGATGCTGGCTTGCAGGCCAGCGGTCAAAGCAATAGCGACAATGACCAGCGCAAACAGTACCTCGATCAGGGTGAACCCCCGCCACTCGCGCTTCATGAACCGGCGGCCGGAGTTGCCGGTCCAGGCTCGCCCTGCACTTCGAACGGTCGCAGGCCATCCGTGCTGATCCGCACCCGGCTCCCCGCCACCGAGAGAACAATGGTGTGGCGTTCGATGATCGGCTCCGGTCCCAGAGCCACCAGCCTCGGACCCTCGACCACGGTGCCCTCGACCAGCCACGTGGTGTGTACGGTCTTGCCAGCAATGATGTCGAATCCGGCTTCATCGGGTCGCCAGTAAACCGGGCTGCCTGAAGCACGCGACTGCGCCCGCGCCACCTCCAAAACCGCCGCCACGCGTTGCGCATCGCGTTCCAGCAGGTTGCTGCCCGTGTCACGCAATGCAAATCCAACACCCGCCCCGACTAGTGCCACCAAGGCAACGACCAGCAGCAGTTCGAGCAACGTGAAACCGCGCCAAGCGCCCGGCCAGCGCGAGCCAGACCTACTGCCAGGAACCAACATCGGCGTTTTTGCCATCGCCACCAGCCTGGCCATCGGCTCCGAATGACAACACATCCACTTCCCCCTTGAGACCCGGGTTCAGGTACTGGTAGGCGTTGTTCCAGGGGTCGTTCGGCAATTTGTCGAGGTAGGGTTTCCAGTTCGGCGGCACAGGCAATGTGGTGGGCTTCACCACCAGCGCCGACAGTCCCTGCTCTGCCGTCGGGTAACGCAGGTTGTCGAGTTTGTACAGCTTGAGTGCCTGCATCAGGTTGTTGACGTCGGTTTTGGCGGCTGTGGCGCGGGCATCGTCGGCCCGGTCCAGCACATTGGGCACGATCAGGGCGGCAAGAACACCGATGATGACCAACACCACCATCAACTCGATCAGCGTGAAGCCATTTTTCACGGCACGCCGGAAATTGCTGCGGATGCCGGGCATGGGTACTCCTGAGGTTGTAAATGGGTGAGGCGGCAAGGGCCGTGCGGTGGATGATAATCGGACATGGCTCGAACATGGCTCCTGCGGCTTTGCAGCTTCTCCGTCTGGGGGCTGGCGGCGTTTTCCATCGTTTTCTGGACCATGCGACTGATGCAACAGGCAACACCCGGCCTGCCTGTGGCGGCGGCGCCACCACAGGCGGTACAGGCCGATGCTGCGTCGATGGTGCGTGTGTTTGGCCGCAGCGTGGTCAAGCCCGTCAATGTTGCTGCGCCGGAGCAACCGCTGATCGATCCGAGCACGCGCTTCGTCCTGATGGGTGTGGCGGCACAGCGCAACAACCAGGGTGTTGCCCTGATTGCCGTAGACGGCAAACCAGCCCGCCCCTACCGCATCGGTGGAAAAATTGAGGATGTTTATGTGCTGCGTTCGGTCACCAAAGGCAGCGCGACGTTACAGGGCGAAACAGCCGGCAACAACTTCACCCTGGAGTTGCGCAACCAGGCCGTTGCACGGCCGGCACCAGCGGCATCGGCTACGCTGTCCAAAGCCTCCAGCTGAGAACCACCCGCCAGCGGATCGGCACGCCTTTTGCGAAAAGCCGCGCCGCGCGGCGCCTGTGGCAGCGACGCGACGCCGTGCTGCCAGACGGCAGCAAGCACGCGTGATCAAGACCTACAGCAAGCGTGCAGCGCGCAGTTCCTGTACTGCCTTGCGGTCTTGCGGGCGCGGACTGCGCAGCAGGAAAAACACCATCGCATAACGCGAGGCAAACACCAGCGGCTGCCCCGACTTGAGGATCGCCGCGTACTCGGTGCCCAACTCCCAGCGCCCCCATGCCGCCAGATCCGACGCGACAAAACCTGCCAGCGCCGGCTGGCGGCGTACCAGGCTGCCAAACGCGGCGACGACTCGCTCGCGCGCCACCCGAACCCCATCGTTGCCGTGTACGCCGAGTGCCAGTACCGCAGCCTGCACCTCCACCTCGCTGCGTCCTGCATTGGCAAAGTACGCCGATTCGATCTGCTGCACCGCGACTTCTCCACGGATCTCTATCAACGCCGCCAGCGTGGCAGACAACACCGGCACAGACGATGCGACACCGGCAGCGCTCCGTATGGAATCGAGCTCACGCGCATGTTCGGTGCCGCCGCTGATCCCGAGCAACAGGGTGTATAAAGGTCGACGCGCGGCGAGTGTCGGATCGCGCACCCAGCGCCACAACTGCTCGGGGCGCAGGCGCGGTTTCGCCAGCCGCATCACGCCGTAGGGCGCCACCGCGATTTCGTCATAGGCAACCTGTGCCACCAGCGGCTCGGCAGCTTCGAGGTCGGGCAGAAAAAACGCCAGCCGTTCTGGCCATTCGGCAGGTGGTCCGGACGATATGGCTACCAGGCGCTTTAG
>JANOTG010000396.1:0-3183 GCA_031416215.1 Betaproteobacteria bacterium
AATATCACCGGGATCCTCCTGTTGATATGGTTTGTGGTGACGTTTGTCGTGAGTTATTACGCACGCGCACTGAGTTTCAATTTTTTTGGCTGGCCGTTCAGTTTCTGGATGGGCGCGCAGGGTGCTCTGGTGATTTATTGCCTGATCATCTGGTACTACGCGCGCTACATGGAAAAGCTGGACATTGAGCACGGCGTGCAAGAAAGCGAGGAGTAATCATGGCTGGAATGTTTGGTTCTGACGACGCGGGGGTCGGCAACGCTGCCTCCAAGGCCGCCTTCAAAAGTGGCCTGAACAAGGTTTACACCTGGTACACGGGCGGGTTTCTTGTCTTTGTCGTAGTGCTGGCGGTGCTGGAGCAGATGGGCCTGCCGCGCTCCTGGATCGGCTTCATCTTCCTGCTGGCGACGATTGGCCTGTATGCCGGCATCGGTATCATGAGCCGCACCAACGACGCAGCGGAATACTACGTTGCCGGGCGACGGGTGCCTGCGGTCTACAACGGCATGGCGACCGGCGCCGACTGGATGTCGGCCGCCTCGTTCATCGGCATGGCCGGTACTTTGTATCTGTCCGGCTACGGTGGCTTGGCCTTCATCATGGGTTGGACCGGTGGTTACTGCCTGGTGGCCCTGTTTCTGGCGCCCTACATGCGCAAGTTTGGCCAGTTCACGGTGCCTGACTTCCTGGGCGAGCGTTATGGTGGCAATACACCGCGTTTCATCGGTATCGTGGCAGCCATCCTGTGTTCCTTCGTGTATGTGGTGGCGCAAATTTATGGTGTCGGCCTGATCACCTCGCGCCTCACCGGTGTGCAGTTTGAACTGGGGATTTTCCTCGGTCTGGGCGGTATCCTGGTGTGTTCCTTCCTGGGCGGCATGCGTGCCGTGACCTGGACGCAGGTGGCGCAGTACATCATTTTGATCGTTGCCTACCTGATCCCGGTGATCTGGCTGTCGATCAAGCAGACCAGCGTGCCGGTGCCGCAGGCTATTTACGGTGCCCAGCTCGAGAAGGTCACTGCCCTGGAGAAGAAACTGACGGCCGATCCCAAAGAAATTCAAGTGCGCGACGTGTTCAAGCAGCGCTCGGCCGCCCTGGCCGAGAAGTTGAAGGACCCGGCAGCGGCGCTGGCCGCGGACAAGGCGGCGGCGGAGAAGAAGCTTGCTGATCTGAAGGCCGCCAACGGACCGGCAGCCGAGATTGCTGCTGCCGAGAAGGCCATGGCTGCGTTGCCGAAGGATGTGGATGCGGCCAAGAAGGCGTGGACGACAGCCAAGGCGGGCGCCGACACCAAGGCCAGGCCGCTCAATGGCATGCCGGCGCATGCCACCGCGTATGCAGGCAATCCGGACGGCGACGCGGCGGCCCAAAAAGCCTACGACGTATCACGGCGCAACTTCCTGGCCCTGATCTTCTGCCTGATGGTGGGTACGGCTGCCTTGCCCCACATCCTGATGCGGTATTACACGGTGCCGAGCGTGAAGGAGGCACGCGAGTCGGTGAGCTGGTCGCTGTTCTTCATATTCCTGCTCTACTTCACCGCGCCCGCACTCGCCGTGTTGGTGAAATATGAGGTCTTCACTCTGGTGGTGGGAACTCCGTTTGACCAGTTGCCGGCGTGGGTCGCATCCTGGGCCAAGGTGGATCCGAACCTGCTGTCGGTGACCGACATCAACAAGGATGGCATCCTGCAACTCAACGAGATGACCATCGGTGGCGACATCGTGGTGCTCGCTACGCCTGAGATTGGCGGCTTGCCCTACGTGATCTCGGGCCTGGTGGCGGCTGGTGGCCTGGCTGCCGCGCTGTCCACCGCCGACGGCTTGTTGCTGACGATTGCCAACGCACTGAGCCACGACCTGTACTACAAGATGATCGATCCGAACGCTTCTACCGCGCGTCGCGTGGCATTGTCGAAAACCTTGCTGCTGGTTGTGGCCTTGGCGGCGGCGTACGTGGCGGCGCAGAAACCGGCGGACATCCTGTTCCTGGTATCGGCGGCGTTTTCGTTCGCGGCGGCTTCGTTCTTCCCGGCGCTGGTTCTTGGCATCTTCTGGAAGCGGGCCACGGGCATCGCCGCCTCGCTCGGCATGGTCGCCGGGCTGGGTACGACGTTTTACTACATGGTCACGACCCAGCCTTGGCTGCGCGGCGTTTTCGGCGTCACTTCGCCGGTGCAGCTGTGGTGGGATATCCAGCCAATTTCTGCCGGCCTGTTCGGTGTGCCGATCGGCATCGCCGTGATCATCCTCGTGAGCCTGGTGACTCCGGCACCGAGCCGCAAGATCCAGCAGTTGGTGGAGTATGTTCGTTATCCGAACCTGAAAGCCAGCTGATCCGGCTGGCCAATGACAGGGCGGCGGCGCATTGCCCGTCGCCTTGAACCCAAGCCCGACGACGCAGGTTGTCGGGCTTTTTCTTTTGCCTCGCCGGTTGTGGTCGGCGCGGTGCCCTGTACGCCGTCCCGGTTCGCAGCCGGGTTGAGCCTTTGGAATGCGTCGCTTGTGGTCGCGATCGCGCGCTGGCATATAATGGAGGGCTCGCCTTGCCACATCCCAATTCGACGCTGGGGGTGGCTTAACCGGCCCGCTCGCGGGTCATCCACAAGGAGTATCCATGCGTCACTATGAAATCATACTCATGATCCATCCCGATCAGAGTGAACAGGTTCCAGCCATGCTGGAGCGCTACAAGACCATGATCACCGCGGGTGGTGGCAAGGTCCATCGGGTGGAAGACTGGGGTCGCCGCCAGTTGATCTACATGATCAACAAGCTGGCCAAGGCACATTACATTTGCATCAACATTGAGGCCGCGCAGCCGGTGATGGCCGAACTGGAGCACGCGTTCAAGTTCAACGACGCCGTGTTGCGCCACCTGACGGTGCTGCGCAAGAAGGCTGACACCGCCCCCTCGTCCATGATGCGCACGGTGGAGCGCGAAGACGCCCGCAAAGCGCAGCAGGCGGAGTTTCACGGGTCGGACCGCTGAACCTGTTGCAGGAGTGGACCAGGCCGCAAACCGTTGTCAATTGACTGCCTGCATCGCCGAGCTCAAGGCCATGCGGTACACACCAGCCGGGATACCGGCTCTGAATCTGACGCTGGAGCATGCATCCGAAGTGATGGAAGCAGGTCAGATGAGGCAGATCAAGGCAACATTGCGGGCGGTGGCCCTGGG
>JANOTG010000397.1:0-3536 GCA_031416215.1 Betaproteobacteria bacterium
CCGGCGCGCGGTTGATCTCGTCGGCCAGTAGCAGGTTGGTGAATACCGGCCCCAGCGAGGTGCCGAATTCACCGGTCTTCTGGTTGTAGATGCGCGTGCCGACCAGGTCGGCTGGCACCAGGTCGGGTGTGAACTGGATGCGCTTGAACTGGCCACGCACCGTGTTGGCCAGCGTCTTGATGGTCAGTGTCTTGGCAAGTCCGGGCACGCCTTCGACCAGCAGATGGCCCTGGGCCAGCATGGCCACCATGACGCGCTCCAGAAAACGGTCCTGCCCGACGACAATGCGCTTGACCTCGTAGAGGATCTGTTCCATCAGCTCGGCGGTCTGTGTGGCGTTGTTGTTGTCCATGGCGGTGTCGGCCTTTCAGTGGTGTCAGAACGGGTGCAGCCCGGCGGCGGACGCGGCGTTTTCAATCGGCACGGCAAATCCGATGCCGATGAAGGTGCGCTGGTGGCTGGGGTTGAGGATGGCGGTGACGATGCCGACCACCTGACCATCCATGGTGACCAGCGGCCCGCCTGAGTTGCCGGGGTTGGCGGCGGCGTCGAACTGGATCAGGTTGGTCATCTCCTGTCGACCTTCCGGCGAGCGGAAGGCCCGTTTGAGCCCGGACACCACACCGGCCGAGGCGGACGGGCCGATGCCGAACGGGAAGCCGACCGCCACAACCTGATCTCCCGGCGCCAGGTCGCCGGTAGAGCGCATGGTGGCCGCGTGCAGATCGTCCGGAATGGTTTGCGCCTGCAATACTGCCAGGTCATCGGCAGCCTGCACACTCTTGATGAAGGCCACCGACTCCAGGCCATCGGCGAACACCACCTTGATGCGTTCTGCACCACTGACCACATGCAGATTGGTCAGGATGATGCCCTTGTCCACGATGACCACACCCGTGCCGACGCCACGCTCGATTTCGTCACGACCATTGACCCCGATCTCGTAACTGGTGACACGCACGATGGACGGTGCTATCGCCTCGTAGGCGCGCGCAGCGGCTGATGGCAGATTGGCAGTCTCCAGCGTCTTGAGCACGGCGGCATCGATGTCTTCTTGCGTGATCTTGCGCGTGCCCGGCTTGATCACCAGGGCCAGCACGACGGCCAGAGCGACGGCCAGCAGCAACATCATCGACCACATCACCCGCGGATCGGATGCCGACGGCCGCCAGCGCCTCCTGCCGGTGCCACCGGCGCTGCCTGCTGGCGCAACCGGCGCTGCAACAACAACCGGTGTGATGGGGGTGGAGCGGCTGTAAAGGGCGGGCCTGCGCATCGGATGACCTGTGTCGGGCGATTGGAAAGGTACGGTATCACGGTTCTGCCCCTGTTGCCCGTCAAGTGGTTTTGCAGCGCAGCATCCGATACGATGCGTGCCAGCATGACGACCTGGATAGACAGCCACTGCCACCTGGATGCCCCGGAGTTCGACGCCGACCGGACGCAGGTGCGCTTGCGCGCGCGTCAGAACGGTGTGGAGCTGCTTGTCGTGCCTTCGGTTGCGGCTGCCAACTTCGAGACCGTGCGCAGATTGGCGCACCAATTTGGTGATGTGTATGCGCTGGGCATCCATCCGCTGTACGTGCCGCAGGCGCAGGACTCCGACCTGGCCGAGCTGGACCGGCAGTTGCTGCTGTACCGCGATGACCCAAGGCTGGTGGCAGTGGGCGAAATCGGCCTGGACTACTTTGTGCCTGCACTGTGTGAGCCACCGATGCGCCAGCGCCAGGAGTATTTTTATCAGGAGCAGCTCCGCCTGGCAGCCAGGCATGCCTTGCCGGTGATCCTGCATGTGCGCCGGTCGGCGGACCAGTTGCTGCGACCCTTGCGCCGCCTGCTGCCCCAAAGTGGTGTCTGGACTGGCATAACACATGCGTTCTCCGGCAGCCTGCAACAGGCAAACGGTTTTCTCCAGCTCGGTCTCAAGCTCGGGTTTGGTGGTGCCATGACCCATGGACGCGCATTGCAGCTGCGCCGTCTGGCCAGCTCGCTGCCACTCGACGCGCTGGTGCTGGAGACCGATGCGCCCGATATTCCTCCCCATTGGTTGTACCGCACGGCAGCCGAACGTGCTGACGGTGCCCCACAGGGACGCAACGAGCCTGGGCAGCTGCCCAGAATGGCTGCTGAGTTGGCCGCGCTGCGTGCCATGGACATTGAGTCCGTCGCTACCGCCACACGGGAAAACACACTTGCCGCCCTGCCGAAGCTGCGTGCCTTGCTGGTATAACGTCGCATGTCCGTGACCGACCCAGCGGCCCTGCCCGATGTCTACTTCTCCGACGAAGGGCCGGTGCGCCATCTGCATCTCGACTCGGTCTGGGTTCAGGGGTCGATGTTGCTCGATGCGCCGCAGGTGTTGGTGCATCAGTACATTCAACGCATGATGGCCTGGTTGCTGTTTGTGGAGCCGCAGACCGTGTCGAAGCGGCGCGCCATGCAGCTCGGGCTCGGCGCCGGTTCCCTGACCAAGTTCTGCTCGCGCGTGTTGCGCATGCGCGCCACGGCGATCGAAATCAACCCCAAGGTGCTGGTGGCCTGCCGGGGCTGGTTCAAGTTGCCGCCCGACCATGCACGCATGCAGGTCATTCTGGCGGATGCGGCGCAGGAGATTCAGCGCGAAAAGTGGTGGGGCACAGTGGACGCTCTGCAGGTGGATCTGTACGACCATGACGCCGCCGCACCGGTGCTCGACAGCGCCGCCTTTTATGCCGATTGCAGGCGACTGTTGACGCCTGACGGCTGTATGACGGTGAACCTGTTCGGATCGGCGTCGAGTTACCCGAAGAGTGTCGAGAAGATCGCCACGGCGTTCGGGCGTGATGCCATCTGGCCGTTCAAGGCGACGCGCGAGGGCAACATTGTGGTGTTGGCCCATCGGGAGGCCATCCGGCCTGGCCGACCCTTGCTGACGCGCCGCGCCGAGGTCATTGAGTCGATGTGGGGCCTGCCAGCTGCACAATGGGCGCGTGTACTCAAACCATTGATGCCATGACCGCAAACACCAAACACAGAGCTCCGGCCAAGTCGGCCCAGGAAGGGCCGCTGGACTGGCGTTCACTGGTTGAGTGGCTGCGTGCCGACGGAGTGATCACCGACGAGGAGGCCAAACGCACCATTGCCCGCTGCGCCCAAGCCGAGAGCGCTCAGCATCCGCTGGTGCGCCTGGGCAGCGTGTCGATGCGCCGCGCCGCCGATGGCCGGGCGCTCGACATCGAATCCCTGGCGCAGTGGCTGGCGGGGCGGGCGTCGCTGGAGTACCTGCGCATCGACCCGCTCAAGGTCGACGTGGGCAAGATCTCCGATGCCATGAGTGCCGCGTATGCCGAGCGGCACAAGGTTTTGCCGGTGCAGGTGAGCGCGACCGAGGTGGTGGTTGCCACCGCAGAGCCTTACATCACAGACTGGGTCTCCGAGGTCGAGCGCCAGTCACGTCGCTCGGTGCGCCGGGTGATCGCCAGCCCGCACGAGATCACGCGCTACACGGCCGAGTTCTTTGCGCTCGCCAAGTCGGTGCGTGCCGCCATAAAAACCGC
>JANOTG010000398.1:0-45216 GCA_031416215.1 Betaproteobacteria bacterium
GCAAACGCGGTCGCGTTTGCGGGCCATATCGGCCGGGCCGGCACGCACAGCCGACCGGCTGTGCTGACGGGCCCTTTGTGCACCAAACCGCGTGCGTGTGCCGCCAGGCCCACGACGCGCGGTGTTGGCGGCCAAATCATCCCGTTTTTGACTCGAACGCGCATGGCGCGGACTTGTTCAGTGCTTCCTTAGAGCTGCTTTTGTATCAACGAGCCCTTGAACAGTACCGGACCGGTCGGTCCCCCGGCGCCCGGTACCCCGCCCTTGGGTTCCAGGCTGATGGCCAGTGTCGGCACCTCACGTACATCGTCTTCGGCAGCGGTGAGCCTGAGCAGCCGCTCATTGCCCAGCACGCCCAGCGAGCGCACGCCACCGGTGCCGGTCAGCGCCCACAGTTGCAGTGATTTGTCATCGGCCTCCTGGAATGCACCGACCCGCTGCAGCGTGAGGCGCTTGCTTTTTGGATCAAAAGTGACCAGTACCGATGCCGCCGACCTGTCATCGGCCAGTACCGCGACATAGGTGATCTGCGGCGTGGCGGCAAGTTGCGCCTGCAGCGCGCCAATCTCTTCGCCAAGCTGGCCGCGTAGCTGCACAGCAGTGACGACTGCCAGCAACGCAGCTGCGGCACCGGCGGCCGTGGCGCCGCGCCAGAATCCCAGATGCTCGAACCAGCTGCGGCGACCGAGGTCGGCTGCGCCAGCCTGCCGCTGCTGCTTGGACAGCGCCACTTGGGACTCGCGTTCTCCTGTCAACAGGTTGTCGATGCGTTGCCACACTGCCGGGCTGGGAGTGACGGCCGGTTGCAGTTCGTTGAGGGACGCCATACGCGATTGCCAGGCCAGTGCGGCCGCCCGTACCGACGGGTTCTCACGCGCCAATGTTTCGAAGCGACGGCGCGCACCACCACGCAGGGTGCCCAGCGCGTAACTCCCGGCCAGATGTTCCAGCAGCAGTGGATTGTTGGTCAGGTTCACCACGGCTCCTCAGGCAAATCGTGCCATACAAACACGCAGCTGGTCCAGGCCGCGGCGGATCCATGTCTTGACCGTGCCCAGGGGCAGGTTCAACTGCGTTGCAAGTTCGCCGTGGCTGAGGTCTCGCAAATAGGCCAGGCTGACGACCTCGCGCTGTCGGTGTTCCAGTTTTCCCAGGCACTGGTGCAAGGCCCAGGCCTGCTGGCCGGCCGATGCCATGTCCATCGGACCCGGGCGGTCGTCGGCATGCTGGTCTGCCACCTCATCGTCGAGTGTTTGCGTCAGGTGACTGCGTTCGGCGCTACGCCGGCGCAGGAAGTCGAGCGCCCGGCTACGCACCACCATGCCCATCCAGGCCAGCGGCGGGCTCAGCGATTCGCGGTAGCTGCCCGCCGTGCGCCAGATGGTCAGGAACGCCTCCTGCAACACGTCTTCAGCCCAGTCCCGGTTGTTCACGATGCGCATCGCCAAACCATAAAGTCGCGGCGAGCAGGCGTCATACAACAGCTTCAACGCTGCATAGTCCTGCGCACCCACGCGGCCAAGCCACTCGACGAGGGATGGGTCATTGTCGGCGTTGGTCATCGGGGAATTATCTGGCATGGTCACGCCCGTGGGCAATTGCTTGGTAGCAACACTACGCAGCGCCGCTCGGCGTGGATTTCAGCCGCCATTTCCCCCGCATGTCACAAGGGTATTCTGAATCCGGGACCACCCCAGGCTGCGTATTCAGGGTGCGGGGCAGTTGATCCGGCCGCGTCAACCTACCGAAATACCACACAGGACCTCAATTTGCCGCACTTGATTCAAACCATAACCCGCGCCTTTGCGGTGCCCGCACGGTGCTCTTTCATAGGCCGCCGCACCGGCCAGTTGTCGGCTTGCGCCCTGTCGTTTGGCGCGTGATACAGCCATGAATGCCGTCACCCCCCGCCATATTTTGGCCTGCGGAGTCATCACCGTCCTGGCGGCTTGTGCCGCGCAGGGACCGACCATGGCTCCATTTTCGCAATCGACCTTGCCGGACGCCGTCAAAGTGCCGCCCGGCCACCGGGTCGCACTGGAAACAGCGGCATCTGGTGATATCAGCTACGAATGCCGGGTCAAAAAAGACATGGCAGGTCAGTTTGAATGGGTCTTTGTTGGACCCGATGCCACGCTGCGTGATCGCCAGGGTACGCGGTCGGGCAGGTACTTCGGCCCGCCTGCCACCTGGGAGAGCAACGACGGCTCGCGCATTGGTGGCATGCAGGTCGCAGTCGCTGGCACTGGCAACAGCGACATACCGCTGCAGCTTGTGAAGGCGAATCCGGCAACGGGCGCGGGTGTGTTGCAGGGCGTGACTTACATCCAGCGTGTCAATACGCGAGGCGGTGTTGCGCCGGCGCAGCCCTGTGGTGCAGCGTCGACCGGGCAACGGCAATTGGTGCCTTATGCCGCTGATTACATTTTCTGGCGTCCGTCGTAAAAAAAGCGTCAACCGGACGGTGCACCCGTGGCGGCGACACCGTTGTCTGCCCGGGTGCCTTCATAACCCCTCGGCAAAAAACACGGTACGGCGCGCTGACTGCGTGCTGAGTCCCAACACCGCCTGGTACTCGTCGCTTTCGTAGAAGGCCTGCGCCTGTTCGGAAGAGGGGAAGCGGATCAGAACAACACGCGATGGTGACCACAGCGCAGCTTCCTTGACCGTCAACTGACCACCACGGACCAGGTATTCACCGCCGTACCTTTCGACGATGGGTTTGGCCCGCATCTTGTATTGTTCGTACAGGTCAGGATCACTCAGCACGGTGTCAACAATGAGGTAGGTGGTCATGGTGTGTTGTCGGTGTAGAGCTTGCGTCCCAGTCGATTGATCATTGTGCTGCGACGAGGAAGCGCGCGCAAGTAGAAGCCACTGCTGCGGTGGCGCTGTTGTTGCTGGTCGCCTGACGCGGCGGTCACGCCGGGACGAGCGGCCGAGGCGCTGCCGGCCACGTTAGACTTGTAGCATGTCCAAGGTGAAGCCGGTCAACGATCGCGTGCTCGAGGTGCTGCGTGCCAGCGGCGTCTTCGGCCGCCTCGGCGACGAGGTTTTGCTGGACCTGTGTCAGCTGCTGGAACTGCAACATGTGCCAGGCGGCAAGATCGTGTACCGCGAAGGCGAGCAGGCGAACACGATGTTTTTTCTTGTCAGCGGACGCCTGCGCGTGTCTCGACGCGACAAGAATGGTGCACTGCAGCTGTACAACGAGATACGGCCGGGCGAGAGTGTCGGCGAGGCCGGACTGATCCTGCAGCAGCCGCGCGCCGCGGACATCACGGCGCTGCGCGACTCCATCATCGCCATTCTCAGCCGGGCTGATTTCGAACGTCTTCTGGCGCTTCATCCGTTGCCCTTGAATAAGGTGTTCGCCCAGGCGATCTACAACCATCTGCGGCACTCTTCCCAGGTGGTGGAGCGGCGCCATGCGCAGATTTTTGTTGTGGTGCCGATCGGCCAGGGCGCCAGTTCACAGGCTGTGGCGTCAGGCCTGACGCGTGCTTTCGCCCAGATCGGGCGCGCCTTCCATGTCGCACCCGAAGTCGAGCGCACGCTGGATCCGGATTCGACCGTCGGCTGGCAGGGACGTGATCGGTATGACGATTACGAAGAGCAATACGACTATCTGGTGTACGAGGCCGACGGTGGTTCGTCGTCGTGGCTGCGACGCGCCTTCCGGCAGGCCGATCAGGTCATTTTCGTGGCGGACGCAAGTGGTCCTCGTGACGTAGGCGTGCTTGAACACCAGCTTGCCGGCGAGCCCGGGTTTGACATGAAGCGCAAGCATCTGGTGCTGCTGCATGACGCCAATCAGGCTCAGCCCGAAGCGGTTATGACCTGGCGCGAGGGTCGCGACATTGAGCGCGTTTACCCGGTGCGCGAGCGCCACAGTGGTGATTACGCGCGGCTGTCGCGTTTTCTCACCAGTACCGCGACCGGCGTCGTGCTGGGCGGTGGTGGTGCCCGGGGGTTCGCGCATCTGGGTGTGTTGCGCGCCCTGGAACAAGCCGGCATTGTCGTCGACCTGGTTGGTGGCAACAGCATGGGTGCCTTGATCGGCGCCCAGTACGCCTGCGACGTTCCGCTCGACGAGATCCGCGAACGAACCATGCGTTTTGCCACGGGTGGCGAGATGCTGACGGTGCCGGTCATTTCGCTCATGTCGGGCAAACGGGTGCAACGCGATTTGCACAAGATGTTCGGCGAACGCACGGTGGATGCGATGTGGCGGCCGTTTTTTGCCGCGGCCTGCAATCTGAGCCGGGCCAGCACGACGGTGCAGGATACAGGTCCGCTGTGGCGCGCGGTGCTTGCCAGCAACTCCCCGGTCGGGCTGTTTCCGCCTGTGCTGTACAACGGTGACCTGCTGGTGGACGGTGCAATCCTGGAAAACGTGCCGGTGGGCGCGATGCGCGTTCGGCTGGGTACACCGCTGGAAAAGCGACGCGGCAACGGCACCATCATCGCCATCGATGTCGATGTGCAGGATTACATGGGGGTCGAGCCAGGCCTCAACCGTCTGTCTGCCTGGCGCAAGATATCGGGCTATTTCCGCGCTGGCGTGGCGCCGTCCCCGGGTATTGCGGACATTCTCTACCGGGCCGGCCATATCGGTGGCATCAACCAGCGCACGCGCACCATTGCACAGTCGGACCATTACCTGGAACCGCCAGTGGCCGCGTTTCCCTTGATGGCCTACCGCCAGGCCGCCGAAATCGTGGAGGTCGGTTACAGGCACGCGATGCAGGAAATCGAGCGATGGGATCGCAAGCCGGCCAAGGACTGACGGGCGACAGGCTACCCCTGTCCCTGAGCCAGCGCGAGGTCTGGCTCGATCAACTGGCTTGGCCGGACAGTCCGCACCTGAAGGTGGGCGGCGGGGGATTTCTGTCAGGCCCGTTCGATATCGGTGTGTTCCAACAGGCCTTGCAACTGCTGGTGCAGGAATGTGACACCCTGCGGCTGATACCGCTCGCCGTCGGCGCTCAGCGCGTGCTGGATCAATTCTCCCCGGTGCTGGAACTGATAGATGTGCCATCCGGATCGGACCACGAGTTGATGATGGAGCAATGGTGGCAGGTGCAATTGGCGCGGCGTACCGAATTTGATGGTTCGCCACCTTGGTGTTACGCGATATTGCGCGTCAACTCGGAGTTGCATGGATTGGTAATGCAGTTTCATCACCTCATCCTGGACGGATGGGGCGCCGCATTGATACTGCGCCGTCTGAGTGAGCTATACACACTTGTGCATGATGGAGGTGATCAGCAAGCCAGCGCGCGTCCGGACTACGTCCGGTTCGTCCAGGAGTCGAACCAGTATGCGGCGTCGGATGCGTTTGCCCGTGACGCGGAGTACTGGAATGCGCAGATTGCGCAGTTGCCGCCGCCACTGATCGAGCCGAGATTCGCGGCCCGGCGGGCTAGCACCCTGCCTACGGCCCACACCGTAACCCAGACGCTGCAACGGGGGGCCTATGACGAAGTACTACAGCAGGTGCTGGCTCAGGGCAAGACCATGTTCGCGCTATTTTTGTCGGCATTGGCGCTCTACTTTGCCCGGGTAGCGCAGCGCACGGAGGTACTTATCGGGGTGCCGACGCTGAACCGGGGGGGCAAGCGCTACCTGCAAACGCCGGGTATGTTTGTCGGCGTGCTGGTGCTGCGGTTGGAGCTGTTGCCAGACATGACCTCGTCGGAGCTTTTGGCTGCGGCCTCGAATGCCATGCGTGGCGCGCTGCGCCATCCGCGTTACCCGCTCAGCGAACTCGGACGCACGTTAAACATGGTGCGCAGCGGGCGCGACGGGCTGTTCGACGTGCTCGTCTCATTTGAGCAGCAAGATCATGAAGTGACTTTTGGTCCGGCGCGACGATCTGTTTCGCGTCAGTACTTCCCGGGTGTGGCCCGTTATCCCCTGGGTGTCACCGTGTGCGAATTTCACGACACCCAGGATCCCAAGTTGGTGCTGGAAGGCAGTTCGTGTTGTTTTGACAAGGCGGAAGTGCCGTTGCTCGGTGAGCGCATCTGGAGCCTTGTCCAGGCGCTGGCAGCAGGACCCGAAATCGTCGTGCACGCATTGCCCCTCATTCCGATCGGTGAACGAGAGGCCGTGTTGGCGCGGCATCGGATGCAGGTCGACTGGCACCCGGCGCCGCAGACCTACATTGCCCAGTTTGAGTGGCATGCCGCGCGCAGTCCGCACGCGCCAGCAATCGTGTGGGATGGAGGCGTCCTGGACTACGCTACGCTCGACCGGTGTGCAAATCGGCTTGCACATCGCCTGATCGGATTGGGCGCTGGGCGCGACCGCATCGTCGCGGTGGCAATGGTCCGTGCGCCAGAACTTGTACTGGCCGTGTTGGCGATTGCCAAAGCGGGGGCGGCCTATTTGCCGCTCGACCCAGACGCGCCGGTAGCACGCCTGACCATGGTTCTGAACGACAGCGCTGCGGTCGCCCTGCTGATGCAGGACTTTGCCTGGGTGCGTCTGGCGCCGCTCCATGCGAATGCCATCGTTGTCAGCGGAAAACCGGCTCAGGGTGATGACACAGGTCCTGTGCCGGCCGTCATGCCTGAACCGGGAGACTTGGCCTATGTGTTATTCACCTCCGGCTCAACCGGACGGCCCAAAGGCGTGATGATTGAACATGCAGCACTTTCGCATCGTCTGGCGTGGCTGGCAAAGACCTGGGCGGTTCAGCCGTGCGACCGCACGGCGTTGGCAACCCAGGCCACGTTCGACCCGTCCCTGATCGAAATCTGCCTGCCGCTGGCCTGTGGTGCCAGTATCGCGTTGGTGCCGCCAGGGCGTCAGCCGGCTGCTGCGGTGGCGGAGTTTGCCTTGCGCCATGCCGTTACCATCATGGCCTTTGTGCCTTCGACGCTGGGTGGTTTTCTGGACACCGTGACAGGACGCGCAGAATTGCGTTTGCGCGTGGCCTGCTGCGGGGGCGAGGTTCTGTCGGCCGATCTGGCGCGGCGCTTTCGCCAGCAGACACAAGCCCGGTTGTTCAATGTGTACGGTCCGACCGAAGCCTGCATATTCGCCACCGCCTGGGAATGTGACGGCGAAGCCACGCAACAGGCGCTGTCCATCGGCACGCCGGTAGATGACACTACCGTCCACGTGCTCGATCACCAACTCCGGCCACTGCCCTTTGGTGTATGCGGCGAGGTCTATATCGGTGGTTCGGGATTGGCCCGGGGCTATCTCAACCAGCCCGAGTTGACCAGCACCAGCTTCGTCGCCGATCCGTTTCGCGTCGGGTCGCGCCTGTATCGCAGTGGCGATCGTGGCTGGCTGGCCTGCGACGGACGACTCCATTTTGTCGGTCGCCTGGACCGCCAGGTCAAATTGCGCGGTTACCGGGTGGAACTCGGGGAGATTGAGGCGGCACTGGCATCGATCGAGGGAGTCAGCCAGGTGGCGGCGAAACTGGTCGAACACGATGGACGGGCGGCGATACACGCCTGGGTCGCTGGCAATGTGGGCCTGCAGGGCGATGTCCTCCAGCGCGTTCTGCGGGTGCGCCTGCCGGACTATATGGTGCCCAGGGTGATTGTGGTGCAGACAAGCTTGCCGACCGGGTCGGCAGGCAAGATCGACTACGCAGCGTTGTCGTCGCCGCCCGCGCAGGCTCGGTCAAGCGCAACCCGTCCGCCCCGCGGTCCGATGGAGCGGGACCTGCTGGCGTTGTGGCAAGACGTGCTGGGACGCCAGACGCTTTCGGTGCAGGACAACTTTTTCGATGTGGGTGGTGATTCGCTGGCAGCGGTCAGCATATTGGCCGGGGCTGAACGCCTGCTCGGGCGGCGCATTCCACTGTATTTGTTGACCGAACACCCGACGATCGAACAACTGGTGCAGGTATTGGGCGAGCCGGTCGATCCGCATGCCATTCTGGTGCCCTTGCACCCTGTTGCTGCGACGCCGCTGTTTTTTCTCGCGGCCTCCGGTCATGGAGACCTGATGCGCATGCGGAATCTGGCGCGGGCGATGGACGGTGTGTGCCAGGTCTGCATGTTGCAGCCGCCCGAGACCGACATACCGGTGCGCATTGCCGACCTGGCGGCGTTGTATGCCCAGGCGATCGTTGCGCGCGGCGGTGGGCCGTGTTTTGTCGGTGGTTTCTCGGTCGGAGGTGTGGCAGCGCTGGAGGTGGCACGGCTGTTGCAGAGCCAGGGCAACCCGGTACGTGGTCTGGTGTTGCTGGACACGGTGTTTCCAAAAGCCGTGTGGGGCGGCACCTTCTATTGGCGAGTGTTTGGCTGGCTGGTGCAACATTTGCATATTCAGGACCTGAGCCTCAATGGGAGGCGCCTGGGCGCGATGTTCAATGACCGCGGGCTGGTCGGGCAGGTCATGGCCATGCGGGGTTACCGGGCACAGGCATTTGTCGGCCCGACATTTTTGTTCAAGACGATCGGCCTGTCGCGTTGGCACGGCATGTTGTTCCGGTCCTGGCGCGGATTGTTGGGCAGCAATCTGTCCGAGTACCGGGTGGCGGGGCTGCACGGGTCGATATTCGAGAGCGGCAACGTGGCTGGACTGGCGGCCGCCCTTGGCGTGATCATGCGGAGTTCTGTCGCCCATGAATCGCGGCCCGAACAATGAAGCGACTTTCGTCCAACGACCCGTTGCGCCGCAAGTTGCTGGGCTTGGTGTTGACAGCCCTGTTGCTGATTGCCCTGGCAGACGCCTGGAGTTGGACGCCCATGCGCGCCTGGCTCGATGTGGACCTGGTGGTTGGTGCCATCCAGCGTTTCGGCCAGGCGTTCGGGCCCGTTGCCGCTGTGGCCGGATTCGCGCTGGCGTTGACCGTGGCCGTGCCGCTGGTGTTCCTGACGCTGGTGGCCCTGGCGGCCTATGGTCCGTTGGCCGGGTTTGTGTGTGCGCTGTGCGGCGCACTGCTCGGAGCCGTTGCGAGTTACGGGCTGGGTGCTTTGCTGGGGCGCGAAGTGGTGCGCCGCTTGGCGGGTGAGCGAATCAATCGACTCAGTGAACGCCTGGCCCGGCACGGCTTGGTGGCCGTGATTGCGGTGCGCCTGGTGCCAGTGGCGCCTTTTGCGGTGGTCAATATGGTTGCCGGCGCCAGCCATATCCGGCTGCGTGACCTGTTGTTGGGCACGGCCATCGGCATGACGCCAGGGACCCTGGCGATGATGGTGTTTCTGGAACACATCACCGAAGCACTGCGTCGGCCCACGCCGCTGACGATCATCTTGCTGCTGTTGACGGTTACCCTCATCGCGCTTGGCGGCTGGGGCTTGCAGCGCTGGTTGAGGCGCATCGAGAAAACGCTGTAGCGGGAGCCGTCACCAGTGCGCCGCAGCGAAGTGTGCGGCGCGGCTGGCGGCTTTCTCTACAAGCCGGCGGCGGCGCGCAGCGCCTGTGCCTTGTCGGTGCGTTCCCAGCTGAATTCCGGCTCCTCACGCCCGAAGTGGCCGTAGGCGGCCGTCTTTTCATAGATCGGTCGCAGCAAATCCAGCATCTGGATGATGCCCTTGGGGCGCAGGTCGAAGTGCTGGTTGACGATCTGCGCCAGCTTGTCGTCCGGCAACACGCCGGTGCCTTCGGTATAGATGGTGACGTTCATCGGCCGCGCGATACCGATCGCGTAGGCAACCTGGATCTGGCACTGCCGCGCCAAGCCGGCCGCCACGATGTTCTTCGCCACATACCGCGCGGCATAAGCCGCAGAGCGGTCGACCTTGGTCGGATCTTTGCCGCTGAAGGCGCCGCCGCCATGCGGGCAGGCGCCGCCATAGGTGTCGACGATGATCTTGCGACCAGTCAGGCCGCAGTCACCCTGTGGGCCGCCAATCACAAATCGACCAGTCGGGTTGACCAGGAATTTGGTGTCTTTCAGCCACTCTTTCGGCAATACCGGCTTGATGATCTCCTCGATCACTGCTTCGATGAAGGCGGGCTTCATCTTGCTGCCATCACTCATTTCCGGCGCATGTTGGCTCGACAGGACGACCGTGTCGATGCTGTGCGGCTTGCCGTCCACGTAACGCATCGTGACCTGGCTCTTGGCGTCAGGGCGCAGGAATGGCAGGCGCCCGTCCTTGCGCAGTTGCGACTGACGCTCAACCAGCCGGTGTGCATAATAAATGGGCGCCGGCATCAGCTCTGGCGTTTCATTGCAGGCGTATCCGAACATCAGCCCCTGGTCACCGGCACCGGTGTTGAGATGATCGTCGCTGGCGTGGTCCACACCCTGGGCGATGTCGTTGCTCTGCTTGTCGTAGGCCACCAGTACCGCGCAACCCTTGTAGTCGATGCCGTATTCGGTGTTGTCGTAGCCAATACGCTTGATCGTGTCACGCGCCACCTGGATGTAGTCGACGTGGGCATTGGTCGTGATCTCCCCTGCCAGCACCACCAGACCGGTGTTGCACAGAGTCTCGGCGGCAACACGGGATTTCGGGTCCTGGCGGAAAATCGCGTCCAGGATGGCGTCCGAAATCTGGTCGGACACCTTATCGGGGTGTCCCTCGGATACGGACTCGGATGTGAACAAAAAGTCGTTTGCCATGGCGATTCAAAGCTCCTTCAACACTGGGTGGCGCGTTGCCGGGGCCGGATGCCTTGGCGAACGCTTTAGCAGATTCACAAGGCACAATCCGGGTTGCCAGTGGCCCGCCGGAATTGTGTGTGTCGCCCTGCAAGTAGTTCTGTAACTCGGCGACACCACAATTTTACCCGATCGAAATGACCCGTCTTTTCAACGTCCTGTCGCGTGCGCCCCTGTGGCTGCTGCATGCCGCGGGTTGGCTGCTCGGCTGGGCTGTATTCGTGGCGTCGCCCCGCTACCGGCAGCGCTTGCGTGGGCATGCGGCGTTGGCCGGCTGCACGCCCGCCCAAGTCCGCGCGGCCGTCGGCAACGCTGGTCGCATGGTCGCCGAATTGCCGCGCCTGTGGCTTGGTGCTGCGGTGCCGGTGACGTGGGACAACGATGCCTGTGTGGATCGCGCCTATGCCGCAGGGCGGGGCGTGTTGTTTCTGACGCCGCATCTGGGATGTTTCGAGGTCACAGCGCAGGCTTTGGCAGAACGTTACGGCACGCAGCATGGCCCGCTGACCGTTTTGTATCGACCCGCGCGCCAGCCTTGGTTGGCGCGGCTGATGCTGCGTGCGCGGCAACGCCCTGGATTGCAAACCGCACCCACCACACTGGCCGGTGTGCGCGCCATGCTTCGCGCGCTGCGGCGCGGACATGCCGTCGGCCTGTTGCCGGACCAGGTGCCACCGGCGGAGATGGGCATGTGGTCGGATTTTTTCGGCCGCGCTGCCTACACCATGACCTTGTCGGCACGGCTGGCCAGCCAGAGCGGGGCGGCCGTGGTGGTGTTGTGGGGCGAGCGCTTGTCCCGGGGCCGAGGCTTTCGCATCCACTGTCGTGAGCCAGCGCAGCCGCTGCAACCGGATGTCATCGCCTGCACCCGTCAGATCAACCAGGAGATGGAGCGCCTGATCCGGGAGTGTCCGTCCCAATATCTGTGGGCGTACGCACGTTACAAGCAGCCGCAAGCAGCACCAGAGCCAGGGGCTACGGCGTGACGGCGCGCCTGGGCATCGCGCTCATGCGTCTGCTGGCTCGCCTGCCCCTGGCCTGGGTACGCGCCTTGGGGTGGCTGCTTGGCGCACTGTTGTACCTCCTCGCGCACGCCCGCCGGCATGTGGCGTGGACCAATCTGGGCCTGTGTTTTCCGCTCGCGCCGCGCTCCGAACTACGCCGCCTGGCGCGTGCGACCTTTGTTCATTTTGCGCAGGCCTGGTTGGACCGCAGCTGGTTGTGGCATGGATCGCCCGAGATGCTGCGCCGGCGGCTACAGCTGACGGGGGTTGTCGAGGAGTTGCACGGAAACTCGCCGACCGTGATCTTTGCCCCGCATTTTGTCGGCCTGGACGCCGGATGGACCGCGCTGACCCTGCAGCTGCCGCGCCGTTTCACGACCATCTACTCGAATCAGGTCGATCCGGTGCTGGACGCATGGATATTGCGTGGTCGTCAAAGGTTTGGCGCGCCGCGCCTGTTTGGCCGCGACGATGGACTGAAAGCGGTGGTGCAGGCCTTGCGGGCGGGCCAGCCCCTCTACCTCCTGCCCGACATGAACATCACACGGCAGGAATCTGCATTTGTGCCGTTTTTTGGTGTGCCCGCCGCCACACTGACCTCGTTGGCGCGGTTCGCAAAACTTGGCAAGGCACGGGTCGTCCCGGTGACTACCGCCATGACCGACAGCGGTTATGCCGTGATGGTGCGGCCCGCCTGGCATGATTTCCCGGGCGACGACCTGGTGGCCGACGCGGCCACCATGAACCTGAGGCTGCAGGCTTATGTGGAAGAGGCGCCGTCCCAGTATTTCTGGGTGCACAAACGGTTCAAGGTGCGGCCAGCGGGTCAGCCGCCGGTGTATTGACCCCTGGATGGATCCAGCTCCACAGCGCCGATGACACCTCGTCGATGCCCTGGCGCTTGGTGGCGGAAAACAGCATGGCCTGACCGCCGCCGGCCTGCAGCCGAGCCACGGACAACGCCTTGGTTGCTTCACTGCGGGTCAGCTTGTCGGCCTTGGTCAGCACCAGCAGGAATTTCAAACCCTGCTCCACCCGTGGGCGGATGACATCGAGCAAGATCTCGTCGAGTTCTGTCACACCGAGACGGGGATCACACAAGAGCACCACACCGGTCAGATTCTCCCGCGTCATCAGGTAGTTGGCCATGACCGCCTGCCAACGGACTTTTTCTTGTTTCGGGACTGCCGCATAACCGTAACCCGGCAAATCGGCCAGGATCGCATCGGTGAGGTTGTGCTTGCCAACAGCGAACAGATTGATGTGTTGAGTGCGTCCGGGCTTGCGTGACGCAAAGGCGAGTTGTTTTTGCTGCGTCAGTATGTTGATGCAGGTGGATTTGCCGGCATTCGAGCGGCCGACAAAGGCAATCTCCGGAACGCCGGGCGTCGGCAGAAAATGCAATTGGGGCGCGGACGTGAGGAAGCGCGCGGTATGCAACCAGCCGGCCGCAATCACAGATTCGGCCGCCGCTGGTCGTTCCGCGGCTTGATGATCCGTGGCTGCCCCCGGGTGTTTATTGGTCATGGTCGGGTGGGGCATGGAGCGACCTGCATTGTAGAATCAAGGCGTTCCGTGATTCCCACACCCACTCCCATGAAGCTGATTTCCCAACTGACAATTACTCTCGCCCTGGTCATGGCGTTCGTGAGTGCCAGCGCTCAGGAAGCCAAGTCCGCCAAGGCGGTGAAACCCGACTTGGCAAAAGGCGAAGCGTCTTACACGGCGGTGTGCGCTGCCTGCCACGGGGCAGACGGAAACTCGGGCACACCGGTAAATCCGAAACTGTCGCAACAGCACCCCCAGTACCTCGTCAAGCAGTTGCAGGAATTCAAGTCCGGCAAACGCAACAATGCGGTGATGAAAGGTTTTTCCACTGCGCTGTCGGATGACGACATGAAGAACATTTCCTATTGGCTGGCGGCGAAGCCTGCCAAAGCCGGCTTCGCAAAGGACAAGTCACTTGTCACGCTGGGCGAGAAAATCTATCGCGGCGGCATCGCCGAGCGCCAGGTTGCGGCCTGTGCTGGTTGTCATAGTCCCAATGGAGCGGGCATACCAGCCCAGTATCCACGCCTTGCCGGTCAACATGCAGACTATGCGATCACACAACTGACAGCCTTCAGGGACGGTGGGCGCCAAAACAGCCTGCCGATGACGCAGGTGGCGGCCAAGTTGAATGATCGTGAGATCCGGGCCGTCGCTGATTACATCGCCGGCTTGCGCTGACGCCTGTGGTGCCCGGGTCGGGGCATTGGTGGCGCGACCCAATGCCGATCAAGGCGTAGGATGCGCTTGGGGCTGTGAGGCCCGCCCACAGGCATGGTTGTTGTTGTGCTGGACTGGCGGCCGATGCGATTTTGGTAAGAATCGACGCTTTGCACCGACCTTAGGCTTCCCGAGGACCACAACATGCTGATCAAGACTTCTGCCAATGGCTACGACCACGCGCCAGCCAGCGCGATCACCCCGCAGCGGACCTATATGCAGCGGCGCGACATGTTGCGGCATCTGGCCAGCGGAGTTGCTGGCGCAGCGCTTGCCACCTGGGCCGGGCGGCAGGCCATGGCCCAGACGGCGCGTCCCGGGAAGCTGACAGCATTGCCCGGCGCGCGCTCGTTGGTGGCCGGTGCGGCGACCATGGAGAAGCTCACCGACTACAAAGACGCCACCACCTACAACAACTTCTACGAGTTCGGCACCGACAAGAGCGACCCGGCGAAAAACGCCCATACGCTAAAAACTACGCCCTGGACTGTGGAAATCGAGGGCCTGGTCAAGAAGCCGGGGAAGTTCGCCATCGAGGACATGCTGAAACTCAGTGCGCAGGAAGAGCGCATTTACCGTTTGCGCTGCGTCGAGGGTTGGTCCATGGTCATTCCGTGGATTGGTTATTCGCTGTCGGAACTGATCAAGAAGGTCGAGCCGCTGGGAAATGCAAAATTCGTCGAGTTCGTGACTCTCGCCGATCCCAAGACCATGCCCTTTGTCGGCTCCAGCGTGCTGGAATGGCCCTACGTCGAAGGCCTGCGCATGGATGAGGCCATGCATCCCCTGACGTTGTTGTCGTTTGGCATGTATGGGGAGGTGTTGCCGAACCAGAGCGGCGCCCCACTGCGTCTGGTTGTCCCTTGGAAGTACGGATTCAAGAGTGGCAAGAGCATCGTCAAGATTCGTTTCACGGAAAAGCAGCCCGCCACCGCATGGAACAAGGCCGCCGCCAGCGAGTACGGGTTCTATTCCAACGTCAACCCGGCAGTGGACCATCCGCGATGGAGCCAGGCGACCGAGCGGCGTATTGGTGAAGATGGCTTGTTGACCAAGAAGCGCAAGACGCTGATGTTCAACGGCTACGAACAACAGGTGGGCCAACTCTATGCGGGCATGGATTTGCGCAAGCTTTTCTAGTCTGCCGTGGAGATCGGACGGCACGCCAAAACGCAGCTGCAACCCGACGCGCGGACAGCCGGGCGTGAAGGTGGTTCTGTAGCCGCGTTTTTGTTGGGACGGTGGGCCAAACCGTTGCTGTTTGCGCTGTGTCTTGTGCCCTTCGCCTGGTTGGTGTTTGCCGCTGCCAACGATTTGCTGGGAGCCAATCCGGCGGAGGCCTTGGTCCGGTCGACAGGAGACTGGACCCTGCGCGCTTTGTGCGTGGTGCTGGCCGTCACGCCGCTTCGGGTATTGACCCGCACTGCGCCGCTGGCGCGTTTGCGGCGCATGCTGGGTCTGTTTGTCTATTTCTATGCCGTGGTCCACCTGTCAAGTTATGCCTGGTTCGACATGGGACTCAACGTCGCCGACATACTGAACGACATTGTGAAACGCCCCTTCATCCTGGTGGGTTTTATGGCCGTGCTGATGTTGACGGTGCTGGCAGCGACCTCGTTCAACCGCGCCATCCGGGCGCTCGGTGTACGGCGCTGGCAGTTACTACATCGCCTGGTGTATGTCATCGCCGGCTTGGCGCTGCTGCATTTTTTCTGGATGCGCGCTGGAAAGAACGACTTCGCGGAGGTCTTTGTTTACGCCGCCATCATTGCTTTGTTGCTGGGGTGGCGTGTGCGCGAAACCCTTGGCCGCCGTCGCCGCGCCAGGGCAGGTGCGTGACGGCAGCGCTGGTGCGTCAAGCGCGCTGCGCCAAGGCTGCGAGTTCGGCCTGAATCTGGTCGTCGATGGACTCACGGGCCCGAATCAGGCGCACATGGCCCGCATCGACGAGCACTTCCGCGCTGCGCCCCCTGGAGTTGTAGTTGCTCGCCATGCTCATGCAATAGGCACCAGCCGACAAGACGGCCAGCGTCTCTCCCTGGCGTATTGCCAGCAGGCGGTCGTGGCCGATCCAGTCGCCACTTTCGCAAACCGGTCCTACCACCTCCCATAACGCCACCGCAGCGCCGCCGGGCTTGGTTGGCACGATTTCGTGATAGGCCTGGTACATGGCCGGCCTCGGCAAGTCGTTCATCGCTGCGTCGACGATGCAGAAATTCTTCTGCTCCCCGGGTTTGAGATACAGCACCTCGGTCAGGCAGACGCCGGCGTTGCCCACCAGTGAACGGCCAGGCTCAACCAGCAATCTGCGTTGACCGAAACCGCGCGTATCGAGCTTGGCGAGCAGTTTGGCCCACAACGCGTGGGCTGCCGGTGGCGTGTCGCCGCTGTAGTTGATGCCCAAGCCGCCACCGAAGTCCAGGTGCTGAATGGCGATTCCGGCGGCTTCGATGGATTGCACCAGGTCGAGCATGCGATCCATGGCGTCAAGGTAGGGCCCTTCCTGTGTGATCTGCGAGCCGATGTGGCAATCAATGCCGACGACCTCCAGGCCGGGCATTGCAGCGGCCCGTCGGTAGGCCTGCAGCGTGTGTTCGTGTGCCACACCAAATTTGTTGCCTTTGAGTCCGGTGGAGATATACGGGTGGGTTTGCGGGTCGACATTGGGATTGACCCGGATGCTGATGCGCGCTCTTTTGCCACAAGCCAGGGCCACCGCGTTGAGGACGTCCAGCTCAGCTTCGCTCTCAACATTGAAGCAGGCGATGTCCATCTGCAGCGCCTGGAGCATTTCCGCGCGCGTCTTGCCGACACCCGAGAAGATGACATGCGAAGGGTCACCGCCGGCGGCGACCACCCGGTCCAGTTCGCCGCCGGAAACGATATCGAAGCCACAACCGGCAGCAGCCAGTAGGCGCAATATGCCCAAAGACGAGTTCGCTTTCATGGCGTAACAGACCAGCGCGTCACGGCCGGCGAGTCCGCGCTGGTAGGAGGCCAGGGCGGCCAGGATGGATGCTTTTGAATAGGCAAACAAGGGCGTGCCAAACTGCCGGGCGAGCGCGTCGAGCGCAACGTCCTCCATGAACAGTACGCCGGCGCGATAGGCGACCTGCGGGTGCCCTGGCAAGTGAGCATGGGTCATGGGGTTGGCAAGGCAGTGGAGGCCGCTTTTGCCGGTGCCGGGGAGGCACCGGGGCGAAGGGATTGCGGCAGGCTGGCCCGTTGCGCGGCGGCTGGTTCGGTCGGGATCACCAGGCTGCCTTTCTGCCCGCAGGCGATGGCGCCCACCACGCCGGCAACAAGGAGAATGACTCTGACTAGAATTTGAACCATGCGTGACATGGACAAATTGTAATGACCGACCCGGAGTTCATGGATAGGGCGGAGGCGGCGTTGGCCGCCATCGAGGCCGGTTGTGACCGCATCAACGAGCAGACCGACGCGGACATCGATAACCAGCGCGCCGGCGGCATGGTGACGCTGGTCTTTGCCAATGGCACCCAGATCGTGGTCAACCTGCAGCGACCCTTGCATGAGATATGGTTGGCGGCTCGGTCCGGCGGGTTTCACTACCGTTTTGACGGCAGCGCGTGGCGCGACACCAAGCAGCAGGGTGAACTTTTCGACCGGTTGTCGCGTTGTGCCAGCGAGCAATCAGGATGCGCGTTGGTATTCGGCAATTGATCAGTTGCGAAACAGATCGAGTATTTTTCGCTTTTCTTCCGCGGCCGGTGCAACCGGGCCTTCCACCGTTCCCGCCGAAATCCCTGGTTTGTCATCCAGACCCAGGCTGGAGACACCAGCGCCGCGCGCAAACTCGTCGTAATACCACTCGCCACCGTTGTTTACCACGCCCTCGGGGGCCGCGTACTGGGTCACAGCGACTCCCCTGAGCGCATGCTCCATAAAGGAAATCCATACCGGCAGGCTCAGGCCGCCGCCTGTCTCCAGCGCGCTATTGCCCATTTTTCGCGGCGTGTCGTAACCGATCCAGGTCACGGCAGCGACTGTTGGATGAAAGCCGGCGAACCACGCATCCATGGAGTCATTGGTGGTACCAGTCTTGCCATACACGTCGCTGCGCTTCAGTGTTCCCTGCGCCCGCGCGGCAGTGCCGGAGCGCGTGACCTCCTGCAACAGGTTGGTCATGATGAAAGCATTGCGCGCGTCGATGGCTCGTGCCGACTCGCCGGGCGGCGTCGGCTTGATCTGCATCAGAGTGCGGCCCAGTTGCTCACTGACCTTGCTGATCAGCCACGGGTTGACCCGATAACCGCCATTGGCAAACACGGAATAGGCAGTGGCCATCTGCATCGGCGTGACGGACCCGGCGCCCAGCGCCATGGTCAGATAAGGTGGATGCTTGTCCTCGTCAAACCCGAAACGTGTCACCCAGTCGCGCGCATAGTTCGGACCAATCGCGTGCAGTATGCGGATTGACACCATGTTCTTCGACCTGGCCAGTGCGGTGCGCAGATTCATCGGGCCGTCAAACTTGCCGTCGTAGTTTTTCGGCTCCCATGGTTGGCCGCCGGTGACACCGGCGTCGAAGAACAAGGCGGAGTCGTTGATGACGGTGGTTGGGGTAAAGCCCTTCTCCAGTGCTGCTGAATAGATGAAGGGCTTGAAACTGGAGCCGGGCTGGCGCCAAGCCTGCGTGACCCGGTTGAATTTGTTCTTGTCGAAGTCGAACCCTCCCACCATGGCGCGCACCGCGCCGTCGCGCGGATCAATCGCCACAAATGCCCCTTCGACTTCCGGCAATTGCGTGATCTCCCATGTGTTCTTGGCCGTCTTGCTGATGCGTATGACGGCACCACGACGAATCCGGATATTGGGTGGCGCCTTGTCCAGCAGGCCGGACTGTGCCGGCTTGAGCCCTTCGCCGGTGATCTCGACCAGCTCGCCGCTCTGACGCACGGCGCGAATTGACTTGCTGTCGGCCTGCAGCACCACCGCCGACATGACGTCGCCGTTGTCCGGATGCTCGTCCAACACATCGTCGATGGCATCGTCCATTTCCTGCTGGCCAGCAGGTAGTTCGATAAATTTTTCCGGGCCGCGGTAGATCTGACGTCGCTCGAAGTCCATGATGCCGCGGCGCAGGGCCTTGTAGGCAGCCTCCTGGTCGGCCGCCTTGATGGTGGTGATCACGTTCAGTCCACGGGTGTAGGTCGCGTTGCCGTATTGGGCAAACATCAGTTGGCGTACCGTTTCGGCCACATGTTCGGCGTGTACCCGCATGTTGTCGCTGCCACTCTTGAGGCGCAGCGGTTCCTGTTTTGCAATTTCGGCCTGTTGTTCTGTGATGAATTGGTTCTCAGCCATCCGGTCAATGATGTACAGCTGCCGGGTGCGCGCACGTTTCGGATTGCGTATTGGGTTGTTCGCCGCGGGTGCCTTCGGAAGGCCGGCCAGCATTGCCGCTTCTGCAATCGTGATGTCCTTTAATGGCTTGTCAAAGTAGGCCTCGCTCGCCGCTGCGAATCCGTAGGCACGCTGCCCCAGAAAAATCTGGTTCATGTAAATTTCGAGAATCTGGTCCTTGCTCAGCAGATGTTCCAGTTTGAAGGTCAGCAAGACCTCGTAGATCTTGCGCGTGTACGTCTTTTCCGATGAAAGGTAGACGTTGCGGGCAACCTGCATCGTGATGGTCGAACCGCCTTGACTTCGGGTGTTGCTCAGGTTTGCCATCGCTGCCCGCAACATGCCTTTGTAATCGACACCACCGTGCTCATAGAACCGCGCGTCCTCGCCCGCCAGCACGGCATTGGTCATGACTTTCGGGATGTTGCGCAATGGCGTCAGGTTTCGGCGTTCTTCACCAAACTCCCCGAGCAAGACACCGTCGGAAGAAAACACCCGTAATGGAAGAATTGGTCGGTAGTCGGACAACGCGGAAATGTCGGGCAGATTTGGAAACGCCACGGCCAGGGCGATGCCGATGATCAGTGCCAGGCTGAGCGCGGCTCCGGTTGCCAGCGTCACAGTCCATGCCAACGCCCGCAGCAGAAGCATGCGCCAGGTCGAGTGGCGGGCCTCGACGGGGTCGTCCCGAGAGGCAGCAGTGGCAGGATTGGGGGGCATAGAATCTTTGTGCAACCTCATCACCATTATAAAAATGGGCGGTACCCTGGAGTGGGCGCAAACGCAGCTCGATTGTTGTCTTTGTCTGATTGTCGTGCCGGTTTGGCGGCAAGCTGTAACGATCGGTCAGGGGTAAACGTCTGCTTTTGGCAACGTTTGTATTGCCTGAAAACCGAAAATTCCTTTGCGGGACAAGGAGCTTACTGATAGCATTCAAGTGATTTCTTAAGTTTCGCCGGTCACCGATCGGCTCGTTTCAGGGGGCAGCCTTGATCTCATTGGGGTCGTTGTTTAGTGGTCAGCCAGCACCATTGCTCGGACTGGACATCAGCTCATCCAGTGTCAAACTTGTGGAATTGGGCCGCGACAAAGCAGGCAATCTGGTGCTGGAGCGTTGCGCAATCGAGCCTCTGGAGCGCGGCTGGATCACCGATGGCAACGTCGAAAAATTTGACGAAGTTGCTGAAGCGGTGCGCCGGCTGGTGAAAAAGAGCGGTACCAAAACCAAGAATGTCGCGATGGCGCTACCGCCGTCCGCAGTCATCACCAAACGTATTGTCCTGCCGGGTGGTTTGACCGATCTTGAGCTCGAAGTACAAGTTGAGGCGGAAGCAAACCAGTACATCCCTTTTCCGCTGGATGAAGTGAGCCTCGACTTTTGTGTGGTGGGCCCAAGCGCCGCTTCGGTCGGCGACCTTGATGTGCTGATCGCTGCGTCGCGACGCGAAAAGGTTCAGGACATCCAGGGTCTGGCAGAAGCGGCGGGGCTCAAGCCGATGGTGGTCGACGTTGAGTCCTACGCGTCCCGTTTGGCTACCTCCAGACTGATCCAGAGCCTTCCAAACAAGGGGCTTGGAACGATTGTTGCGCTGTTTGAAGTCGGGGCGTTGACGACCAGCATGCAAGTCATCCGCGATGATGAAGTGTTGTATGACCGGGACCAGGCGTTTGGCGGTGCGCAACTGACGCAATTGATCGTTCGCCAGTACGGGTTTTCGCCCGAGGAGGCGGAAAGCAAGAAGCGCAGTGGCGAGTTGCCGGATGACTATGAAGCCAGCGTGTTGCGGCCATTTGTCGAAAGCATGGTGCAGGAGATTGGCCGCGCGCTGCAGTTTTTCTTCACCAGCACGCCGCACAACAAGGTGGATCACATCATGCTGGCGGGGGGGTCTGCGGCCTTGCCAGGCCTGACTGCGGCAGTCACAAAACACACGTCGTTCAGTTGCGGGTTGGTGAACCCGTTTGACGGCATGGAAATCGGCGACGCGGTCAGGCTCAAGAAGATGACGCGCGAAGCGCCCTCCTACCTGACTTCATGCGGCCTCGCGCTGCGGAGGTTTTCGCAGTGATTCTGATCAACCTGCTACCGCACCGCGAGGCTGCTCGAAAGCGCCGGCGTGACATATTCAATGTCTCTTTGGGTGCGGCTTTTGTCCTCGGGCTGTTGATTTCCGGCGCCATCTACCTTTGGTTCCAGGCCCGTATCTCTGATCAGCAATCGCAAAACCGTGTGTTGCAGGGCGAGATCAAACGGCTCGAAAACCAGATCAAGGACATCGCCAGCCTGGAGTCGGAGATTGCGGCACTGCGCGCACGCCAACAGGCGGTCGAGGACTTGCAAGCCGATCGCAATGTTCCGGTGCACCTGATGACCGAACTTTCCAGGCAACTGCCGGACGGTGTCTATATCGCAAACATGAAGCAGGAAAACCAGAATGTGACCCTGCAGGGTGTTGCCCAGTCGAACGAGCGCGTCTCTGAACTGTTGCGAAACCTGGCAAAAAATACGCCGTGGTTTTCACGACCCGAATTGGTGGAAATTGTTTCGGGCTCGGTGACGCTGTCACCACGGGACGTCAAGCGGGTATCGAATTTCACCATGCGGGTGCAATTGATGCGGGCCAGCGAGGCCGAGAAGGCCGCATCGGCCCCGGCTGCGAGCGCCAGTGCTGCGGCGGTCGTGGCAGCTGCCGCACCCACCACCCCGGCGTCGGCGCCAGTGAAGAAGTAACAGGCGAACAGACATGGCAACTTCAAAATTCGATTTCGCCGCGCTGCAGGAAAAGGTGGCGGCTCAGTTTCGCGGTTTGGACCCTCGGGACCCGTCAATGTGGCCTGCCGTGCCGCGCTATACCGCATTTGTTTTGATGGTGGTCGCTGTTGTGGTGGGCTTGTGGTTCGCAGTGCTCACCAACTCGGAGGTTGAACTCGAAGCCGAACGCGCGACCGAGGTCAAGTTGCGCGAGGATTTCAAGGTCAAGCTCACCAAGGCAGTCAATCTGGATGTGCTGAAGAAGCAGCGTGAACAGGTGCTGCAGTACGTGACGCAACTGGAAAAGCAGTTGCCGAGCAAGGCGGAAATGGATGCCCTGTTGTCTGACATCAACCAGGCCGGCCTGGGGCGCAGCCTGCAATTCGATTTGTTCCGCCCAGGCCAGGTGCTGGTGCGAGACTATTACGCCGAGTTGCCAATCGCACTGCGGGTCACTGGTCGTTATCACGATATCGGCGCCTTTGCCTCCGACATCGCCAATCTTTCGCGTATCGTGACGCTCAACAACATCACGATGGCTCCGCGTGCCGACGGCACCCTGACCATGGACGCAACGGCCAAAACGTTCCGCTACCTGGACTCGAAGGAAGTGGCGTCGCAGCGCAAGGCGACACCGGCAAAAGGGGCCAAGCCATGAGCGCAATCCGAATGGGATCGGTGCTGGTCGTGGCGGCTCTGCTCGGTGCCTGCGGTGGATCGGACGGCGACGATCTGCAAAAGTGGATGGCGGAACAACGCGGCCAGACCCGGCCCAAGGTAGCACCCATCCCCGAGCCCAAGGTTTTCAAGCCGGTCGCCTACAACGAAGCCACGGTCGTGGAGCCGTTCAGCAAGGAAAAGCTCGCTCAGGCGCTCAAGCGTGACTCGTCCCAGGCAACATCCAACGCGGCCCTGATCGCGCCCGAATTGGCGCGGCGCAAGCAGCCACTGGAGGCATTCCCGCTGGATGCGATGGCGTTGGTTGGCAGCATGGTGCGGGCCGGGCAACCAGTGGCCCTGGTCAAAGTCAACAACCTGCTCTACCAGGTACGACCAGGCGACTATCTGGGGCAAAACTATGGCCGGGTCCTGAAGATCAACGAAACGGAAGTGGCCCTGCGGGAAATTGTGCAGGACGCTGTGGGTGAATGGATTGAACGCACAGCATCACTGCAACTGCAAGAGAGGACAAAATGAAAAACCACATCGGACTTGAGGCCTTGGCGCATTGGCGGGGGGGAGTTGTTGGCTTGGCCATGGCCCTGTTGTCCATGGTGGCCCACGCGCAGGGCACGATCGAGGCAGTTACCGGATCGGTGCAGGGTGGAGCCGAGGTAATCCGGATTGACCTGTCGCAAGCTCTGACGGCCGTTCCAACCGGTTTCTCGATCCAGTCGCCGGCGCGTATTGCGCTGGATTTCCCGGGTGTGTCCAATGGCATGGGGCGCTCCACTGTCGAGATCAATCAGGGCAATTTGCGCTCGGTGAGTGTGGTCCAGGCTGGTGACCGTACGCGGGTCGTGCTCAATCTGAAGCAACCCACCGCCTACAAGGCCCAGCTGCAGGGCAAGTCGTTGCTGGTGGTGCTTGACGCCGTGGCGGGTGCGGCTCCGGCAACCAGTGCGGCATCGGTGTTTGCCGAAAACCGCAACCGTGATTCGCTCCCGATCAAGGATCTCGATTTCCGGCGCGGTGCGGAAGGCTCCGGGCGGATTGTGGTGGCTTTGCCGAACAACCAGGTCGGTGTGGACGTGCGTGTGCAGGGCCAGAACGTGGTGGTCGAGTTCCTGAAGTCGTCGCTGCCCGAGGGGCTGCGCCGACGCCTGGATGTCGCAGATTTTGGTACGCCGGTGCAAACGGTGACGACGTTCCAGACCGGGGACCGCGTGCGGATGGTGATCGAGCCGCGTGGGGCCTGGGTACACAGCGCCTACCAGAGCGATGAGCAGTTCGTGCTGGAAATCAAGCCGTTGAAAGTGGATCCCAGCAAGCTCACACAGGGGCCTGGCTACAGTGGACAAAAATTGTCCCTGAACTTCCAGAACATCGAAGTGCGATCCCTGCTGCAGGTGATTGCCGACTTCACCAACTTCAACATCATCACCTCGGATTCGGTCACCGGCGGGGTCACGCTGCGGCTGCAGGATGTGCCTTGGGACCAGGCACTGGACATCATCTTGCAGGCCAAGGGCCTGGGTATGCGCAAGACAGGCAATGTGTTGTGGATTGCGCCGCGTGACGAGATCAGTGCCAAGGAGAAGCTGGAGCTGGAGTCCATCGTGGCTCTGCAGAACCTCGAGCCCTTGCGCACGCAGTCGTTCCAGATCAACTATGCCAAGGCGGCAGATATTGCGGGCGGACTGACCAGTGGCGGCTCTGGCGGCACTGGTGCCGCGGCGAGCAACAGCCGGATTCTCAGTTCGCGCGGCAGCGTCATTGCGGAGCCCCGCACCAACCAGCTTTTTGTCACCGATATTGCGGTCAAGCTGGAGCAGGTGCAGCAGTTGATTGCCAAGCTCGACGTTCCGGTGCGTCAGGTGCTGATCGAGGCGCGTATCGTGGAGGCATCCGACACCTTTGGCAAGTCACTCGGTATCAAGCTCGGTGGCGCCCTGCGCCCGACCGGCGGATTCAAGATCCTGAGTACCGGGGGTAGTGCGGTGAACACGGTGTTCGGTGCTACCGCAACCGAAGGCGCGGCGACGGTGACATCAGGGAATTTCGTCAACCTGCCCGCTGTGGGTCAAGGCGGCTACAACCCGGCAACTTTTGCCGTGTCGATCTTTAACTCTGCAGCCAACCGGTTCCTGAATCTGGAGATTTCTGCGCTGGAAGCGGACGGCAAGGGCAAGGTGGTGTCCAGCCCGCGTGTTGTCACCGCAGACCAGATCAAAGCGCTGATCGAACAAGGCACTGAACTGCCTTATCAGGTGGCAACCTCGAGCGGCGCGACGTCGATCGCCTTTCGCAAGGCGAATCTGAAGCTTGAGGTGACGCCGCAGATCACACCGGAGGGAAACATCATTCTGGATCTGGATGTGAACAAGGACACGGTCGGCCAGGCCACGGCGGCAGGATTTGCCATCAATACCAAACATATCAAGACCCAGGTGCTGGTCGAGAATGGTGGCACGGTGGTGATCGGAGGCATCTTCGAACTCACTGAGACCGACAGCGAAACCAAGGTGCCGATGCTGGGAGATTTGCCGGGTATTGGCAACCTGTTCAAGACCCGTTCCCGTTTGGCGAACAAGCAGGAGATGCTGGTTTTCATCACGCCCAAGACCATCGCCGACAAAGCGGTTACCCGCTGAGGCCGTGTCTTGCCGCGGTCCGCGGCTCGGAGCAGGAACGTGCTACTCAGTCTGGTTGGTCTGCCCGGGTCCGGGAAGTCGACGGTCGGGCGGCAACTGGCGCGGCGCCTGGAACTCCCGTTTTTCGATTCTGATCAGGTCATCGAATCGCGCCTGGGCTGCCCGATCCGCCAGTATTTCGAACGTGAGGGTGAAGAGGCGTTTCGAGATGTGGAGGGCGTCGCAATGGACGACCTCACACGGGAGCGGCAGGGTGTTCTCTCGACCGGCGGCGGTGCGGTCCTGCGTCCGGCAAACCGCAAATTTCTGCGGGAACGCGGCCAGGTGGTCTATCTGAAATCCTCACCCGACGAACTGTTCCGTCGTTTGCGCCATGATCGCAATCGCCCGCTGCTGCAGGTGGCCGATCCGCTGGCCCGTTTGCGGGACCTGTATGTGCAGCGCGACCCGCTGTACCGGGAGACTTGCCATTTCACCATCGAGACCGGGCGGCCGTCGGTGGCGACACTGGTCAACATGATCGTCATGCAGCTGGAGCTGGCGGGCGTTTGGCCTGACAGCGGCGCTTGAAGCAGCGCGACAGGTGCGTGGCCTGTCCTCTAAACTACCGGGCATGTCGCAACCCATCCCTGTCCAGAGTGTGCAGATCAGCCTCGCCGAGCGCAGTTACGCGATCCATATCGGCCACGGTCTGATCGCCGATCCGGCTATTTATGCGGAACTGCCCGCAGCCAGTGCCGCCATGGTGGTGACCAACACGACGGTGCAGACGCTGTACGGCGACCAGCTGGCGCGTGCACTGCGACACCGCTACGACAACGTGTATGCGGTGGTGCTGCCTGATGGGGAGGAGCACAAGAGCTGGCAGACACTGCAGATGGTGTTTGACGCGTTGTTGGCACAGGGTTGTGACCGCAAGACGGTGATTTTCGCGTTGGGTGGCGGCGTGGTCGGCGACATGGCTGGTTTTGCCGCATCCTGTTACATGCGTGGTGTCCCTTTTGTCCAGTTGCCGACCACCTTGCTGGCGCAGGTGGATTCGTCGGTCGGCGGCAAGACGGCCGTGAACCACCCGCTCGGGAAGAACATGATCGGTGCCTTCTACCAACCGGTGAAGGTGGTTTGTGATCTTTCGACCCTGGCCACGTTGCCTTCGCGCGAGTTGAGTGCCGGCTTGGCCGAGGTGATCAAGTACGGCCCGATCGCCGACATGCAATTTTTTGCTTGGATCGAAGCGAACCTGGACGCCTTGCTGGCACGCGACCCGGCTGCGCTGGCCTACGCGGTCAAACGCAGTTGCGAAATCAAGGCCGCCGTGGTGGGGCTGGACGAGCGTGAGTCGGGTCTGCGCGAGATTCTCAATTTCGGTCACACGTTTGGCCATGCCATCGAGTCGGGGCTGGGTTACGGCGAATGGCTGCATGGCGAGGCCGTGGCATGCGGAATGGTCATGGCAGCACAGCTGTCGTGTGAACTGGGGCTGGTGGACGCGCCTTTTGTACAGCGCGTGACGGCAGTACTGCGGCGCGCTGGTCTGCCGACCGTCGGCCCGACGCTGGCACCAGCTGACAATGCCGAGCGTTATCTCGAACTCATGCGCGTCGACAAAAAAGCCCATGGTGGGCAAATTCGCTTCGTGGTGATCGACCAGCCGGGGCACGCGGTGGTGCGCGCCGCGCCCGATGACGTCGTGCGCCGGGTGATCGACGGCTTGTGCCGCTGAGGCCTGCGCATGCAACTGGCCGCGTTCGCCTGTGACCCTGCGCGATCACGCGGGCGTCGCCATGCCGAGGCGCCAGCGCCTACGCGGACCGAGTACCAGCGGGACCGGGATCGTGTCATTCACTGTTCCGCGTTCCGGCGGCTGGTGTACAAGACACAGGTGTTTCTGAACCACGAGGGTGATCTGTTCCGTACCCGCCTGACGCATTCTCTGGAGGTGGCCCAGCTAGGACGTTCCATGGCGCGCTCGTTGTGCCTGGATGAGGATCTGGTGGAGGCCATTGCGCTGGCGCATGACCTGGGGCACACGCCGTTTGGCCATGCCGGTCAGGATGTATTGAACCAGTGCATGCAGGCACACGGTGGATTCGAACACAACCTGCAAAGTTTGCGCGTGGTTGACCGGCTGGAGGAGCGGTATGCCGACTTTGATGGACTGAACCTGAGTTTTGAGGCGCGCGAGGGTATCCTCAAACACTGTTCCTTGCGCAATGCGGCACGTATCGAGTCCGGCGAGCCGCCTTATGCCGATGCGCAAGGCGGCGTGGGTTGGCGTTTTCTGCACCGCACCCAACCCAGCCTGGAGGCGCAGTTATGCAATGTCGCGGACGAAATCGCCTACAACGCGCATGACATCGACGACGGCGTGCGGTCCGGCTTGATCAGCCTCGCGCAATTGCAGGCAGTGGACTTGTTTCAAAACCATCTGGAGCAGACGCTGGTCAGCAGTCCGGCCCTGGGTGCGGGGGCGCAGGACCGGCGACTGCTGTACGCGACGCTGCGACGCATGCTCAGCGCACAAGTGGTCGACGTGGTGGACACGACCCGCCAGCGCCTGCAAGCTGCCAGGCCGGGCAGCGTGGCCGAGGTGCGTCTGGCGGGCCCGTTGGTGGCGTTTTCCAGGGACATGGCGCGCGGTTCGAGCGCGCTCAAGCAGTTCTTGCTGCACAACCTGTACCGCCATCCCCAGGTGATGCACACGACGGAACAAGCCAAGTCGGTGGTTCGCGATCTTTTTGTTCTGTACCGGGAGACTCCGCAACACATGCAGGCCGGATCGGCAAGCCGGGCCCAAGCCAGACCGGAGCATTTGGCAAGGATTGTTGCCGACTACATCGCCGGCATGACTGACCGCTTTGCGCTGCGCGAGCACGAGCGATTGACCGGCAACAAATTGTTGTTGTGATCTCGGATGCAGACTCTTTGGCGAGACCGTCCCGAGTGGATCGTCGTCCTGGCGGGTGTCAGTGCCGCACTGCATGTGGGAAAGTTGTCACCGGCCCTGCCCCTGCTGCAAACGGAACTCGGTGTCACGTTGGTGCAGGCCGGTTTCCTGCTGTCGATGGTGCAACTCGCCGGCATGCTGCTGGGGCTGGTGGTTGGTCTGTCGGCCGACCGCGTTGGTTACCGGCGCTGCATGTTGTCCGGTTTGCTGGTACTTGGCACCGCCAGTCTGGCGGGCGGCGCAGCGGCGGGCGTTGCTGCCCTGTTGGCATGGCGTGCGGTCGAGGGTATGGGTTTTCTCCTGGTGTGTATGCCTGCACCGGCACTGATCCGGCGCCTGGTTTCCGCCAGCCGGCTGCGTCCGGTTCTTGGTATCTGGGGCGCCTACATGCCACTGGGAACTGCGCTGGCGCTCCTGTGTGGCCCGATCGTGCTGCAGGGGCCGGGTTGGCGCGTTTGGTGGTGGTTGCTGGCCGCTGTCAGCCTGCTGCTTGCCTGGTGGGTGTGGCACGCCATCCCGGAAGATTCGTCCCATCGGTCCGGCAGGTCGCACCACGATGACTCGACGCCTGGCACACCCGCACTCTGCGGATGGAGTGCCCGATTGCGTCATGCGCTGGCGCACGAAGGTGTGTGGCTGGTTGCGCTGGCGTTCGCGGTGTATTCCGGACAATGGCTGGCAGTGGTCGGGTTTTTGCCCTCGGTATTGGCCGGTTGCGCCTACTCCGGCATGGCTCTGGCCGTGCCGCTGGCATTGGTGGCTGCGGTCAACATGATCGGCAATATCGCGGCTGGTCAGCTGCTTGCGCGGGGCGTGCCACCGCAGCAGCTGCTGGTGGGCGGATACTGCGTCATGGCGGCTGGGTCTGTGCTGGCGTTTTATGGATTGCAAGGTGCCCAAGGCTGCGTGACCGATGCGGGTTGGCGTTTTGCCGGCGTTGTCGGCTTTTCCATGTTCGGAGGGCTCATTCCAGCAACCCTGTTTTATCTGGCGGTCACCGTATCACCCGGTGAATCCACAGTTGCCACCACCGTTGGCTGGATGCAGCAGTGGTCGGCCTTGGGGCAGTTCGTCGGGCCGCCCCTGATTGCCTGGGTGGCCGCACAGGCTGGAAGTTGGCGTTGGACCTGGTGCATCACCGCAGCAGTTGCGATGGTCGGTGTGCTTCTTTCCCGGCGTCTGGCGGTATTGGCCAAGGCATGAATCAATCAGACCCATCTGCAGAGGGAGTGGTTGTGGTGCGCGAAATGCGACATTGGGTCGACCATGCCGTCATCGGGCTGAACCTGTGCCCGTTCGCCAGGGCAGTGCAGCTGCAGGGGCAAGTGCACTACGCGGTGAGCGCAGCCACCACGGCAGACCAGGCCCTGGCCGATCTGCGCCGGTCGGCGCAGGAGTTGTTGGCGCTCGACGCGCAGGTGCGCGACACCACATTGCTGGTTTTTCCGTACTGCATGAGCGATTTCCTGCAATTCAATTCCGTACGGCAGCGGGCCGACAAGCTGCTGCGTCGGCTGGCGCTGGACGATGCATTGCAACTGGCCAGTTTTCATCCTGACTATGTGTTTGCCGACGCCAACGCCGACGCACCAAGCAACTGCACCAATCGTGCACCCTACCCGGTCTGGCATTTGTTGCGCCAAGACAGTGTCGAGCGCGCCGTGCAGGCCTTCGGGCAAACGGCACGCATCTACGAGCGCAACAAACGCGTGATGGAACAACTGGGGCCTGACGGTTGGCGGCACTTGATCGTCCAGCGCTCGATCTGCGATCCGTCGGCGCCTGGGCCGTCGGATTCTTTGCGTGGCAAGATCGGCCCATGACTTCTGCTCGCGCGCGAACATCCCCCCGGCTTCCTGGCCGAGCTGCCGCGACGCTTGCGCACGGCCTGGAGGAACTTCGGCCAGGCCAGTCGCTTGAGTTGCTCAAGGAGTTGCACATCCTGACCAGCGACGGGCGGATCAACCAGGATTCCCGCCGCAAGCTCAAGCAGGTTTTGCACCTGTTCCGGTTCATCGAGAAAGCCCTGCACGAACTGTCACCTGCCGTGGCCGCTTCCGATGCGGATGCGGTTGCGTCGCCTGGTGTTACGGTGGTGGACCATGGGGCAGGCAAGTCCTATCTTGGCTTTATTCTGTATGACCTGTACTTTCGCCACCTGTCCACAGGGTGGATTTATGGCGTGGAGACGCGCGATGAACTTGTACTGCGGTCGCGGGCGCTGGCAATGCGGCTCGGCTTCGAGCGCATGTCGTTCCTGAATCTGAGCGTGCAGGACGCGACCACGACGCAGCACCTGCCGGCGCAGGTGGACATGGTGACGGCCTTGCATGCCTGTGACACAGCGACCGATGACGCGATCGCGTTCGGGCTGGACAAGAAGGCCCGCTGCATGGTGCTCGTACCTTGTTGTCAGGCCGAGTTGGCGCGTTCGCTGAATGCCGGCAAGGCATTGGCAATTGCCAGGACGCCGCTCGCCGAGCTGTGGCGCCATCCGCTGCACACGCGCGAAATCGGCAGCCAGTTGACCAACGTGCTGCGTTGCCTGTATCTTGAGGCGCACGGTTACCAGGTGACGGTGACCGAACTGGTGGGCTGGGAGCATAGTATGAAGAACGAATTGATATTGGCACGCTTCACGGGCCGGTTTCGGCTGGAATCGGCCCGCCGGTTGTCGGCGTTGCTGGAGCAGTTTGGTCTGCAGGAACTGCTGACAACCCGTTATCCATTGCCCCACACGGTAGAACAACACTTCGCCCTATCGTCCGGCGCCACGCAGCTTCGGGGCAGCACACCATGATGGAGATATTGCTGCAGATCAAGGGCGGTGAACGCCGGGCGATCGTGCAGGCGCGGGGCTCGGAACTCTTCACCGCGGGCGACGCGGTCATGTTGGTAACCACCGGTGGTAAAACCCGCGTCATGAAGGCGCCGCTGGCAAAGTGATGTTTCGATGACGCGCCTTGCTCGGCTCAGCATGGCCGGCCAATTGCACCATGTGATTCAACGCGGCAACAACCGCCAGCCGGTTTTTGTCTCGGTCGCCGACCGCGAACGCTTTCTCGCCATATTGGTGCACTGCGCGGCGCAGTTTGGTCTGACAGTCCACGGCTATGTGTTGATGGACAACCACTTCCATCTCCTGGTCACACCGGCTTCAACCGACGCCCTGCCCAAGACCATGCAGGCGATCGGGCGTCAATATGTCAGCTATTTCAACCGCGCCCACGCACATTCCGGCTCCTTGTGGGAAGGCCGCTACCGTTCGACGGTGTTGCAGCCGCAGCGTCACCTGTTGGCCTGCATGGCTTTTTTGGACCTCAACCCGGTGCGCGCCGGGCTGGTCGAAAAGGCCAGTGAATACCCCTGGTCCAGCCACGCCCACTACACTGGTTTGCGCCACGACCGCTGGTTGAGCGTGCCCGCCTTGGTGTGGGAAATGGGTAACACGCCGTTCGCGCGAGAATCGGCCTACCGTGACCTGATTGAGCTTGGACTGACGCCGCAGCAGGAGGCCGAGCTTGCTGAGTCTGTGCTGCATGGCTGGGTGTTGGGTGACGATGCCTTTCTCGCAGCCTTGCAACGCGATACACCGCGCCGCTTGCGGCCGGCGGCACCAGGCCGACCGCGGCGTCAACCCCTGATTTGACTCTGACCAGATCCGGAGGCCCATTGGGCGCTGGAAATGACTATGACCCTTATTTTATAGATTAGTCCGTCTTGTATGAAAAAATGGTGTCTGACCCTAGTTTAAGTGCTTGGCATTGTTATTGCGGTGCACTAAACTGCTTGGCCGACAAGACAGCCGACCACCGGCGCCGTGATGGTGCGGAGTGCTGGGCATGACGTACGCGGCTTTTTGGAGAGATACGATGACGACAATGGCGGAAGTGGAGCACCTGGAAAAGAACGGCCTGTACGCGCGGTCCAACGAGCACGATTCCTGCGGGGTCGGGTTTGTCGCCAACATCCGAGGCACAAAGTCACACGCCATTGTCAAGAATGCGCTGAAGATTCTGGAAAACCTCGACCATCGTGGCGCTGTGGGCGCTGACAAGCTGATGGGCGATGGCGCCGGCATTCTGCTGCAGCTGCCAGATGCCTTGTACCGTGAAGAAATGGCCGTGCAGGGGGTGCTGCTGCCGGCGCCGGGAGAGTATGGCGTCGGCATGATCTTCTTGCCAAAGGAACACGCTTCCCGGCTGGCCTGCGAGCAGGAGATGGAGCGCGCCATCAAGGCAGAAGGCCAGGTTCTGTTGGGCTGGCGTGATGTGCCGGTCAACCGCGACATGCCCATGTCGCCCACCGTGCGCGAGAAGGAGCCTATTCAGCGCCAGGTTTTCATCGGCCGTGGCAATGACGTGATCGTGCAGGATGCGCTGGAGCGCAAGCTGTATGTGATTCGCAAGACGGCCAGCGCGGCGATCCAGAACCTGCACCTGAAACACAGCAAGGAGTACTACGTTCCCAGCATGTCAAGCCGCACCGTCGTCTACAAGGGACTGTTGTTGGCCGACCAGGTTGGCAGCTACTTTCGCGACCTGGAGGACGAGCGTTGTATTTCTGCACTAGGCCTGGTACACCAGCGCTTCTCCACCAATACTTTCCCCGAGTGGCCGTTGGCCCATCCCTATCGATACGTTGCGCACAACGGTGAAATCAACACCGTCAAGGGCAACTACAACTGGATGAAGGCGCGTGAGGGAGTGATGTCCTCGCCGGTCCTGGGCGCCGACCTGCACAAGTTGTACCCGATCAGTTTTGCCGGGCAGTCCGACACCGCCACCTTTGACAACTGCCTGGAATTGCTGACCATGGCCGGTTACCCGATCGGGCAGGCCGTGATGATGATGATTCCCGAGCCGTGGGAGCAGCACAGCACGATGGACGAGCGCCGCAGGGCTTTCTACGAATACCACGCCGCCATGCTCGAGCCCTGGGATGGACCGGCTTCGATCGTGTTCACCGACGGGCGCCAGATCGGCGCCACGCTGGACCGCAACGGCCTGCGCCCGTCGCGTTACTGCATCACCGACGACGATCTGGTGATCATGGCGTCGGAGTCCGGCGTGTTGCCGGTGCCGGAAAGCCGCATCGTGCGCAAGTGGCGCCTGCAGCCCGGCAAGATGTTCCTGATCGACCTGGAGCAGGGTCGCATGATCGATGACGAGGAGTTGAAGTCCAACCTCGCCAACGGCAAACCTTACAAACAATGGATTGAAAATCTGCGCATCCGGCTGGACGATGTGCAGATGGTCGGCATGCCCTCTGCGACGTCTGACGAACTGTCCGCTGCCATGCCCCGGCCGGACGGGCAATCACTGCTGGACCGACAACAAGCCTTTGGGTACACCCAGGAAGACATCAAGTTCCTGATGGCGCCGATGGCGGCGTCCGGGGAAGAGGGCATTGGTTCCATGGGCAACGACAGCCCGCTGGCAGTCTTGTCAGACAAGAACAAGCCGCTGTACAACTATTTCAAGCAGTTGTTCGCGCAGGTGACCAATCCCCCGATCGACCCGATCCGTGAATCGATCGTCATGTCACTTGTGTCCTTCATCGGCCCCAAGCCGAATCTGCTGGATATCAACCAGGTCAATCCGCCGATGCGCCTGGAGGTTGCCCAACCGATACTTGGTGTGGCCGACATGGCCAAGCTGCGCGATATCGGCCGTTATACCCACGGCAAGTTCCGTAGCTACACGCTGGACATCACCTACCCCGTGTTGTGGGGCCACGAAGGAGTGGAGGCCAAGCTGGCATCCTTGTGTGCCGAGGCGGTTGACGCGATCCGTGGTGGCAAAAACATACTGATCATCAGCGACCGTGCCATTTCGTCCACACAAGTGGCGATCCCGGCGCTGCTGGCGATGAGCGCCGTGCATCAGCACCTGGTTCGCCAGGGGCTGCGCACCACCGCCGGCCTGGTGGTGGAGACAGGCAGTGCCCGCGAGGTGCACCAGTTCGCCGCGCTGGCCGGATATGGCGCCGAGGCAGTGCATCCCTACCTCGCGCTCGAGACCCTGGCAGATCTGCATGACCGCTTGCCCGGGCAGCTTGGCGTGGACAAGGCGATCACCAACTACATCAAGGCGGTGGGCAAGGGCTTGTCGAAAATCATGTCCAAGATGGGTGTCTCCACCTACATGAGTTATTGCGGCGCGCAGTTGTTCGAGGTGATCGGGCTTAACAGCGCGACGGTGGAGAAATATTTCACCGGAACACCCAGCCGGGTAGAGGGCATCGGCGTGTTTGAAATTGCCGAAGAGGCCATCCGCATGCATCAGGCCGCCTTCAGCGACGACCCGGTGCTGGCGACCATGCTCGATGCCGGTGGTGAATATGCCTGGCGCGTGCGGGGCGAAGAGCACATGTGGACGCCGGACGTGATCGCCAAGCTGCAGCACAGCACACGCGCCAACAACTGGAACACGTACAAGGAGTATGCCGAGCTGGTCAACGACCAATCGCGCCGCCACATGACGCTGCGCGGCTTGTTCGAGTTCCGGATCGATCCGGCACGGGCGATTCCGGTCGATGAGGTTGAGCCAGCAAGTGCCATTGTGCGCCGCTTCGCCACCGGTGCCATGTCTCTGGGTTCCATTTCTACCGAGGCACACGCCACCCTTGCCGTCGCCATGAACCGGATTGGCGGGAAGAGCAATACCGGCGAAGGTGGTGAAGATCCAGCCCGGTATCGGCAGGAACTCAAGGGTATCGCCATCACGGCGGGCCAGACCCTGGGTGACATCATGGGCCAGGAGTCGGTGGAGGTGGATTACCCCTTGCTGGACGGCGACTCGTTGCGCTCGCGCATCAAACAAGTGGCCTCCGGACGTTTTGGCGTGACTGCGGAGTATCTCAACAGCGCCGACCAGATCCAGATCAAGATGGCCCAGGGCGCCAAGCCGGGTGAGGGTGGGCAGCTGCCGGGCGGCAAGGTGTCCGAATACATCGGACGGCTGCGGTTCTCCGTGCCAGGGGTTGGACTGATTTCACCGCCGCCACACCATGACATCTATTCGATCGAGGACCTGGCGCAGCTCATACACGATCTGAAAAATGTGGCGCCGCAGGCCAGCATCAGTGTCAAGCTGGTGAGCGAGATTGGTGTGGGCACGGTCGCTGCTGGTGTCGCCAAATGCAAGAGTGACCATGTGGTGATCGCCGGCCATGACGGTGGCACCGGAGCATCGCCCTGGTCGTCCATCAAACACGCCGGCAGTCCCTGGGAGATCGGCCTGGCAGAAACACAGCAAACCCTGGTGCTGAACCGGCTGCGCGGACGGATCCGGGTCCAGGCTGACGGACAGATGAAGACCGGGCGCGATGTCGCCATCGGTGCGCTGCTGGGCGCTGACGAGTTCGGTTTTGCCACGGCGCCGCTGGTGGTCGAAGGTTGCATCATGATGCGTAAATGCCACCTCAACACCTGCCCGGTGGGGGTGGCGACCCAGGACCCGGTGTTGCGCAAGAAGTTTTCCGGCAAGCCCGAGCACGTCGTCAACTATTTTTTCTTTGTCGCGCAGGAGGTACGCCAGATCATGGCGCAGCTGGGCATACGCAAGTTCGACGACCTGATCGGCCGGGCTGACCTGCTGGATACCGCCCGGGGCATCGACCACTGGAAGGCCAGCGGGCTGAACTTTGACCGCCTGTTTGCATTGCCCATGGTACCGGCCGACGTCGCGCGCCGGCACATAGAGGACCAGGAGCACGGCCTGGAACGGTCTCTCGACAACCTGCTGATCGAAAAGTCGCGCCCGGCCATCGAGCACGGCGAAAAGGTCAAGTTCATGGAGGTGGCACGCAACGTCAACCGCTCAGTGGGTGCGATGTTGTCCGGTGCCCTGACGCGTCGCCATCCGCAGGGACTGCCCGACGACAGCATCCGGATCCAGCTCGAAGGTACCGGCGGGCAGTCGTTTGGTGCCTTTTTGGCCAATGGCATCACGCTGTATCTGATCGGCGATGCCAACGACTACACCGGCAAGGGCCTCAGTGGCGGGCGCATCGTGGTGCGACCGAGCATCGACTTTCGCGGTGAGGCGACCCGCAACACCATCATCGGCAATACGGCCCTGTATGGCGCGACCCGCGGGGAGGCGTTTTTCAGCGGTGTTGCCGGTGAGCGGTTTGCAGTGCGCCTGTCGGGCGCAACGGCAGTGGTTGAGGGCACGGGTGACCATGGGTGCGAATACATGACGGGCGGCACCGCGGTGGTGCTGGGCAAGACCGGCCGGAACTTTGCTGCCGGCATGAGTGGTGGTGTGGCCTATGTTTTTGACGAGGACGGGCAGTTTGCCCAACGCTGCAACACCAGCATGGTGACTCTGGACAAGGTGCTGCCGGCTGCCTCGTCAGCGTCGGCGGACCCGCGCAGCTTGCACCGTGGCCAGTCTGACGAGGCACAACTCAGGAAGCTGTTGGAGGACCACAATCGCTGGACTGGCAGCAAGCGTTCGCGCGAATTGCTCGACAGCTGGGAGCAGTCGCTCGGGCGATTTGTCAAGGTGTTCCCGGTGGAATACCGGCGCGCACTGGGCGAGATCGCAGCACGCCCGGTGCCGCGCGACCCGCCGCGCTCGCAGGCCAAGCCGACAGCGGCGTCCAGTTCGGTCAAGCCGGATGTTCCGGCGGTCTCGCTCAGGTAAGCATTTTTGACGCAGGATGGATGGAAACCACGTATGGGAAAAATTACCGGCTTTTTGGAACTGGGGCGTGTTGAGGAGGCGTATCTGCCTGTTGGCGAGCGCGTGAAGAACTACCGCGAGTTTGTGCTGACGCTGGACGATGACAAGGCCCGGGCGCAGAGTGCTCGCTGCATGGATTGCGGTACGCCCTTTTGCAATAGTGGTTGCCCAGTCAACAACATCATTCCAGACTTCAATGACCTGGTGTACCAGGGTGACTGGGCCAACGCCGCCGTGGTGTTGCACAGCACCAATAATTTTCCGGAGTTCACCGGACGTATTTGTCCGGCGCCGTGTGAGGCGGCCTGCACCCTGAACGTCAACGACGCAGCGGTGGGTATCAAGTCGATCGAACATGCCATCATTGACCGTGCCTGGCGTGAAGGCTGGGTCTTGCCCACGCCTGCGCCACGTCGCAGCGGCAAGACCGTGGCTGTGGTGGGATCAGGCCCGGCAGGGTTGGCTGCGGCGCAACAACTCGCGCGTGCCGGCCATGCCGTGACGGTGTTGGAGAAAAATGACCGTATCGGTGGCTTGTTGCGGTACGGCATTCCGGACTTCAAGATGGAGAAGTCACATATCGACCGGCGCATCGCGCAAATGCAAGCCGAGGGCGTGGAGTTTCGCACTGGCGTGCTGGTCGGCGCCCTGCCGGTCGAAACCAAGGTCACAAACTGGGCCACTCAGACAATCAGCCCGGACGAATTGCGTGCGCAGTTTGATGCGGTGTTGTTGGCCGGCGGTGCGGAGCAATCACGCGATCTGCCAGTGCCAGGACGCGAATTGGCCGGTGTGCACTTCGCCATGGAGTTCCTGCCGCAGCAGAACAAGGTGAACGCGGGTGACGAGCTGGCCGTGCAACTGCGAGCCGATGGCAAACACGTGGTCGTGATTGGCGGCGGCGACACCGGCAGCGATTGTGTGGGCACCAGTAACCGCCACGGCGCTGCCAGCGTAACCCAGTTCGAAGTCATGCCGCAACCGCCGGAAGAGGAAAACCGGCCGTTGACCTGGCCCTACTGGCCGATCAAGCTGCGCACAAGCTCCAGCCATGAAGAGGGATGCGAGCGGGAGTTCGCCATCTCCACCAAGGAGTTTGTCGGTGAGGGCGGAAAACTCACCGGGCTCAAGACGGTGCGGGTTGAGCTCAAGGGCGGCAAGCTGGTCGAGGTACCCCATTCCGAGCAGTTTGTACCGGCAGATTTGGTGTTGTTGGCGATGGGGTTTGTGTCGCCTGTCGCATCCGTACTGGACGCGTTTTCCGTAGCGCGTGACGGCCGCGGCAATGCGCGCGCCAGCACCGCGGACGGGGCGGCGGGTTACCAGACGGATGTGGCCGGTGTGTTTGCCGCCGGCGACATGCGCCGCGGGCAAAGTCTGGTGGTCTGGGCGATTCGCGAGGGTCGCCAGGCGGCGCGCGCCATCGACTTGTTCCTGATGGGGGCCAGCGCCTTGCCGCGATAACCGGCGCCACGGTCGACCCGGGGCATTCCCGTATCATGCACTCGCCGCTTCACGGCGCTCATTTGTTGCCACGATGCCACCTGATTCCCCACCGCTCGTTGAGCTGCGCGATCTGACCTTCGGTTATGGCGAGCGGGTCATACTTGACCGGGTATCGCTGACGTTACCGCGTGGCAAGGTGACGGCATTGATGGGTGCATCGGGTGGCGGTAAAACCACGATCCTTCGTTTGATCGGCGGCCAGATCCGTGCCCAGTCGGGGCAGCTGTTGCTCCATGGGCCGCAGGGTGTTGCCGATGTCGGCGCCCTGGACCAGCCGGCTTTGTATGCGGCTCGTCGGCGAATGGGCATGTTGTTCCAGTTCGGAGCACTGTTCGCCGACCTCAGCGTTTTCGACAACGTGGCGTTTCCGTTGCGTGAACACACCGACTTGCCGGCCAGTCTGATTCGCGACGTCGTGCTGATGAAGCTCAATGCGGTTGGATTGCGTGGCGCGCGCGACCTCATGCCCAGTGAGATTTCGGGCGGTATGGCACGGCGTGTCGCCCTGGCTCGCGCTATCGCCCTGGATCCCGAACTGGTCATGTACGACGAGCCGTTCTCGGGGCTGGACCCGATCTCGCTTGGCACCGCGGCACGCCTGATTCGCCAGCTGAACGATGCGATGGGCCTGACCAGCCTGTTTGTGTCGCATGAGCTGGAGCAGACGTTCACCATCGCCGACCATGTAGTGATCCTGGCAAACGGAAAAATTGCCACCCAGGGCACGCCAGAGCAGGTTCGCTTGAGCACTGACCCGCTGGTGTCGCAGTATGTGCAGGCGCAAACGGATGGTCCGGTACCTTTTCACTACCCCGGTGGTACCGTCAGTGATGACTTTGGCGCGCCGGCATCGCGGCCTGACCGGACGAGACGTGAGGGCGCTGCGTCATGAGTTGGTACCGACCGGCCGACATCGGTCTCGCGACCCGCAGCAGGCTCGCCAGCCTGGGCCATGGCGCCCGCTTGTTTGTGCGACTGCTGCTGCTGGCGCCGCCGGTGTTGCGACGGTTTGGCCTGGTGCGGGACCAGATGCATTTTCTGGGCAACTACTCGCTGGCCATCATTGCCGTGTCGGGCCTGTTTGTCGGTTTCGTGTTTGGTCTGCAGGGTTATTACACCCTGCAGCGATATGGCTCGGCCGAGGCGCTGGGGCTGTTGGTGACCCTGAGTCTGGTGCGCGAACTCGGGCCGGTCGTGTCGGCGTTGTTGTTTGCCGGGCGGGCTGGCACCTCGCTCACGGCCGAAATTGGCTTGATGAAGGCGGGAGAACAGATCAGCGTGTTGGAAATGATGGCCGTTGACCCAGTGCAGCGCATACTCGCGCCGCGATTTTGGGCTGGTGTGATCGTGATGCCGTTGCTGGCTGCCGTGTTCAGTGCCATGGGGATCATTGGTGGCTGGGTTGTTGGTGTGTTGATGATCGGTGTCGACGCGGGTTCGTTCTGGAGTCAGATCCAGGGTGGTGTCGACGTCTGGCGCGACGTTGGAAACGGCATGATCAAGAGTGTCGTGTTCGGGTTTACCGTCACCTTTGTCGCATTGCTGCAGGGTTATGAGGCGCAACCCACCCCGGAGGGGGTGTCAAAGGCGACAACGCGTACAGTGGTGGTGGCTTCTCTGGCGGTTCTGGCGCTGGACTTCATCCTGACGGCAATGATGTTCAGCCTCTGACTGGTGTTGCGAGATACGGGAGTGCAATATGCAAAAATCAAAAAATGATGTGTGGGTTGGACTATTTGTCGTGCTTGGCTGCGTGGCGATCCTGTTCCTGGCACTGCAGTCGGCGAACCTGTTGAGCCTGAGTTTCCAGAAGACCTACCAGGTCGACGCACGTTTCGACAATGTGGGCGGTCTCAAACCCAAGGCTGCAGTGCGCAGCGCCGGCGTGTTGATCGGCCGTGTGGAAACCATCAAGTTTGATGACAAGACCTTCCAGGCGCGCGTGACAATGGCACTGGAGAGTCGTTATGTCTTTCCGAAGGACAGTTCGCTGAAAATCCTCACCAGTGGGCTGTTGGGGGAGCAATACCTGGGACTGGATCCCGGTGCCGACAGCAAGAACATGGCGGCAGGTGATACCATTTCCAACACCCAATCTGCGGTAGTGCTGGAGAACCTGATCAGCCAGTTTCTCTACTCCAAGGCGGCGGACGGTGGCGGATCTCAGGGCGGGAAGGAGAAAAAATGACGTCACAAACAGTGACCAAGGCTGCGGCAGGGTCCCGGCGCGTGTTCTTCACTGCGCTGGTGGTGACAGCCTGTTCCGGCTGCGCGACACACATGGCGGCGGATCCACGCGATCCTCTCGAGCAATTCAACCGTGGTGCCTTCGGGTTCAATGATGCACTGGACCGAGCGGTTCTCAAGCCGGCGGCTACCGCTTACCGGGATGTGACACCGTCTTTGGTGCGTGCCGGCATCAGCAACTTCCTGGGCAACCTCGACGATGTGTGGTCCTTTGTCAACACCCTGTTGCAGTTGAATGCGCAGGGTGCCGCGCAGAACTTCATGCGGGTCAACGTGAACACGGTTTTTGGTCTGGGCGGAGTGCTGGATGTTGCGTCCGAGATGGGCATCGAGCGACAGCGCGAAGATTTCGGTCAGACACTGGGAGCATGGGGTGTGCCCAGCGGCCCTTACATTGTGTTGCCATTTTTTGGCCCGTCGACAGTGCGGGATACGGTGGCCATGCCTGTGGATACACGCGGCGATATCGTGTCGGCGATGGAACACATTCCGACCCGCAACTCCTTCAAGGCGTTGGACGTGCTGGACGTGCGCAGCAGTCTGCTCAGCGCCGTTGACACGCTCGATCAGGTTGCTCTCGACAAATACACCTTTGTGCGCGACGCGTTCCTGCAGCGTCGGCGCAACGCGGTGTACAACGGCAACCCGCCGGATGCGCCCGATGGCGCAATCAAGGCGCCGTGAATTTCTGCCTGTGCGCGCCGCGTCATGTGCGGGCTGGTCAGCGTGCGCGCCTGCTTCTGCGTTAATCGATAATGGCCCTCTATGAAAACTGAACACCCCGTGATGCGACGCAGGACCCTGTTTGGCCTGTTACTGAACTTGTCTGCGATGCTGTTGCTGTCAGCGGCGCCCCCGGTCTGGGCCGCCGAAGAGACCCCCGACGGCCTGATCAAGCGTTTGTCCACCGAAGTGTTGGAGGGCATCAAGTCCGACGCGTCCATCCGTAACGGTGATGTAAGTCGCATCATGAGCCTGGTCGATCAGAAGATCATGCCCAATGTGGACTTCCAGCGCATGACTGCGTCCGCAGTCGGCCCGCAGTGGCGCCAGGCCACGCCACAACAACAAAAACGACTGCAGGATGAGTTCAAGGTGTTGTTGGTGCGTACCTATGCCGGGGCTCTGGCACAGGTCGGTGACCAGACCATTGTTGTCAAACCACTGCGCGCCGGGGCTGGCGATGTCGAGTTGGTGGTGCGCACCGAGGTCCGTGGCCGTGGTGACCCGATACAGCTGGACTACCGGTTGGAGAAAACACCGGGCCAGGGCGCGGGGTGGCAGATTTACAACCTCAATGTGCTGGGCGTCTGGCTGGTGGAAACCTACCGCAGTCAGTTTTCCCAGGAGATCAATGCCAAAGGTCTGGACGGTCTGATCACGGCACTGGCGGAGCGCAACAAATCTGGCGCAAAGAAGGTTTGACGTGCTGGTGCTGCCGGCCGATCTGACGCGCAACGAGGCAGTGGCCTGCCTGCGCATGCTGGTGCAGGGCCTGCGCACCGAGTCTTCTGGCACGGTTCTGGTCGATGCGGCGGCGTTGCACCGGTTCGACTCCGCGGCGCTGGCGGTGTTGCTTGAATTTCGCCGCCAGGCGCTGGCCGCTGGCAAGAAATTGGTGATGCGCTCGACGCCGCAGCGGTTGCAGGATCTGGCGAGCTTGTACGGCATCTCCGAACTGTTGCCAGCCTCCTGAGGTGACGGGCTAAAATCGCTGGCTCCGATGCCAGCCATATCCTTTCAGTCGATCTCCAAGTCCTACCCCTCCGCCCGTGGTTCGGCCAGCAGCCAGTTTTTGGCGCTTGACTCTGTCAGTCTGGATATTGCGCAAGGTGAGTTCTTCGGCTTGTTGGGTCCCAACGGCGCTGGCAAGACCACCATGATCAGCATTCTGGCCGGCTTGACGCGGGCCAGCCAGGGTTCGGTATCGGTGCTTGGCAGTGACGTCCAAAAAGACTACGCCGCAGCGAGGCGCAAGCTGGGTGTTGTGCCCCAGGAGTTGGTCTTCGATCCATTTTTCAGCGTTCGTGAGGCGTTGCGCATCCAGTCCGGCTATTTTGGTGTTCGTCACAATGACGCCTGGATTGACGAACTGCTGCACAGCCTGGGTCTGGCCGACAAGGCCGGTGCGAACATGCGCCAATTGTCCGGTGGCATGAAGCGCCGCATGCTCGTGGCGCAGGCGCTGGTGCACAAACCCCCGGTGATCGTGCTGGATGAGCCCACAGCCGGAGTCGACGTGGAGCTGCGCCAGACGCTGTGGCACTTCATTGCCAAACTCAACAAGCAGGGCCACACCGTGTTGCTGACCACCCACTATCTGGAAGAGGCAGAAGCGCTGTGTGGTCGTATTGCCATGCTCAAGTCGGGCCGGGTGGTTGCCCTGGATCACACCAGCGAGTTGCTGAAGGCGGCGTCGAGCAATGTGTTGCGCTTCAAGCTGGACGCCGAGTTGCCGCCGGCGCTGCTGGCCAAAGCCAGGGTCACGGGGCGCATCGTGCAGTTTCCGGCGCATGATGCCATGGAGATCGAGAGCTACCTGGCGGCGGTGCGCCATGCGGGTTTGCAGGCACACGATGTCGAGATCCGCAAGGCCGATCTGGAAGACGTGTTTCTGGACGTCATGACCAAGCACAACACTGCGGCGCGGGTGGTGCAGTGAGCGGCTGGCAAACGCTTTTCTACAAGGAGGTGCTGCGGTTCTGGAAGGTGGGTTTCCAGACCGTGGCGGCCCCGGTGCTGACGGCCATCCTGTATTTGCTTATTTTTGGTCACGTGCTGGAAGATCACGTCAAGGTGTACGACAGCATTTCCTACACCGCTTTTCTGGTGCCGGGCCTGGTGATGATGAGCGTATTGCAGAACGCGTTCGCAAACAGCTCGTCCTCGTTGATCCAGAGCAAGATCATGGGTAACCTGGTGTTCTTGCTGCTCACGCCGTTGTCCCACTGGAGCTGGTTTTTTGCCTACGTCGGTTCATCCATGGTGCGTGGTGCGGTGGTTGGGCTGGGTGTGTTGCTGGCTACAGCGTGGTTCGCGCCGCCGTCGCTGGTGGCGCCGTGGTGGATTGTGTTGTTTGCCTTGGCAGGAGCGGCTCTGTTGGGCACTTTGGGGTTGATTGCCGGGTTGTGGGCAGAAAAATTTGACCAGCTCGCAGCGTTCCAGAACTTCGTCATCATGCCCATGACCTTTCTCAGCGGTGTCTTCTATTCCATCAAGTCGTTGCCGCCGTTCTGGCAGGGTGTGAGCCAGCTCAACCCATTTTTCTACATGATCGACGGCTTTCGTTACGGATTTTTCGGCGCCAGTGATGTATCGCCCTGGGTCAGCCTGACCGTGGTGATCGCGGCCCTGGCCGTGGCGTCGGGTGTGGCTGTGCACCTGTTGCGAATCGGCTACAAGATTCGCAGTTGAATGGACATGTAATGACCGCTGAAGAATTGCAATCGATCATCAAGACCGGCTTGGACTGCGAGCACTGTGAAATCGACGGTGACGGACGCCACTGGTCGGCCACTATCGTATCTGCACAGTTTGCCGGCAAACGCGCTGTCCAAAGACACCAGATGGTCTACGCCACGCTCGGCGGGAGGATTCACAGCGACGAAGTGCACGCCTTGTCCATGAAAACGCTCACGCCCCAGGAATGGCGGGATCATGGCTGACCCGCTTGCGGGCGTCGGGGTGGCGGCGTGATCACCCTGGCCCTGTCCAAGGGACGCATCTTCGACGAGGCCATGCCTTTGCTGCGGGCGGCCGGCATCGACCTGCTGGATGACCCGGATCGTTCGCGCAAACTGATTCTGCGTACCAGCAACAGCGCGGTGCAGGTGCTGGTGGTGCGGGCGACCGATGTGCCGACCTACGTCCAGTTTGGTGGCGCCGACCTTGGCATTACCGGACGTGACACCCTGCTCGAACATGGCAGCGAAGGCCTGTACCAGCCCTTGGACCTGCAAATCGGCAAGTGCCGCATCAGTGTCGCGGTGCGCAACGGCTTCGACTACGCCTCGGCGGTACGCCAGGGGTCGCGGCTACGGGTCGCGACCAAGTATGTCGCGATTGCGCGTGACTTCTTTGCCGCCAAGGGTGTTCATGTGGACATGATCAAGCTCTACGGCAGCATGGAGTTGGCGCCACTCACCGGAATGGCCGACGCCATCGTGGACCTGGTCTCCACGGGAAATACCCTGGCGGCCAATGGCTTGGTCGAGGTGGAGCACATCATGGACATCAGCGCGCGCCTGATCGTCAACCGGGCGGCACTGAAACTGCGGCAGGCGCCATTGCGCACCATCATCGAAGCCCTGGCTGCGACCTGCCGGCACCAGGCGATCGAGCCATGACACCCTCCCGCGCAACCCCGATGCGTCTGTCGACCCGGGATGCCGACTTCGCGCAGCGCTTCAAGGCCCGGTTGCACTGGTCCGACGCCACCGATGCGGCCATCGAACAGCAGGTTGCCGCAATACTTTCCGATGTGCAACAGCGCGGGGATGCGGCAGTGCTCGATTACACCCGCAGGTTTGA
>JANOTG010000399.1:0-15311 GCA_031416215.1 Betaproteobacteria bacterium
GAGTCACGCACTCCCGCATCTGGGGTCGCGCCAACCCCATGGTGTGCTGCAACACCATCTGCGCGAGACTGCAAGCAGAACGGCGCGGACACCCGCCACGCTGGCCCAAACAATGGCATCGCGCCAGCCGAAAAACCAACGGCCGTAACGAGCCGACACCAGCCGGTCAGATACGGGTCAGATCACGCGCTTTGGTCTCACAGGCTACCGGGCGCCCACAAGTCACGCATCGCGGCGCAAAAGTTGTCGTTGATCTGTGCCTGGCGCACATGCTGTGCGCCTCGTAGAACCACCTCGCCAGCCACCATGACCTCGTGAAATACCGGCTCGCCACCGGCGAACACCAGCGCATCCAGTGCATGGGAGTCCGGCAGCCCCAGCAGCGCGCCTGCAGCACTGTCGAGCACCAGCGCATCGGCGCGTGCGCCCGCCACCAAACCCCATGTATTGAGTCCGGCAGCACGTCCGCCGGCCTCCAGTGCGGCGTTGAACAGACGCGCGGCAGTACCCGGTTGGCCGTGGGCGGGGGCTGCCGCCACGTTGCGTTGGTGCAGCTGCAACCGTTGGCCGTACTCCAGCCATCGCAGTTCTTCCGGCCAGTTGCGGGTGACATGGCTGTCCGAGCCGATGGCCATGGGCACGCCGCACGCCAGCCAGTGCGGCAGGTCCGTCCAGCCGTCGCCCAGGTTGCCCTCGGTGCTGGGGCAAATGACGATGCCGGCGCCGGAGCGTGCCACGGTATCGATCTCGCCGCGAGTCGCGTGCGTGGCATGCACCAGCTGCCATCGGCGGTCGGGCGCGAACTCCTGGCACAACCAGGCGATGGGCCGCGCGCCTGTGCTCGCGACGCAATCGTCGACTTCCTGCGTTTGTTCCGCCACATGGATGTGGATCGGGCCGTCGTGCGCATCGCGCAGCCGCTGCAATTGCCGTATTGAAGCGCCCGATGCCGCACGCAGCGAATGCACGGCGACACCGGTGGTGGTGCGCGGCAGCGCCATGGTTTGTACGCTGTTGGCCAATGCGTCCACCAGCATCGGACTGCTGCGAAAACGCCGCTGATCGTCTCGCAAGCCGGGTTGTGAAAAACCGGCACGTTCGTACAACACCGGCAGCAGGGTCAGGCCGATGCCCGTGTGTTGTGCCGCCTCGGCCACGGCGCGACACATGGTGATGGGGTCGGCATAGGGCGAGCCATCAATATCGTGGTGCAGGTAGTGGAACTCGCAGACCTGGGTGTAGCCGCCACGTAGCAACTCCAGATACAGCTGCGCCGCGACGGCACGCATCTGTGCGGGTGTGATGCGCAGCGCCACGCCATACATGCGGTCGCGCCAGGACCAGAAGTCGTCGGCATCCGACGCGCGGCGTTCGGACAGGCCGGCAAATGCCCGCTGAAATGCGTGGCTGTGTGCGTTCACCAGTCCCGGCAATACCGGCCCGGCCAGAATGCGTGCGGCTGGTGGTGCTGTTGCCACACCGGGCGTGATGTGGCTCCAGTGGCCGCTGGCGCTGACGCCCAGCAACACCTGCTGTTGCCAACCGCCGTTGACCCATGCTTGGGGCGCCCACAACAGGTGCTCAGGCATCGGGGCTCCAGTCCAGCATGGCCGTGATCAGTGCCTGCAATACCGGCGAGATACGCTCGACCCGTTTCGCATCGAGCAGGTAGGGCGGCTCCTCACGCATGTAGGTGCTCCAGCACATCTCGAGCTGCACGGCATGCCAACCGGCCTGCGGGCGGCCATAACTGCGTGTGATATGACCACCCTTGAAACGGCCATCCACCACCTGGGTGAAATCCTGCTGCGATTGCAATACCTGCGCCAGACTGTGCCGGAGTGCCGGCGCACAACTGCTACCGCTGGCGGTGCCGAGGTTCAGGTCGGGTAGTTTGCCGTCGAACAACCACGGCAGATGTGACTTGATGCTGTGTCCGTCAAACAACACGGCATGTCCGTGCAGCACATGCAGCCGGGTCATTTCGGCCTCCAGCGCCCGGTGGTACGGCCGCCACCAGGTTTCACGGCGCGCGTCGATGTCACTGGCCGATGGGGCACAACCCTCCTGATAAATCGGGTCGCCGGAGAAAAAGCGTGTCGGGCACAACTCGGTGTTGTTGGCACCGCTGTACATCGGCGTGTTTTCCGGCGGCCGGTTCAGGTCGATCACAAAGCGCGAATACCGCGGCACGATCAGGCTCGCGCCCAAGGCACGCACAAAGCCGTACAGTTGATCGAGGTGCCAGTCGGTGTCCTCCACCTGCAGCGCGCGCGGCACGTACAGCGGCTTCAAGGCGTCGGGGATCATGGTGCCCACATGGGGCAGGCTGACCAGCAGCGGGCGCCTGCCCGCAAACAACTCGAAAACAGGGTCCGTCACAGTGCTGTCTCCTTACCGCCAACCACCACACGGCGGCACGGGTTGTGGCCGAACCAGTAGGCCAGCTCGTTCGGGTGCTCCAGCTCCCAGGCCACGAAGTCGGCGCGCTGCCCGACAGCGAGCCGCCCACGGTCCGTCAGGCCCAGGGCCCGTGCACCATGCACGGTGACCCCGCGCAGCGCTTCTTCCGGTGTCATGCGAAACAGCGTGCAGGCCATGTTGAGCATCAGCAACAGGGACAGGCCGGGTGACGAGCCGGGATTGTGATCACTGGCCAGCGCGATGGGCACACCCATGTCGCGCAGCCGGGCGATAGGCGGCAGTTTGGTCTCGCGCAAGAAGTAGTAGGCGCCCGGCAGCAGCACCGCCACGCTGCCGGACGCCGCCATCGCTGCCACGCCGGCCTCGCTCAGGTGCTCCAGGTGGTCACACGACAACGCGCCAAACTGTGCCGCCAAGGCAGCACCGCCCTGGTCGCTGAGTTGTTCGGCATGCAGTTTGACTGGCAGCCCCAGGCCGCGCGCGGTCTCGAACACGCGCCGCGTCTGCTGTGGGCTGAAAGCGATGTTCTCGCAGAAGGCGTCGACCGCGTCCACCAGGCCACGCGACTGCAGGTTCGGCATCCATTCGCATACCGCGGCAATGTAGTCGTCGGCGCGGCCAGTGAACTCGGGCGGCAGGGCATGGGCACCCAGGTACGTGGTGCGCACCGTGAGCGGCAGCTCGGCGCCGAGACGGCGTGCCACGGCCAGGCAACGGGCCTCGTCTTCCAGGCTCAGGCCGTAACCGGATTTGATTTCCAGCGTGGTCACGCCTTCGCCCGCCAGCGTGAGCGCACGGCGCTTGGCCGCTGCCAGCAGCATGTCGACCGTGGCTGCGCGGGTCGCTGCCACCGTGGAGCGGATGCCGCCGCCGGAGCGGGCGATCTCCTCGTAGCTGGCACCCTGCAGGCGCAACTCGAACTCTTTTGCCCGTTGTCCGCCGTACACCAGATGGGTATGGCAATCCACCAGACCGGGCGTGACCAGGGCGCCGCCGAGGTCGTGCTCCTGTGTCACGGTGGCAGTCAGCGCGGCTGGCAGTTCAGACTGGCGCCCTACCCAGCGAATCCTGTTCCCACTGCACACGAGGGCGCCGTCGGCGATCCAGCCCCAGGGAGTGTCGCCGTGCAGGGTCGCGAGTTGCGCATTGCGCCACAAGGTGGTGTCGGTCATGGGGTCGTGTGCTCAGGCAATCGGGGCAAATGCCAGCCACAGCGCGACCCAGGGTGCGGCGGTGGCGGCAGGAGAAAAGGTCCAGGCGCCCGGTTCGGCGTCGGTGCTCCACAACAAGGTGTTGGCGGGGAGACCCCGTTGTGTTGCGTCGCCGCGCCAACACCCGGCAACGTTGCTATACAGGCCACGCATGGGCAGGTCGCTGTGCCACGGTGTGTCGGCGAGCACCGGCTCCATCCAGCCCGAGCCACCGCGTGCCATCAGATTCAGGTCGGTGGTCGGACCATCGTGCAGGCGGCAGCCAGGGGCCAGGGCGCCATCGAAGCACAGCGGCGCATCACCGGGGCGCAGGAGGTGCTCGCGCCCGGTAAAACGCAGCACCACACCATGCCCCTGCAGCACCGCAAACCAGCGTTGCACGCCGTCAAAGGGCGAGAACGGGCCATCGGCGTCGATGTCGGCGCGGCTGATGCGCAGCTTCCAGTCGGCGCCGGGCGGCCAGGTGAGCAGTTCGCGGGTGGTGCCGCCGCCATTGCGCCAGGCCTGGGGCGTCACCTTGTCGGCCTCGATCAGCGAAAGATTCATGGCTTGAACTGCCCTTCGACCCGATACCGTGAGCCCGGATGTACCAGCCGCGCGCAGGTGATTGGAAGGTCGCGGTTGACGGTACGCCGCAGGATGATCAGGCACGGGTCCAACGGCGCAATGTGCAACAGCCTGGCTTCGCGCTTGTTCGGAATTCCGGCCTCGATCGAATATTGCGCTTCCCACAGCGGCGCCACTTCGAGCAGGTAGTGGGTCGGGGTGGTGCGGGTGAAGTCCACGCCCAGGTAGTCCGGCGCACAGGCTGGATTGACATAGCGGTCTTCACACTGCAGCGGCAGACCGTTCTCGTGGTGCACGATCAGGGTGTGAAACACCGATGCCCCGGTCTCCAGGCCGAGCCGGGCGGCAACCGCGGCATCCGCGGGTTCGCTGCGCGCCAGATGGACGGTGGCGTGGTGCTGGTGGCCGCGTGCGGAAATTTCTTCGTGCAGGTCACGAATCGTCAACGTGGCCGACACCTGCGCCAGATGCGCGGCATAGGTGCCCAGCCCCTGGGCGCGGGTCACGAGACCCTCGGCCTGCAGCTCACGCAGTGCACGGGTCACCGTCATGCGGCTGACGCCAAATTGGGTCACCAGTTCCGACTCGGAGGGCATCAGCGCACCGGGCATCCATTGCCCCTGGGACAGACCCTGTTTCAGGTAGTCCTTGATACGCAAATAGGGTGCGCCCTGAACCTGGCTGCCCGCAGGCGGCGCCGGTCGATCGGCCTTCGCGGGACTGTTCGATGCCATTCAATGATTATGTTTGACACCACTTGTCTAGTCAAGTAGACTTCGTTGGATCAATTTGTTCACAGACCGATTCAGGAGCCTGCCATGTCCGATCTTTCCACCGTCCACCATGTTGCCCAGCCACGCCCGGTGCGCTCTCCGCGCGGTACGGCCATCAGCTGTAAAAACTGGCTCATCGAAGCTGCCTACCGCATGGTGCAAAACAACCTGGACCCCGAGGTGGCGGAGAACCCGGATGCACTGGTGGTGTACGGCGGTATCGGCAAGGCGGCTCGCAACTGGGATTGTTTCGAGGCCATTCTGCAAAGCCTGCGCGAGCTGAACGAAGACGAGACACTGCTGGTGCAGTCCGGCAAGCCGGTGGGGGTGTTTCGCTCGCACGTGGATGCACCGCGGGTATTGATTGCCAACTCCAATCTGGTGCCGAAATGGGCTACCTGGGAGCATTTTCACGAGCTGGATCGCAAGGGCCTGATGATGTACGGCCAAATGACCGCTGGCTCGTGGATCTACATCGGCAGCCAGGGCATCGTGCAGGGCACGTATGAGACCTTTGTCGAGGCCGGAAGGCAGCACTATGGTGGTGACCTGGCCGGGCGCTGGATTCTGACCGCCGGCCTGGGCGGCATGGGTGGTGCGCAGCCTTTGGCAGCCAGTTTCGCCGGGGCTTCGTCGCTGAATATCGAATGCCAGCAGTCGCGTATCGAGTTCCGCATCAAGACCCGTTACCTGGACGAACAAGCCACCGACCTGGATGACGCGCTGGCGCGTCTGGCGCGTTACAGCAAGGAGAAAAAAGCGGTGTCGATCGGTTTGCTCGGCAACGCGGCCGACATCTTGCCCGAGCTGGTGCGCCGTGCCCACGCCGGTGGCATGCGTCCCGATCTGGTCACCGACCAGACCTCGGCGCACGACCTGGTGAACGGTTACCTTCCAACCGGCTGGACGGTGGAGCGCTGGCGCATGGCACAGGGGCAGGACAGCCAACATGCCGCGCTGCGTGATGCGGCGGCACACAGTTGCGCCGTGCACGTGCAGGCGATGCTCGATTTCCAGGCCATGGGCATTCCGACGGTGGATTACGGCAACAACATCCGCCAGGTGGCGTTCGATGCCGGCGTGAAAAACGCGTTTGACTTTCCCGGCTTCGTGCCGGCTTATGTGCGGCCGCTGTTTTGCCGTGGCAAGGGGCCGTTTCGCTGGGTCGCTTTGTCCGGCGACCCGCAGGACATTGCCCGCACTGACGCCAAGATGAAGGAGCTCTTCCCTGAAGATGCCCATCTGCACCGCTGGCTCGACATGGCGGCCGATCGTATCGCCTTTCAGGGCTTGCCGGCGCGCATCTGCTGGATCGGCCTGGGTGAGCGGCACCGTGCCGGACTGGCGTTCAACGAGATGGTGAAGAGTGGCGAGCTCAAGGCGCCAATCGTGATCGGCCGTGACCATCTGGACAGCGGCTCGGTGGCCTCGCCGAACCGCGAGACCGAATCCATGAAGGACGGCAGCGATGCGGTATCCGACTGGCCTCTGCTCAATGCCCTGCTCAATACTGCCGGTGGTGCGACCTGGGTCTCGCTGCACCACGGTGGCGGTGTTGGCATGGGGTATTCGCAGCACTCGGGTGTGGTGATCGTCTGTGACGGCACGGACGCCGCTGCCAAACGTATCGAGCGGGTGTTGTGGAACGATCCGGCGACGGGTGTCATGCGCCATGCCGACGCGGGTTACGACATTGCCGTGGCGACAGCGCGCGAGCAGGGCTTGAACCTGCCGATGCTCGGGAAATGACATGCTGCTAAAGCCGGGAAAACTCTCGCTGGAGCAATTACAGGCCATCCACCGCGGCGTGTTGCCGCTGGCATTGCCGGCGTCGGCCTACGACACCATCGGTGCCAGCCAGCGTGTCGTGCAGGCGGCGGCAGACGGTGATGCGCCGGTTTATGGCGTCAACACCGGCTTTGGCAAGCTGGCGAACCAGCGCATCAGCAAAGCACAGCTTGACGTCCTGCAGCTCAACCTGATCCGATCGCACAGTGTGGGCGTGGGTGAGCCGCTGGCGGCGCCGGTGGTGCGCCTGATGCTGGCACTCAAGGCCGCCAGCCTGGCGCGTGGCCACTCCGGCGTGCGTGCCGTGGTGGTCGACACCTTGCTGGCAGTGCACAACGCCGGCCTGGTGCCCTACGTGCCGTCACGCGGTTCGGTGGGCGCCTCGGGGGATCTGGCGCCACTGGCGCACATGACGCTGGCCTTGCTGGGCGAAGGCGAGATGCTGGAGGATGGGCGCGCCGTGCCGGCGCTGGCGGCATTGCAACGCGCAGGTATCACGCCACTGGCCTTGGGCGCCAAGGAAGGCCTGGCATTGATCAATGGCACGCAGACCTCCACTGCGCTGGCCTTGCATGCGCTGCTCGATTTTGAACCCGTGCTGGAGGCGGCGCTGGTGGTGGGCGCACTCACGGTGGACGCAGCGCGCGGCAGCGACGGCCCGTTCGATCCGCGTATCCATGCCCTGCGCGGCCAGCCCGGACAGATCGATGTGGCCAAGGTGTACCGCAGTCTGTTGCAGGGCAGCCAGATCCGGCTGTCGCACCTCGATGGTGACGACCGGGTGCAAGACCCCTATAGCCTGCGCTGCCAGCCCCAGGTGGTTGGTGCCTGCCTGGACCAGTTGCGCCACGCGGCCCGGGTGTTGTTGTGCGAGGCCAATGCCGTCACCGACAACCCCTTGGTTTTTGCCGAGGATCAGACGGTGCCCGGTCAAGCCGGGCGGGGAATCATGATCTCGGGCGGCAACTTCCACGCCGAGCCGGTGGCGCTGGTGGCGGATGGCATGGCGCTGGCGATTGCCGAGGTCGGCGCCATCGCCGAACGGCGCATCGCCATGTTGATCGACAGCGGCGTGTCGCGCCTGCCGCCCTTTCTCACCGCCGATGCGGGGCTCAACAGCGGCTTCATGATCGCCCATGTCACCGCCGCTGCGCTGGCGTCGGAAAACAAGTCGCTGGCGCACCCGGCCAGCGTCGACAGCCTGCCCACCAGTGCGAACCAGGAAGACCACGTGTCGATGGCCACGTTTGCGGCGCGCCGGTTGCAGGCCATGATCGACAACACGGCGCATATCCTGGGCATCGAGCTGCTGGCGGCGGCACAGGGCATCGAGTTTTTGCGCCCGCTGCGCAGTTCCGTGCCATTGGAGCAGGCCCATGCCCTGCTGCGCGAACAGGTGCCGGCGATGGCACAGGACCGTTACCTGGCTCCGGACATTTCGCACGCAACCACACTGGTGCGTGGCGGAGCATTGGCCAGGATTTGCCGCAGCTTGCCCGGGTTACCCGAGCTCTGGGTCCCGGCCTGATGCAGCAGTGCTTGGTCCGTAGCGGGAGTGCCGCCTGATGGCAGGATTCTGCCATCGGCGCAGGTGTGCGATGCCTGCGTTGGTGCTCGCAACTCTCTTGGCCGTCGTTGAATCCAGTGCGATAGCCCACGCGGCGTCGGGTTCGATGACGACTAACGCGGCCTGCCCCGACATCCTGAAGCAAAGATTCAAGCGTCTGCAGGACGAAGCGCCGCAGGACCTGTGCCAGTTCGCCGGCAAGGTGGTGCTGGTGGTCAACACGGCCAGTTACTGCGGATTCACCAACCAGTACCAGGGGCTGGAGGAGTTGTATGCGCGGCACGCCTCACGAGGATTCGTGGTGCTGGGTTTTCCGTCCAACGATTTTGGCCAGCAGGAGCCGGGTAACAACCGGCAGATCGCTGACTTTTGCTTCAACACCTATGGCGTGAAGTTTCCGATGTTCTCCAAGACGGTGGTGGCGGGCAAGGACGCGAACCCGTTTTTTGCCGCGTTGGCAAAAGCAACTGGCAAGACACCCACCTGGAATTTTCACAAGTACCTGATCGACCGTCGGGGCCGCGTGGTCTCCAGTTACCCGGGAGACGTGTTGCCGTCCGACGCGGGGCTGCGGGCCCAGATCCAGAAGGCGCTGGTCGAACAATGACCTGCATCCATGCCTGACGAGCGCCCGGTTCCCTCACGCGAGGAGATGGCGCTGATGCCGGCCTTCGAGCGCCTCGGGCTGGACCAGATCACCGTGGTGAATACCGCCCAGCAGGCGCGCCACGCGGTGGCGCAACTGGAGGGCGTGCCGGTGCTGGGTTTCGACACCGAATCAAAACCGACCTTCCAGCGCAACGAAACCTCCGATGGACCCCATGTGGTGCAACTGGCGACGAGCCGGCATGCCTGGGTGTTCCAGTTGCATGACATCGAATGCCGGTCCGAGGTGGCGCAGCTGCTGGCGTCGGCGGCCATCATCAAGCCGGGATTCGGGCTCGGCGACGACCGCCGGCGCATCATCAGCAAGCTGGGCGTCGAGCCGCAGGCGGTGCTGGAACTGAACGACATTTTTCGCAAACAGGGCTACCGCCGGGACATGGGTGTGCGGGGCGCAACCGCGGTCTTGTTCCAGCAGCGCTTCATCAAGTCGAAAAAGGCCAGCACCTCGAACTGGGCCAATTTGCGGCTGACCGAAGCACAGATCGTTTATGCCGCCAACGATGCCTATGCCGCCATGTGTGTCTTCAATGCCTTGCAGGCCAGGCCCTCGCGCTCAGAGTGAGGTGCGCAGCGTCCAGATTTCCGGGAACAGCACCACGTCGAGCATCTTGCGCAGGTAACTCACGCCACCGGTGCCGCCGGTGCCGCGCTTGAAGCCGATCACACGCTCCACCGTGGTGACATGGCGAAAGCGCCACAGCCGGAAGGCGTCTTCCAGGTCGGTCAACTCTTCACCGAGCTGGTACAGATCCCAGTGCTCTTTCGGGTTGCGGTATACCGTGAGCCAGGCCTGTTCGACGGCGTCGCTGGCGATGTAGGGCTGGGTCCAGTCGCGCCCGGTGTGCGACGCTGGCACCGCGATGCCGCGCCGTGCCAGCAGACGCAGGGCTTCGTCGTACAGCGAGGGTGCGACAAAAGCAGCCTGCACCATGGCCAGCAGATCGGGCCGATGCTGGTGTGGTTTGAGCATGGCGGCATTCTTGTTGCCGAGGGCGAACTCGATGCAGCGGTATTGCGCACTTTGAAAACCGCTGGAGTTGGCGAGGTAAGGCCGGATCGCGCTGTATTCGGGCGGTGTCATGGTCGCCAGCACGTCCCAGGCATGTACCAACTGTTCCATGATGCGGCTGACGCGCGCCAGCATCTTGAATGCCGTGCCCAGTTCGTCGGCGGCGACATGGCGAATGGCGGCGCCGAGCTCATGCAGCATCAGCTTCATCCACAACTCGCTGGTCTGGTGCTGGATGATGAACAACATCTCGTTGTGGTCCGGCGACAGCGGGTGTTGTGCGCCCAGGATCGCGTCCAGGTGCAGGTAGTCGCCATAACTCATGGAGCGGCTGAAATCGAGTTGCGCGTGTTCCTGCGCGACGATGTGTTCGGGAGTCGCCATTCAGGTCACCGATTTGCGCTGGTTGAAGCGAGGTTCATGCCATTCCTGGCTCACCAGCACCTGCCGCAATTGCTCCACGGCCTGCCAGATATCGACAAAACCCAGATACAACGGGGTGAGCCCGAAGCGCAGGATGTCCGGGACCTGGTCAGCATCCCCGGCGCGGAAGTCGCCGATCACGCCGCGCGCGATCAGGGCCTGCATGATGGCGTAGGCGCCAACAGGATGGGACAGGCTGACCTGCGAGCCACGCCGGGCGTGTTCGCGTGGTGTTTCCAGCACCAGGCCGTGGCCCGCACAGCGCGCCTCCACCAGGGTGATGAAAAGGTCGGCCAACGCCAGCGACTTGCTGCGCAGCGCTGCCATGCCGTCCTGCCCCGGCACCACATCCTGCGCCGCCAGCACGCTGTCCAGACCACACTCGAGCGCCGTCATGCTCAGTACCGCAGGCGTTCCGCACAGGTAACGGGTGATGCCTGCGGCTGGCTGGTAGTCGGGCGAGAAGGCGAACGGCGCGGCGTGGCCGAACCAGCCGGCCAGCGGTTGTGTGGATCGGCCGCTGTGGCGCGGATGGACCCAGACAAAGGCCGGCGCGCCAGGACCGCCATTGAGAAACTTGTAGCCGCAACCGACGGCAAAGTCGGCCTGATCCGCTTCCAGACGCAGCGGCACGGCACCGGCGCTGTGCGCCAGGTCCCATACCACCAGCGCACCAGCTGCGTGTGCTGCGTCGTCGATGGCGGCCATGTCGAACATCGCACCGCTGCGGTAGTTCACGTGCGTCAGCAAGAGCACGGCGACCTGGTCAGAAACGCCTTCGTTGATGTCGTCGGCGTCGGCCAGGACCAGCGTGTAGCCGCGCTGCTTGCACAACGCCTGGGCGATGTAGAGATCGGTGGGGAAGTTGCTGCGCTCGCTCAGCACGACGCGCTTGGTCGGTGCATCCTGGGCGGCAATGTCGAGCGCGGCACTCAGCACCTTGAACAGGTTCACCGAGGTGCTGTCGGTGGCCACCACCGTACACGGCGACGCCCCGATCAGCCGCGCGATCTTGTCGCCCAGGCGGTGCGGCATGTCGACCCAGCCGGCGCCGATCCAGGACCGGATCAATCCCTCTCCCCATTGCTCGGTGACGGCCTGGGCCACCCGGCGGGCTGCCGTGCGCGGCAGCGCGCCGAGCGAATTGCCATCGAGATAGACCACGCCGGCTGGCAGGCTGAAGAGGTCGCGCAAGTGGTGCAACGGGTCAGAAGCATCCAGCTGTTGACAGAGTTCGAGGGTAGGAGTCGTGGCGGCGTGCATGGTTGATGGATGTGGCAGGTTCAGTGCAGGGCACGCAGCACAGCGCGCACGGGGCTGGCGTCGGCATGGCGCAGTTTCAGGGGCAGGGCGATAAGCTCGTAGTCACCTTCGGGTACCTCGTCCAGCACCAGGTTTTCGAGCACCCGCATATCGTTCTGCAGCAGTTGGTGGTGTGCGCCGAGCGCGGCACTGGTGGCGGGGTCGACACTCGGAGTGTCGATGCCTACCAGGCGCACGCCGTGCGCCGCCAGCAAGGCGATGGTCTGAGGTGCGTAGGCGGTAAACGGTTCCCAGCTCTGGCGCGCAAGCACCGAGGTGCGCACCAACAGGCGCGGCGGCACGCCGGGCAGGGCGCGCGCCACGTGCCGGGGCTCGATCAACGCGCCGCTGTCCAGGCAATGCAGCACGCGGCAGGGGCCCAGGTAGGCGTCCAGAGGGACTGCACCGATGGCCGGCGCGCTGTTGGCATAGTGCAGCGGTGCATCGGCATGGGCGCCGGTATGGGGCGACAGCGTGATGCGGCTGACGTTGACCGGGCAGTCCGCGCCGAGCGTGAAATGTGGCTGTTGCACATAGGACGTGTCACCCGGGAACACGGCGGACGAGGCGTCGACAAACGGGGATATGTCCCAGATCTTTCTCATGGTGGATCGAAGTTAGCACTGCCCCAAATCCGTGGTGTCGGTTATTCCCAACAGCCACTGAAAATAGTGCAGACCTTCAGCCAAAGACGGGCCCGCTCTTTGTCAGACCAGGCGCCCGAGCAACAGGTATTCCATCAGCGCCTTTTGGGCGTGCATGCGGTTCTCGGCCTCGTCCCAGACCACCGATTGCGGCCCGTCGATCACGTCGGCGTCAACTTCTTCGCCCCGGTGCGCTGGCAGGCAATGCATGAACAGCGCTTGTGGTTTGGCCGCACGCATCATTTCCTGCCCGACGCGCCAGTCGGCAAAGGCCTTCTTCCGGGCGTCGTTCTCGGCCTCGAAACCCATGCTGGTCCACACATCGGTGGTCACCAGATCAGCGCCGACGCAGGCCTGCAGCGGGTTCTTGAACACCTGGTAGCTGTCGCTGGAGCGGATGCCGGCCACCGACTGGTCCACCTCATAACCGCCGGGGGTGCTGACATGCACCTTGAAGCCCAGGATTTCGCTCGCCTGCAGCCAGGTATTGGCCATGTTGTTGCCGTCTCCGACCCAGGCCACGGTCTTGCCCTTGATCGAGCCGCGGTGTTCGATAAAAGTGAAGATGTCGGCCAGGATCTGGCAGGGATGGAACTCGTTGGTCAGGCCGTTGATCACCGGCACGCGTGAGTGCGCTGCAAACAACTCGATCTTGGTCTGCTCGTAGGTGCGGATCATCACCAGATCGACCATGCGGCTGATCACCTTGGCCGTGTCGTCGATCGGCTCGGCGCGCCCGAGGTGGCTGTCGCCGGTGGTCAGGTGCACAACGCTGCCGCCCATCTGGTACATGCCGGCCTCGAAACTCACCCGGGTACGGGTCGAGGCTTTTTCGAAGATCATTGCCAGCGTGCGGTCGCTCAGCGTATGGTGTTTCTCGTAGGCCTTGAACTTGCGCTTGATGGTGGCGGCGCGCTCGAACAGGTAGGCATACTCCTCCGCGCGCAGGTCACTGAACTGCAGGTAATGCTTCATGGTGTGGCCGCGAGGAACTGCCGCACCAGCGGCGCCAGGATCTGCACCACCCCGTCGGCCTCGTCGGTCCGCATGATGAGTGGCGGCAACAACCGCACCACGCTGTCGGCCGTCACACTGATCAGCAACCCGTTGTCGGCACATTGGCCCAGCAACACGCCGCAGGGTTTGCACAGCTCCATGCCCACCATCAGGCCGTGACCACGAATTTCACGCACCGTGCCCGAGGCCAGCTCGGCAGCCAGTTCGCGGCGCAGTGCTGCCACCAGATGGCTGCCGACCTTTTCGGCGTTGGCCAGCAGGCCGTCTTCTTCCATGATGCGGATGGTTTCGACGCCGGCGCGCATCGCGAGCGGGTTGCCGCCAAAGGTGGTGCCATGGTTGCCTGGCTGGAAGATCTTTGCCGCCTTGGGGCCGGCCACCACGGCGCCGATCGGTACGCCCGAGCCGAGACCCTTGGCCAGCGGCATGACATCCGGGACGATGCCAGCCCATTGGTGGGCAAACCATTTGCCGGTGCGGCCCATGCCGCACTGCACCTCGTCGATCATCAGCAACCAGTCGCGTTCGTCACACAAGGTTCGCACCTGGCGCAGGTAATCCATGTGCATCGGGTTGATGCCGCCTTCACCCTGGATGGCCTCGAAGAACACGGCCACCACGTTCGGGTTGTCCTGTGTTGCAGCCCGCAATGCGTCCATGTTGTTGAGTGGGACCCGGATGAAACCCTCGACCAGCGGGCCGAAGCCGGCTTGTACCTTGGGGTTGCCGGTGGCGCTCAGCGTGGCGATGCTGCGGCCGTGGAAGGCGTTTTCATAGACCACGATCTCCGGGCGTTCGATGCCCTTGTCGTGGCCGAACTTGCGCGCCAGTTTGAGCGCCGCTTCGTTCGCCTCCAGGCCGGTGGAGCAGAAGAACACGTTGGTCATGCCGGAGAGTTCCACCAGGCGCTTGGCCAAGACCTCCTGGTTGGGCACGTGGTAATAGTTGCAGCTGTGGATGATCTTGCCCAGCTGGTCCTGCAAGGCAGGCACCAATTTGGGGTGGTTGTGTCCCAAGGTGTTGACCGCTATGCCGCCCAGCGCGTCCAGATACTCGCGTCCATTGACGTCCCACACCCTGCAGCCCTGGCCATGGGACAAGGCAATCGGCAGGCGGCCATAGGTGTTCATGACATGGGGCGAGGCGGCTTCGATGAAGGAGGGGGTTGCTGCGTTCATGGTGGTACCCGGTGTGGATTGGTGCGGCCCTGTGGGCCACTGCGGATGGATTTTATGGCCACCCCAGCGACGTATCGCTGAGAGTTTTGCATCAGCATGATGCGGCGGATGGCATGACAGCCTGGCTGGAGCGATTCTTGCCTGTTAGAGTGCAGCCACGGCGCATGCCTTAACCACCACACGATGCAACCAGAGTCCGCCACCGAATTCCTGATCCTGGGCATTACCCGTGACGGCAAGTTGTTCCGGCCCACCGATTGGGCCGAGCGGCTGGCCGGTGTGATGAGCCAGTTTCGGCCTGGTGGTGCGCGACCCGGCAGCCATCTGGGTTATTCGCCGTGGTGCATCCCGACCGTGCGCGGCGAGGCCAAATGTGTGGTGGTGCACCACGACCTGCGTGACCATGACGTGCTGGCTTGGGATTTTTGTGTCGGTTTTGCCCGCGACAACGATCTGCAGGTGCAACCCGGGCGCTCGGTACGCCGCGACCCACCCTGAGCAACCGAGGTTATTCGCCCAGACATGGTTGCACAACGGCGAACCAGCTGCTGATGACGCAGGACGTAATACACAGGGTGTAAACGGCCCCGCACCCAAAGCCACCAGCAGGGCAGTAGTGCTATCGCGCTCGCAAGCTTCGTCACTGACGATGTTGCGCATACATCCTGTGCACAAACTGCAGCGAAGGTCGTGCGGCCCAAGCCTGCATCACCTCGGAAACACCTTTCGGGAACACGACCGC
>JANOTG010000400.1:0-7179 GCA_031416215.1 Betaproteobacteria bacterium
ATTGGGTGGGTGGGCGTTATTCCCTGTGGTCGGCCATCGGCCTGCCAATCGCCATCGCGATCGGTGCGGCGGGTTTTCGCGAGTTTCTCGCCGGTGCCCATGCCATGGATGGTCACTTTCGCAGCGCAGCGCTGTCGCACAACCTGCCGGTACGGCTGGCACTGATCGATATCTGGTACCGCAACTTCCTCGGCTTCGGCAGCCGCAGCATCGCGCCCTACCACAGTGCCCTGCGGCGGTGGCCGGCCTATTTGCAACAACTCGAGATGGAGAGCAACGGCAAGCGGGTCGACATGCAGGGTGTCGCCTTGCCGTACCACACCGCACCGGTGTTGTGGGGCGAGCCCGGCACCAATGGACAACATGCCTACTTCCAGATGCTGCACCAGGGAAGTGATGTGGTGCCGCTGGAAATTGTCGCGGTCCGCACACCGCACCATGCGCTGGCCGGTCACCACGCCAACCTGCTGGCCAATGCCCTGGCACAGGCACAGGCCTTGTTGCACGGGCAGCAGGACGCCGGCGGCCACCGGCACTTCCCCGGTAACCGCCCCAGCACCTTCATGTTGCTCGATGAGCTCAGCCCGGCCAGCCTGGGTGCCTTGATCGCGCTGCAGGAGCACCGCGTTTTTGTGAGTGGCAGTCTGTGGGGCATCAACAGCTTTGACCAGTGGGGTGTGGAGCTGGGCAAGGTGCTGGCGCGGGATATCGAACCGCGCCTGCATAGTGGCGATGTCGCAGGGCTGGATGGCTCCACCGCCGGTTTGTTGCAGCGACTGCGCGTCGGCGCATGAGGCTGCCTGGCGCAACGTGATCGAGCTCAGCATCCCGCAGGCGCGCCAGTTGCATCTGGCCGCACAGGGTCTGCTGTCTGCGCCCAGCCGACGCGCCACACCGGCAGCCTTGCGCACCTGTATCGAACGCATGGGATTGCTGCAGATCGACACCATCCACGTGGTCGCACGCAGCCCTTACCTGGTGTTGTTTTCCCGCCTGGGCGCCTATCCGATGCAGTGGCTGGAACAGGCCCTGGCGCGCGGCGAGGTGTTCGAGTCCTGGGCCCATGAAGCGTGTTTTGTGCCCATCGGAGATCTGGCCCTGCACCGAAGTTACAACCGGTCCACCCGACAACACTGGGGACTGGCCAGGGCACGTGCACACAACAGTTCGCAGCGTGCAAAGCTGGACCAGCTGTTGCAGCATGTGCAGACCCACGGGCCGGTGAAATCATCCGACTTCGCGCGCAGTGACGGTCGCAGGGGCGGCGGCTGGTGGGGCTGGAAGGACGAAAAGTTGTGGTTGGAGGCCCTGTTTGCGAACGGTGAACTGATGGTGGCGCGGCGTGAAAACTTTCATCGTGTCTACGATCTGGCGCACCGGGTTTGCCCGCAGATCGAGGGCATGGTGTTGCCAGACAGTGCTGACATCGAAGGGGCTTTTGTCGAAAAGTCGGTGGCCGCCCTGGGTATCACGCAGGCACGCTGGATCAACGACTACTACCGTACCAAGCCACGACTCAAGGATGCGGACCTCGAGCCCTGGGTGGAGCAGGGGAGCCTGCTGCGTGTTGCCGTCGCTGGCTGGGACGCGCCAGCCTACGTGCACCGCTCGCGTCGCAACCTGCTCGGTAAAGTGCGCCGCGGCGAGATCCGTGCCAGCCGCACCACCGTGTTGTCCCCATTTGATCCACTGGTATGGGACCGCGAACGCGTATTGGCCATGTTCGGGTTCGACTACCGCATCGAGTGTTACACGCCGCAGGAGCGCCGCCGGTACGGCTATTTCGTATTGCCGGTGCTGCACCAAGACCGCCTGGTGGCGCGACTGGACGCGAAGGCACACCGCGCGCTGGGCGAGTTCGAGGTCCGGTCGCTGCATCTCGAGCCCGGTGTCGTGCCGGACGAGCCGCTACTGCAGGCACTGGCACAGGCTCTGTTGCAATGTGCGGCATGGCATGGCACGCCGGTGTTGAAAGTGTTGCCCACAAGTCCGCGCGGCATCGGGGTAGCGTTGCGGCGCGCCTTGCGTGCGTGTGGCTGATCGGGCCCAAGACGACCACCCAACCGTGCAGCACAACCGCCTGAAGGAGTCTTGTTTGTGACCAACATCGTCTTCGACTTCGGTGCGGTGCTGTTCAACTGGCAGCCGCATCGGCTGATAGAGCAGCACTTTCCCGACCACGCACCGACCGAGGCGCAGGCGCGCGTACTTGCCGGCGCCATCTTCCACCACGCAGACTGGAAGGCTTTTGACAGTGGCCTGCTGGCCCAGGATACGGTGATTGCGCGCACCGCGGACCGGCTGGCGCTGCCGCAGACTACGGTGCATGCACTGGTGTCAGGCATTGCCGCCCACCTGCAACCGATAGAGCCCACGGTGCGCTTGTTGCGCAAACTGCATGCGCGGCGCGACAGCCACGCCGATCTGCGCCTGTATTTCCTGTCCAACATGCCGGCGCCGTTTGCGCGTGTGCTGGAGCAGCGGCATCAATTTCTCGGGCTGTTTGATGGTGGCGTGTTTTCCGGGGATGTGCTGCTGGCGAAGCCACAACCCGAGATTTACGAGCTGGTCGAAACACGTTACGGGTTGGAGCCGCCGAGCACCATTTTTGTCGATGACCTGCTGGCCAATGTGCTGGTGGCCCGCGCACGTGGCTGGCAGGCGGTGCATTTCGAATCGGCGGCACAGCTGGAGCCGCACCTGGCTGCCTGGCTGCCTTGAGGCCTGAGGCGACAGGGCAATGGGTTGTTGAGACCCGTGGTACCCGGCTGTGGCGTCGGCGCGTCTGCGTGACGAAAATCAGTTTGTAGGGGCAAGCAATTGATGCTAGTGTGGTGACGAACGGCAGCGGTCAGGTGTCGGCAGTGGCTCAGGCCTTGGCGTCGTTCATCGAGGAGTAAACAATGGAAAGTGGATCATTCGGTTTTTCTGTGCGTATGGCAACGTCGATCGACGATTTGCGTGAGGCCTGTGCCGTGCGGGCGGCGGCCTATGGACACCATGACCCTGAACTGGGCCCGAAGTTTGGCGAGGTGGAGTCACTCGACTGTGCCGAGGGCACGGCGGTGATCCTGTGCCGGGACAAGACCAGTGGCGAGGGCATCGGCACCATGCGTATCCAGGTCAGTGGCTTCGGCCCGTTGCAACTCGAAAGCAGCGTGACCCTGCCGCGCTGGCTTGCCAACAAGCCGCGGGCGCAGATATCGCGTCTGGCGGTCACTGCCGGGGCCGACCCACTGGTCAAGCTGAGCCTGATGAAAGCCAGCTACCAGTATTGCCTGGCAACGCAGGTGCGCTGGATGGTGATTGGTGCACGCAGCCCGGCCTTGATCCGCAATTACCGCAACCTGGGATTCAAGGAGGTATTCGAGGGCGGGGCATGGATGCCGCTGGCCGGTGCCGGGAACATCCCGCATCTGATCCTGGCGTTTGACGTGGTGGGAGCACGCGCAGCCTGGCAGGCGACGCGCAACCGCTTGTATGGCTTCATGGAAGAGACGCAGCACCACGATCTGCAGGTGCTGGCGGACTCCAGCATGGAACTGGCCGACGCGGCACAGCCAGCCTGATGGGCGGCCGGTGCCGGCGCCCGTCGGCATGTTCGCGGGGCAGGCGCGATGCGATACTGCCACCAATTTTTCATGCGCAGCCATTGAGGTTTTTTTGATGCCAGTCCTGCAATACCTGACCACCACGCATTTTGATTTTGGCGCGGTGAAGCTGCTCGCCACCGAGCTGGCCCGGCTGGGGGTCAAGCGCCCGCTGATCGCCACCGACAAGGGTGTCGTGGCGGCTGGACTGATCGACCGGGTGTTGGCGCCGATGGCACCCAGACCGGACTGGCCGGTGTTTGACGAGACCCCCGGCAACCCGACGGAAGCCGCGACCCTGCAGGCGCTGGCCTTGTATCAGGCACAAGGCTGTGACGGCGTCATTTGCGTCGGTGGTGGCTCGTCCATGGATCTGGGCAAGGCCGTGGCCCTGCTTGCCGTCAGCGGCCTGCCGCTGGCGCAGTTCGACCCGCAGAAGGGCGGCGCGAAGAACATCAAGGGTGTGGCGCCCGTGATCGCCATACCGACGACGGCGGGCACCGGCAGTGAGGTCAGCGTCGGTTTTGTCATCGTCATGAACAGTGGTCAGAAGATGACCTTTGCCAACCCCTTGATCATCCCGAAAATCGCTATCTGCGACCCGGAACTGACACTCGGTCTGCCGCCCCTGCTGACGGCCGCCACCGGCATGGATGCCATGACCCATTGCATCGAGGCGGTGTTGACGCCGACGGTGAATCCGCCCGCCGAGGGCGTCGGGTACGACGGCTTGTGGCGCTCGTGGAAGTGGATCCGGCGTGCGGTACAGAATCCGCAAGACCGTGATGCCCGCTGGCACATGATGATGGCGTCTACCGAAGGTGCGATGGCTTTTGTCAAGGGTTTGGGTGCCGTGCATGCCATGAGCCATGCCGCCGGCCGGTTGCCCGAACTGCGCCTGCACCACGGCACGCTGAACGCCGTCATCCTGCCCACCGTGCTGCGTTACCACGAAGGCCATGCGACCGAAAAGTACGAGCGCCTGCGCAGCGCCATGGGGCTGGCCGCCGGCGCTGACCTGGCGGTGGCGATAGAGAGCCTGAACGCCGAGATCGGATTACCCAAGGGCCTGCGCGCCATGGGCCTGACAGACCAACACCTGCCCGACCTGATTCCCTATGCCTTGGCTGATCTGGCCAATTTCGGCAATCCGCGCAAAGCCGGGGCGGATGACTACCTGGCGCTGTTCAAGGCGGCGATGTGATGATTGAGTGCTCCAAGATTCACGACATATCGGAGTCAGACTCTGCGCATCTGAGCCGTTCGCCAGTCAGGGACTGGGGGCCGCCGTTGGCGAGCCGAGGGCGCCGACCGGATGCCGCCGCTCGTGTCACCCGGCCTTAGGCCTCCTTCTTTACCTCGCTGCGACACCCGCTCAGCTCCCTCGGCAGCAAAGGACCTTGGCTCGCTTGAATGGTGGGAACAAACTTCGTTGCGGTTTCGACACGATTGTTGGGTGCCACCAATACGATCGTCGCCAGCGGGAAGACCGTGTTTTGTTGGTAGGGAAGATTTTGGAGTGCCGTTGGAACCGACTCGTCGAGCAGAACACGCATTGGGGTCAGGTGGTCAACAGCGCCCGTCGGCTGGCCTCCAGCACATGAATCGCCGCCTCCTTGGTCACCGTCGGAAATTGCTCCAGGAATTCGGTCAGCGTGTCACCGCCTTCGAGGTAGTCAAACAGTGACTTGACGGGAACACACGTGCCGGCGAAGCATGGCGTGCCGCTCATCAACAACGGGTCTTGCGTCACGTAGGGGTTGTTCATCTCTTGGCTCCTGATTCGAACTTCCATCGGCGATGCTACGCCTGTTCACGATGACCCACCCTTTTTGCAGCTGCCACGCCAAGTAATCTGTCAAACCAGGGATTTCAGGCGACATTCTTGGTGTGTGATGGCCAAGTGTTTCAGAGACATTGCGAGTCCTCAACAAAAAACCCCGCAAGGCGCAAGCCAGCGGGGTTTTGATTCTCGTCGAGCGCCAAGAGGCAACCCGACGCAGCATGAGGCTGTGTGCCTAGGCGCAAGGGCGCAGACAGTACCTGCTGGTACGGCAAGCCCTTTTGCAACAACGGCACGCAGCCTCAGGCAAGGAGCAGCTTACATGCCCATGTCGCCCATGCCGCCCATACCACCCATGCCGCCACCCATACCACCGCCACCACCCATACCGCCTGCGCCCGACTCTTCCTTCGGTGCTTCGGCAATCATGGCTTCGGTCGTCAGCATCAGGGATGCCACCGAGGCTGCGTTTTGCAGTGCAATACGGGTCACCTTGGTCGGGTCCAGGATACCCATTTCGATCATGTCGCCGTAGGTGTCGTTGGCAGCGTTGAAGCCGTAGTTGCCTTTACCGGCCAACACTGCATTCACCACCACCGAGGCTTCGCCACCGGCGTTGTACACGATTTCGCGCAGTGGCGACTCGACCGCGCGCAGAACCAGCTTGATGCCGGCGTCTTGATCCGAGTTGTCACCCTTGATGGTGCCAGCGGCTTGCCTGGCGCGCAGCAAAGCCACACCACCACCAGCCACAATGCCTTCTTCGACGGCTGCGCGGGTCGCGTGCAGGGCGTCTTCAACGCGGGCTTTTTTCTCTTTCATCTCGACTTCGGTGGCAGCACCAACCTTGATCAGGGCCACACCACCGGCGAGTTTGGCAACGCGCTCCTGGAGTTTCTCCTTGTCGTAGTCGGAAGTGGCTTCCTCGATCTGCACACGCACCTGTTTGACGCGGGCTTCGATATCGGCAGCGGCACCGGCACCGTCGATGATGATGGTGTTTTCCTTGCTCACTTCAACGCGCTTGGCCGAGCCCAGATCAGCCAGTGTTACTTTTTCAAGTGTCAGGCCAACCTCTTCAGCAATCACCTTGCCGCCGGTCAACACAGCGATGTCTTCCAGCATGGCCTTGCGGCGGTCACCGAAACCAGGGGCCTTGACAGCCACCACTTTCAAGATGCCACGGATGGTGTTGACCACCAGCGTTGCCAGGGCTTCGCCCTCTACGTCTTCCGAGACGATCAGCAGCGGGCGGCCCGACTTGGCGACTTGCTCCAGCGTGGGCAGCAGGTCACGGATGTTGCTGATCTTCTTGTCGTACAGCAGCACAAACGGGTTGTCCAGCAACGCAGCCTGTTTCTCGGGGTTGTTGATGAAGTAGGGCGACAGGTAGCCGCGGTCGAACTGCATGCCTTCGACGACTTCCAGTTCCGACTCCAGCGACTTGCCGTCTTCCACGGTGATCACGCCTTCCTTGCCCACTTTGTCCATCGCGTCAGCAATGATCTTGCCGATGGTTTCGTCCGAGTTGGCCGAGATCGAGCCAACTTGAGCGATTTCTTTCGACGTGGTGGTGGCCTTGGAGGCCTTCTTCAGCTCGGCGACCAGGGCGGTGACCGCCTTGTCGATGCCGCGCTTGAGATCCATCGGGTTCATGCCGGCGGCAACGTACTTCATGCCTTCGCGGATGATGCTCTGGGCCAGCACGGTGGCGGTGGTGGTGCCGTCACCGGCGATGTCGGAGGTCTTGGAAGCAACTTCCTTGACCATCTGCGCGCCCATGTTCTGCAGCTTGTCCTTGAGCTC
>JANOTG010000401.1:0-3368 GCA_031416215.1 Betaproteobacteria bacterium
CGAGTTTTGGTTCAGACAAGTAGCCAGACTGTAGACCTGTCGTGGTGGTTTGGCATGAGCAAATTTGCATGCCCATGTGAAATCACCTGCCTTCTGCCGGTTCCGGTGTCCTGGCTCATCAGCGTTCCCTGGCCGAGCTCATCAGGCATCCTCCATGCTGTGCATTGCGGAATTGCCTACGACATGACAAGCGCTTCGCACAATTGTCAGTCTTCGCCGCAACTTCGTTGTCGCCCTTGGGAGCGGCCCGGCGGTGCTCATGCGACGCTTTTTTTCAGCCAGTCCGCGAAAGCCACACATTCCCAACGGTCCATGCTGCCTGTGCGCCAACACAGGTAATGGGCGTGCGGGCTGGCGACGTCCTGCTCGAACAGCCGTACCAGGGAGCCGTGCTCCAGCCAGGGCGCGCCCAGTTTGAGGCGCACCAGCGCGATGCCCATGCCGGCAGCGGCGCCGTCACACAACAAGCCGATGTCGTTGAACTGCGAACCGTCGGCGGGTTCCGGCCAATCCAGCTGGTGGGCCGAAAACCAGGTTCGCCAGGGTTCCAGCGGGCTGCGCAGCAAGGACTGCCCCTGCAGGTCTGCCGGAGTGTCAAATGGCCCGTTTTCCCGCAGATAGCCGGGTGAGGCCAGGGGCGTGACGCGGTCTTGCATCAGGCAGACATGTTCGACATCCGCGTATTGCCCGGTGCCGAAACGCACCATCAGATCGGCGTCTTCCGCCACCACGTCGAGCAACGGTATCGAGACCTGGATCGTCACGTCGATTTCGGGGTAGGTTTCGGTGAACTGGCGCAGGCGCGGAATCAGGATGGCACGGGCAAACGTGGGCGTCACGGCGAGGCGCAGTTTGCGCTTGCCGCTGACGGCACCTTGGCCCGGAAACTTCTGCAACCGGGCCAGGCCGTCCCGCACATGGGCCAGATATTCGCTGCCGTCGGTGGTGAGTGAAAAATCAGCACGCCCGAACAACTTGGTGCCGATGATCTGCTCGAGCTGCTTGACACGGTGGCTCACGGCACTCGGCGTGACACACAACTCGTCGGCGCTCAGTGTGACGCTGCGCAGCCGCGCCAGTGCCTCGAACGTCAGCAGGCACTGGATTGGCGGAATGCGGGTGGTCATGGGGCGCTCGATATAATCCTGCACCATTTTGCCTGTGCCCGCCCTGCGGTCCCCATCGTGTCCGACCGTCTCGCCGTCATCCCCCAGTACCTGCTGCCCAAACATGCCCTGACGCGGTTCGCAGGCGTTGTCGCCGGCCTGCAAGGCGGGCCACTCACCACCCGCCTGATCCGCTGGTTTGTCGGGCGTTACCAGGTTGACATGGCGGAGGCGGCCGACCCGGATGTCCGGAACTACACCAGCTTCAACGCGTTTTTTACGCGCGCGCTCAGGCACGATGCCCGCCCGCTGGCAAAGGCAGAGCTGCTGTGCCCGGTAGACGGCGCGATCAGCCAGTTTGGACCGATCGAGCACGACCAGATATTCCAGGCCAAGGGCCACCACTACACCACGACGACGCTGCTGGGTGGTGACGCGGCGTTGGCGGCGTCTTTCCAGAACGGGGCTTTTGCCACCCTGTACCTTAGTCCGCGCGACTACCACCGTATCCACATGCCCTGTGCCGGCCGGCTGCTGCGCATGGTCTATGTGCCGGGCGACTTGTTTTCTGTCAATCCGACCACCGCGCGCGGCGTGCCGGGGCTGTTTGCCCGCAATGAGCGGGTGGTCTGCATTTTTGAATCCAGCCACGGCCCGTTGGCCATGGTGCTGGTGGGCGCCACGGTGGTGGGCAGCATGGCCACGGTGTGGCATGGCGTGGTGAATCCGCCGCGGTCCCCTTCGCCGCGTACCTGGGACTATGCCGACAAGACCGTGGTGCTGCAGCAGGGCGCGGAGATGGGGCGTTTCCTGCTCGGCTCGACAGTTGTGCTGTTGTGGCCCAAGGGCCCGCTGGCCTTCGATCCGCAGTGGGTGCCCGGCCGCGCAGTGCGCATGGGCGAAAAAATGGCAGAGCGCAATGAAGGACGGACCGAAACGGTTCCCGCCACCGGCCCCGGGATTCAGGGCGTCTTCACGCCGCCGCGCAGTTTGCCGTAGATCGCCAGCAGGATCACGGCCACGATCACCGAGGCGATGAAGCCGGCACCTTCGCCGGCCTTGTACCAGCCCAGATATTGCCCGACCAGGCCAGCAACCAGCGAACCGGCAATGCCGAGCAGGGTGGTGACGATCAGGCCCATGTTTTCCTTGCCGGGGTGCAAAAACTTGGCCAGAACGCCGATGACCAGGCCCAGGATGATGGTCCAGATGATTCCCATGATGTGACTCCAGCAGTGTTGCGCTGCCATGCGCGGTTGGTTGGGGCCAGTATAGGCAGGCTCGGCACCCAACCCGGCGCAGCGACCTAAGTTTGACGGGCTGTGCTTGGTCATCACATGCCGCTCTTTCCCGAGTAAATTGCTTGGTTATCGTTTGACGCCGGTCGGAGCCGCGTCAATAATGAATCATTAATGAATCAATGTTTCATTAGTTGAACACTTTAATGCCTCCACGGGAACAAATCCATGAGCCATGATGCCCTGAGCTCCGACTGGCATGACGTCGCCGCGCGAAACCAGCTCGAGCAGGATTTTCCTTTGTCGCTGGAAGTGCAGGGGCAACAACTGGGCCTGTATCTGGAGGGCGACACGGTGTACGCGCTCGAGGACGTTTGCCCGCATGCCTTTGCCCTGTTGTCGCAGGGATTCCAGGAGAACGGCGTCATCGAGTGTCCCTTGCACGCGGCCCGTTTCGAGATCGCCACCGGCAAGTGCCTGAGCCAGATCGGGCAGCGCGACATTCGCTGTTACCCGGTGCGCTTGAGCGATGGGCGGGTGCTCGTGGCCATCCCCCAGAAGACGGAGGCGCAGTGAGTCCCTCCTTGGTGGCCAGCGCTGCCGCAGAGATCAATCTGCTGGATCGCCGCGTGCTCGTCACCGGGGCGGCACGTGGCCTGGGTGAGGCGTTTGCCCGCGCCCTGATCGCTGCCGGCGCGCGGGTCGTCCTCAGCGACCTGTTGCATGAGCGCGGCGCGGCACTGGCGAGCGAACTGGGTGAGCGCGCCCATTACGTGCCGATGGACCTGGTGGATGCCGCGTCGATCACGGAGGGCGTCGATGCGGCTGTCAAGGCGATGGGCGGGCTGGACGGTCTGATCAACAATGCAGCCATCACCAATTCGGGTGGCAAGACCATGGACCTGCTGGACGCCGCAACCTGGGACCGTGTCATGCAGGTCAACGTGCGCGGCACTTGGTTGGCAACGGTTGCCGCGCAGCCGCATCTGGCCAGCTCGGGCAGCGGCCGGGTGGTGAACGTGGC
>JANOTG010000402.1:0-6974 GCA_031416215.1 Betaproteobacteria bacterium
GCGCTGGAAGTGCAGCAGGTGGCGGCCGAGATCGGCGCGATTGTGCCGGGCCGTGTCACGCACGATTTCGCCGCCGCGATGTTGCGCCTGGGGCCCGCCGGCACAGCGGCCGGCACGACACCGGCGCGCGGCAGTTTCTGGGTGACGCAGGCCGCCGCCGGTGTGGAGAACGGCTTGCGCATCCGCGTCAGCGGCTCCCAAGGCAGCCTGGAATGGATGCAGGAGCAACCGCAGGCGCTGACCTTCAAGCCGCTGGACGCGCCGTCACAAAACCGCACCCCGAACGGCCCGGGCACGTTACCCTTTGCGGCGCGCGCCTCGCGCATCGTCGCCGGCCATCCGGAGGGGTTTCATGAAGGTTTTGCCAACCTGTATTCGGACGCCGCGCAGGTGATTGCGGCGCGGCGCACCGGGCAAGCGGCAGACCCGCTGGCACAACACTTCCCGAACTCTTTCGACGGTCTGCAGGGGGTGCGGTTTGTCGATGCCGTGATCCGCTCCAGCGCAGCAAACGGCGCCTGGGTCGATTGCCAGTGATCCGACCAGGGGCAGGGCGAACAGGCTCCTAACGACGGTCGCGCGCAGTGCGCATCAGCGTACTTTTGCCAAACAGGCTCTCGATCAGGTCCACCGCCAGTTCGGCGGTCTGGTTGCGCACGTCCAGCGCCGGATTGAGCTCCACTACATCGAGTGAGCCCAACGCTCCGGTGTCGGCAATCATCTCCATGCACAACTGCGCCTCGCGGTAGGTCGGCCCACCACGCACGGTGGTGCCCACCCCGGGTGCGATGTCGGGGTCGAGAAAATCCACATCCAGGCTCACATGCACATGGGTGTTGGGATCCACCAGCGCCAGTGCCAGCTCCATGGTGTGTCGCATGCCCATCTCGTCGATGTAGCGCATATCGAACACCTCGATGCCGATGTCGTGCACCAGACGCTTTTCGCCGGCGTCGACGCTGCGAATGCCGATCTGGCGGATGTCCTTCGGGCTCAGCGCCGGCACATGGCCGCCAATCTGCACCAGTTCCTGCGGCCCGTGGCCACACAGGCAGGCCACCGGCATGCCGTGGATGTTGCCGCTGGGAGTCAGGGTGGCGGTGTTGAAGTCGGCGTGGGCATCGAACCACAATACGCGCAGGCGTTTTCCTGCACCGCGGCAATGGCGCGCAACAGCGCTGATGGAGCCGATACCCAGGCAATGGTCACCACCCAGCATGATCGGCAGCCGGCCCGATTGCAGTTCGCCGAACATGGCATCGTGCACCAGCTGGTTCCAGCGCACAACCTCGGGCAAATGGCGAAATCCGTTCACCGCAACCGTCCACGGGTTGGCCGGGCCGACGAGATTGCCACAGTCCTTCACGTCCAGCCCAAAGCGGCGCAATGCCGGCGCAATGCCCGCCACCCGCAGCGCTTCCGGCCCCATGCGCGCACCCAGGCTGCCGGCGCCGATATCGGTGGGCACACCGATCAGGCTTACTGCGCTGCCTGACCGTGATGCACCCTGCACCATCAGGCTCCTGCCAACTCGCGCACGGCCACGACGCCGCAGAGGGCGGCAGGCAATGGTCGTACCAGCCCAAACAGGTCCTTCGGGTCGGCGAGCTCGGGGACCAGCGCGATGGGCTGGCCCACACCCAACTTGTGGGCGCAATCACGCATGAAACGCAAGGCGGAATAGTCTTCCAGGGCAAAACCGACCGAGTCGAATACCGTGACCTGCTCCGCATGGCTACGGCCGGCGGTCAAGCCCTGCAACACCTGCCATATCTCGGTCACGGGGAAATCGGCTTCCATCTGCTGCAGGTCACCCTCGACCCGGGTCTGCGGCTCGTACTCGACAAACACCGCCGCGCGGCGCAGCACGTCGGGATGGAGCTCGGTCTTGCCCGGGCAATCACCACCGACGCCATTGATGTGCATGCCGGGCTCGACCATGTCCGGCGTGATGATGGTGGCGTTGCTTTTGTCGGCGGTCACAGTGGTCACTATATCGGCACCACGCACCGCATCGGCAACGCTGCTGCACAACACCAGGCGCAGCGTGGTGTGGCGCAGGTTGCCGATGAGCTTGGCGCTGGCGCGCGGGTCGATGTCGAACAAGCGGATTTCCTCGATGCCCAACAGGTAATGGAATGCCAATGCCTGGAACTCGCTCTGCGCGCCGTTGCCGATCAGGGCCATGCTGCGCGCATCCGGCCGGGCCAGAGCGCGTGCCGCCAGCACCGACATGGCGGCAGTACGGATAGCGGTGGTCAACGTCAGCTCGCTGAGAAACTCCGGCATGCCGGTGGCCACCCGGGCCAGCACACCAAAGGCCATCACGGTCGGCAGCCCATGCCCCTGGTTGGACGGGTGGCCATTGACATACTTGAAGGCGTAATGGCTGGCATCCGCGATCGGCATGAGCTCAATCACACCGATCGCGCTGTGGCTGGCCAGGCGCGCACTTTTGTCGAACTCCTGCCAGCGCAGGTAGTCGGCGTGGATGGACTCAAGCATTCCGCGCAGGCATTCGGCTACGCCCATCCGGCGCACGATGGTCGCCACATCGTGGGCGCTCAGAAACTCGGTGGTGGTGGTGGTGGTGGTGGTGGTATTGCGTTGCATGGTGTGTTTCACTTTGGGAATACACACAGTTTCCAGCGCAGGCAAGTCAATGTAAATCGTCAATAAAGTAACAAATTGACTAAACATTTGCCACTTAGTCATAATCTGATGACACAATGTCTTTCCATGGACGCCACTGACCAACAACTGCTGTCACTGCTGCGCAAGGACGCCCGTACCAGCGTTGCCGTGTTGGCGCGCAAGCTGGGCGTTTCCCGCGGCACCATCAACAACCGGGTGACACGGATGGAAGACGATGGCGTCATCGTCGGTTACACGGTGCGCCTGCGCCCGGACGCCCAACCCCAAGAAATCCGCGCCTGGATGAGTGTCGGCGTGGAAGGCAACGAGACCCGTGCCGTGATCGCCAGCCTGCTGGGTGAACCCGGCGTGGCGACGCTGCACGACACCAATGGCCGCTGGGACCTGTTGGCCGAACTGCGTGCTGCCAATCTGGCTGAACTGTCACAGGTGCTGGAGCGCATCCGCCTGGTGCGCGGTATCAGCAATACCGAAACCAGCATCCACCTGCAAACCTACCGGTTGTCGTGACATGGCCAGCAACGACAGCGCCCCCGACCGCATCGACCTGAAGATACTCGAATGCCTGCAGCTGGACGGCCGCATCTCGAATCTGAAGCTGGCCGAGAACGTGGCGCTGTCGCCCACCGCGGTTTTGGCGCGGGTGCAGCGTCTCACCAAGGATGGCTACATACTGGGTTACGAGGCACGGCTGAACCCGCTCAAGCTGGGCCACGGCATGATGGTGTTTGTCGAAGTGCTGCTCGACCGCACCACGCCCAATGTGTTCGACGCCTTCAAGGCCGCGGTACAGGTGCGCGGCGAGATCATGGAATGCCACATGGTGGCCGGTGGTTTTGACTACCTGCTCAAGACCCGCATGGCCGACATGACCGCCTACCGCGCTTTCGCCGGAACGGTGTTGTGGCAGTTGCCCGGCGTGCGCGAGACACGCACCTATGCGGTGATGGAAGAAGTGAAGAACACGACCCGCCTGCGCTTGTCCTGATCAGGCCGGCCCGCCGACGGTTGCTTTGGGGCTGCGCTGGCCAAAAATCGCACTGCCAACCCGCACCATCGTGCTGCCTGCGTGAATCGCCGCTTCCAGGTCGGCACTCATGCCCATGGACAGTGTGTCCAGCCCCAGCCCCTGCGCGTTGAGCAAGTCGAACAGGCGCTTGGCCCGTGCATGCAACGCGCAGGCGGCCGCAAAATCGGCAGCCGGCTCGGGGATGGTCATGATGCCGCGCAGCGTCAAGCGCGGCAGGGCAGCGATTGCCTGTGCCAACGCCGGCAGCGCTTCAGGTGCCACACCCGCCTTGGTCGGGCCGCCATCGGTATTGACCTGGATACACACCTGCAAGGGCGGCATGTGGGGCGGCCGTTGCGCGTCCAGCCGCTGCGCAATCTTCAGCCGGTCGAGCGTCTGCAGCCAGTCAAAATGCTCGGCCACGAGCCGGGTCTTGTTGCTTTGCACCGGGCCGATGCAATGCCACTGCAAAGGCTGCTGGCGCAACGCCACTATCTTGTCAACCGCCTCCTGTACATAGTTCTCGGCAAATACGCGCTGGCCTGCGGCCACCGCAGCTTGCACGATCTCGGCGCCAACGGTCTTCGAGACCGCCAGCAGCGTGACTGAATGCACATCGCGCCCGGCAGCGATGCACGCGGCAGACACCCGCGCACGAACGGCTTGGAGATTGGACTCAATCATGGTCATAATTGCCCCGTAGCGTAACAAACGACAGAGGAATCCGTGGACATCACCCAGTTGCTCGCCTTCAGCGTCAAGAACAAAGCTTCGGACTTGCACCTGTCGGCTGATCTGCCACCGATGATCCGCGTGCATGGCGATGTACGCCGCATCAATGTCGAGGCACTGGACCACAAGGCCGTGCACGCCATGGTGTACGACATCATGAACGACACCCAGCGCAAGAACTACGAGGAGTTCCTGGAGATCGACTTCTCATTCGAGATCGAAGGCCTGGCGCGGTTTCGCGTCAACGCCTTCAACCACAACCGCGGTGCCGGCGCGGTGTTCCGAACCATTCCTTCCAAGATCCTGTCGCTCGAACAACTCAACGCCCCGAAGATCTTCGCCGACCTGGCGCTCAAGCCACGCGGCATGGTGCTGGTGACCGGGCCGACCGGCTCGGGCAAGTCCACCACCCTCGCGGCGATGGTCAACTATCTCAACGAAACCGAATTCGGCCACATCCTGACGGTGGAAGACCCGATCGAGTTCGTGCATGAGTCCAAGAAGTGCCTGGTAAACCAACGTGAAGTCGGGCCCCATACGCTGAGTTTTTCCGCCGCGCTGCGTTCGGCGCTGCGCGAGGACCCGGACTGTATTCTGGTCGGCGAGATGCGTGACCTGGAGACGATCCGGCTGGCCATGACCGCCGCCGAGACCGGCCACCTGGTGTTTGGCACACTGCACACCTCGAGCGCGGCGAAGACCATCGACCGTATCATCGACGTGTTCCCGGCCGACGAAAAGGAAATGGTGCGTGCCATGTTGTCGGAGTCCCTGCAGGCGGTCATTTCGCAGACCCTGTGCAAGACCAAGGACGGGCAGGGGCGGGTTGCGGCGCACGAAATCATGCTGGGCACCAGCGCCATCCGCAACCTGATCCGCGAAGCCAAGGTGGCACAGATGTATTCGTCGATCCAGACTGGCAACAGCGTGGGCATGCAGACCCTGGACCAGAACTTGACCGACCTCGTCAAGCGCAACATCATCAGTCCGTCCGAGGCACGCAGCAAGGCAAAAATTCCCGAGAACTTTCCCGGCTGATCCACCCGGTCACCACAGGACAGGAGCGCCCGATGAAAGGTATTTTCGAAATTCTCAGACCCAAGACGAGGCCCGAAGTGAGCGAAGAAAAACAAGACTCGATTCTGTTCAGCACGGCGTTTGCGGGTTTGGGCGTGGATGCTTCACTGCTAATCCCCTGGGAAGCACGTGCCGCAGAAATCGACGCGCGCCGGCTGCCTTCGCCACGCGGCACCAAGATGCTGCAGGCTTTGTGGTCGAAGGACAAATACATGAGCCATCTGGACGCCGATGCGATCCAGAACATGGAGCGTTACTTCGACTTTGCCACTGTGCCAGCCGATCGCGAACTGATCCGCCAGGACGAGTACGGCAACTTCATGCTGGTGTTGTTGTCGGGCGCGGTGGCGGTCGACCGCGTGCAGCCCTGGGGTGAGCGGCTGCGGCTGGCCGAAACGCAACCGGGCGAGATATTGGGCGAGATGTCGCTGCTCGATAGCGGCATCCGCTTCTCCGCCTGCTCCACCATGAACGAGTGCGAAGTAGCGGCATTGAGCGCGGAAGCCATGGACGACATGTTGTCCGCCAACCCCCAACTCGCTGCCAACCTGATAGCGCTGTTGGCTCGCAAGCTTTCACTTCGATTGCGCGTTGTCAGCGCGCGACTCAGCGAAAAGAAGTAACCTGGAGCCAATAACTCATGGAACGCGACCAGGCCACCAAATTCATCAACGACCTGTTGCGGCTGATGACCAGCCGCAACGGCAGCGACCTGTTCATCACCGGGGACTTTCCGCCAGCGATCAAAGTCGACGGCAAGGTGACCAAGGTATCGCCACAACCACTGAACGCGGCGCACACGCTGGCGCTGGCAAGGTCGGTGATGAACGACAAACAGGTAGCGGAATTCGAGCGCACCAAGGAATGCAATTTCGCCATCTCGCCGCCCGGCGTGGGCCGCTTTCGCGTCAATGCATTCATACAGCAGGGCAAGGTCGGCATGGTGCTGCGGATCATTCCGCAGACGCTGCCCACCATTGATGGTCTTGGTGTGCCGCAGGTGCTCAAGGAGATCGTGACCTCCAAGCGCGGCCTGTGCATCATGGTTGGCGCCACCGGCTCCGGCAAATCGACCACCCTGGCGGCGATGGTCGACTGGCGAAACGAAAATTCCTATGGTCACATCATCACGATCGAAGACCCGATCGAATTCGTGCACAAACACGAGGGCTGCATCATTACGCAGCGCGAAGTGGGCATCGATACCGACAGTTGGGACGCCGCGCTGAAGAACACGCTGCGCCAGGCGCCCGACGTGATCATGATCGGCGAAGTGCGCACCCGCGAAGGCATGGACCACGCCATCGCCTTCGCCGAAACCGGGCATCTGGTGCTGTGTACCCTGCACGCCAACAACGCCAACCAGGCAATGGACCGCATCATCAACTTCTTCCCCGAGGCGAAGCGCGAGCAGTTGCTGATGGACCTCTCGCTGAACCTGAAGTCCATCATTTCGCAGCGTCTCGTGCGCAAGGAAGGCGGCGGGCGCTGCGCGGCGATG
>JANOTG010000403.1:0-1538 GCA_031416215.1 Betaproteobacteria bacterium
CAGGTGCTCGATGTGATTGGCAAGGGCGCGGCGCAAAGCTGGCAAATGGACAACCGTGGCAAGACCATGGTGGCGGACAAGTTCGACTTCGGCTTTGCCGTCGACTGGATGCGCAAGGACCTGGGCCTGGTGCTCGATGAAAGCCGGCGCAATGGCGCCCGTTTGCCGGTGACGGCACTGGTGGACCAGTTTTATGCCGATCTGCAGGCCTTGGGTGGCGGTCGCTGGGACACCTCGAGCCTGATCAAACGACTGAAATGACGCGCGGCTGGAGCCGCTGCGGCGACTGCTGGCTCAGGACTTGGGCGCAGAGGCTGCGGGCGCGGGCTGCGGCAAGGTGCGTTGCAGTTCCTCTTCGCTGATGATCTCCAGTACCCGCACCACCTTTTGCACTCCGCCGGTGCTGCGCGTCAGTTCGGTGGCCCGATTCGCCTCGCGTTGGGTGACCCGCCCCATCAAATAGGTCGTACCACGTTCGGTCACCACCTTGAACGCGTTGGCGAACAGATCTTTGGCATCCACCATCGCCGCCTTGACCCGACCCGTGATCAATGCATCCGACGAGCGCTGCGTCAAGCTGGTATTGCCCGACACCGCAAGTTCATTGACGATGGAGCGCACGTTTTCCACCTTTGACACGATCTGCTCGACCAACTGGCGGTCCTGGCCACTGGGCACCTCACCTGTCATAAGCACCTGGCGGTTGTAGCTGGTGACATTGACATGGGCCCGATCACCGAGGTTTTCACGAATGCGCCCGGCGGCCCGCAATTCGATGCCCTCGTCTTCGAGCTGGGCGCCGGAGGTCCGCCGGTCCGTGGCGACAAGTGCCGACATGGCCGCGCCGCCCAGCACGAGCGGGGCACAGGCGCTCAAGCTGATACCCAGCAGAGCCAGGCCCACTGTCAGCGCAAGGACCTTCGCAATATGTCGATTCATGGTGGTTTTTCCTCCTGGTCACCCAACAACTGTGTGTCCACTGCATCACAAATGCAATGCAACGCCAAAAACTGTACTTCGAGGATACGCGCCGATCGGTCATGTGGCACACACACATGCACATCGGTGTCTCGCATCGCCCGCCCGATGGCGCCACCACCGCGGCCGGTGATCCCCACCACCACCATCTCGCGCTCATGCGCCGCCACCATCGCCTCCTGTACATTGGCGCATTCACCGTCGCTGGACAACACCAGCAACACGTCACCGGCACTGCCAAGCGCACGGACCTGGCGCGCAAACACATCCCGGAAGGCATGTTGATTCGCGACTGCCGTGATGCTGGCGCTGTCACTGGCCAGGGCGACCGCAGCAAGTTCTGGCCGCTCGCGCTCGAATCCACCCACAAAGCCGGCCGCGAAATGCGCCGCCGCCGCCGCACACCCGCCATTGCCACAGGCCAGCACTTTGCCGCCCCCGGTGACACACACCATGATGGCCTGTACTGCGGCCGCAATCGGCTTGCACAACAGGGGTGCCGCCTGGTACTTCAGATCGGCGCTTTCGAGAAAGTGCTGTTCGATGCGCTGCTCAAGCAT
>JANOTG010000404.1:0-4135 GCA_031416215.1 Betaproteobacteria bacterium
CAATCTTGGGCGAACATGGGTCGGTGCGCATTGGAGGCGTAGCAGTCAACGAGATTCAGACTTGGGAGTTTCTGGACAAACGCCCGGAAGACGCCGAAGTCGCTGGTGCAAGTTATCAGACAACTTCAGTTTATGGTTTCGGCCACCCGCTCTACTACGATAACGTGAGCAATACGCTGCGCGGCGATGCCGAGCCGGAAACCGTTGGCCGCGAGGGCCTGAAGACTTTGGAGTTGTTGATCGCCATGTACCTGTCATCGCGCGACGGCAAGCGGGTTGCATTGCCGCTTGAGTACTAGGCCGCAGTAGGGGCGGAGAATAAATTCGAATGCAGACGACTATCCACCCCACTGCCATTGTCGATGCCGGAGCACAGATAGGCGACGGTTGCCGCATCTGGCATTGGGTGCATGTCAGCCCCAAGGCGGTCATCGGGGAGCGTTGCTCATTGGGCCAGGGTGTCTATGTGGGTAACGACGTGGTGATTGGCAACAACGTCAAGATTCAGAACAATGTGTCGGTATATGACGCGGTGTCGCTGGAAGACGATGTTTTCTGCGGCCCCAGCATGGTGTTCACCAATGTCTACAACCCGCGTTCTGCGGTGACACGCAAGGACGAATACCGCCGTACCATGGTGCGACGTGGTGCCACCCTTGGGGCCAATTGCACCATCGTCTGTGGAACGACCATTGGCGCTTACGCGTTTGTAGGCGCCGGCGCAGTGGTCAACCGTGATGTGCCGTCCTTTGCGCTGATGGTCGGAGTTCCGGCACTGCAGGTTGGCTGGATGAGCCGCTTTGGTGAGCGTCTGCCGCTGCCTTTGCAGGGTGACGGTAGTGCGGTTTGTCCGCATACCGGTGAGCGATATGAGCTCAAGGGTGGTGTTTGTGTTTTGCACAGTTAAAAGGGGAAATCGATGAATGCGGTCATGAAAGAGGTGTCGACGTCCTTGCCAAAGATCGAATTTGTTGACCTCAAGGCACAATACCGCGCATTGCAATCCGAGATCGATGGCCGGATCAAGCGTGTGCTGGAGCATGGGCAGTACATCATGGGCCCGGAGGTTGCCGAGTTGGAGCAACAACTGGCTGCTCGCACCGGCAGCAAACACTGCATCACCTGCTCTTCCGGCACCGAGGCCTTGCTGATGGCGCTGATGGCGCTTGGCGTCGGCCCCGGCGACGAGGTCATCACCTCGCCTTTCACCTTCGCCGCCACGGCGGAGATGATTGTCCTGATCGGCGCCAAGCCGGTATTTGTCGACATCGAGCGGGACACCTGCCTGATGAATGTCGCCGGGATCGAAGAGAAGATCACGCCGCGCACCAAAGCCATCATGCCGGTGTCTTTGTATGGGCAGGTGTGCGATATGGACGCCATCAATGCCATCGCCGCGCGGCATGGCAACATACCGGTGATCGAAGATGCAGCCCAGAGTTTTGGTGCCAGTTATTCCGGAGAAACCGGGGTCAAGCGCAGCAGCTGCAACCTGTCGACGATTGGATGCACGAGCTTTTTTCCGAGCAAGCCGCTGGGTTGTTACGGCGACGGTGGGGCCATTTTTACCAATGATGATGTGTTGGCCAAGGCGATGCGCGAGATACGTGTGCATGGTCAGGAGCGGCGCTACTACCACACCCGGGTCGGAGTGGGTGGGCGCATGGACACGCTGCAATGCGCCATCGTGCTGGCCAAGTTGGGGCGTTTCGACTGGGAGGTGCAGCGGCGCCTCGAGCTTGGCGAGAAATACCGCAGCATGTTGCTGGCAGCCAATGCGCCGGTGCAACTGGTGCGCGTTCCGGCGGATCGGAACAGTGTCTGGGCCCAGTTCACGGTGCTGGTCGACAACCGCGCACAGGTGCAGCAGGTTTTGCAGACCCAAGGTGTCCCGACAGCGGTTCATTACCCGCTGTCGCTCAACAAGCAACCCGCCTACCAGCACCTGTGCTGCCCCGAGTGCACGCCGAATAGCGATTGGGCGGCCGAGCGTGTGCTCAGCCTGCCAATGAGCCCGGATTTGCAGGAAGCGGACCAGGTCCGCATCGTTGCGGCGATCCGGGAAGCCATGGCAAGTCGCGGCTGATCGCCGCGGACGTTTATCCTGTGCGCGTTGTCAGCTACCGATCCGACATCGATGGCTTGCGCGCGCTGGCGGTATTGCCGGTCGTGCTGTTTCATGTCGATCCCGCGCTGGTTCCAGGCGGGTTTCTCGGTGTCGATGTTTTCTTCGTCATCTCTGGTTACCTGATCTCGCTGATCCTGTTCCGGCAGTTGGCAAACAGCAGCTTCCGCGTCGGTGACTTTTATGGGCGGCGCGTCCGGCGCTTGTTCCCGGCACTGATATTGGTGCTGGCCGCGGTGTTGGGGTTCGGGTTCTTCGCGTTGTTGGCCGATGAATATGAGCGGCTGGCCCGACATGCAGCATTCGCGATTCCATTCCTGCTGAACATCCGCCTGCTCGGCGAAACCGGCTATTTCGACGTCGTCTCGCACAGCAAACCACTGTTGCATTTGTGGTCGTTGTCAGTCGAGGAGCAGTTTTACCTGTCGTGGCCCTTGCTTCTCATCCTCGCTCGGCGCCTTCGCGTCCAGACGGGTTGGTTGCTGGCACTGTGTGCGGTTTGGTCGTTCGGTTTCGCCGTGTGGTTTGGCGCCATCAGCCCGGACCGGGCCTATTTCCATCCGCTGACCCGTTTTTGGGAGCTCCTGGCTGGTGCGGCAGTGGCCTACCTGCATCACAGGCGGGGCGTCAACTGGCTGCCGCAGGCATTGCAGCAATCTGCCCGGCGCGATGCGCTGTCTCTTGTTGGCTTGTTCCTTTTGTTGACGTCGCTTTTCATGTTCAGCAAGGGCTTGCCACATCCGGGGTGGGCCAGCCTGTGGCCGCTGCTGGGCGCTGTGGCGCTGCTGGCATGCGGACCGGATGCCATTGCCAACCGCCTGATCGCCATCCGACCACTGGTGTTCGTCGGGCTTATCAGTTATCCGCTGTATCTCTGGCATTGGCCAATCCTGTCTTACCTTCGCGTCATGGAGTCCGGCACACCTGCTTCACATCCACTGTGGCTTGGTGCATCGTTGTCGGTGGTTCTTGCGGCATTGACTTATCGCTTGGTCGAGCGGCCATTACGCGACCTTGCAGGCAAGCGCGTGGTGACACTGGCGCTGGTCGTAGCCATGGCCGGGCTTTTTGTAGTGGCCGCAATGGTCGTCGCCGGCCGCGGCTGGCCAGAGCGGGCTCGCCTGGGCTACATCGCCGCCCACTCGCCGCAAATGGTGCGCGAGCCGGCGCAGGACAAGTCGTGCACCGAGCCGCTGCAAGGGAAGCCTACGCCGGTGTATTGCCGTCAGCACAGGCCAGGGCCGCGCATGATCGCCTTGATCGGGGATTCGCATGCACATGTCTTGTTCGCTGGGGTTTCGGCATTGGCTGCGAGCAAAGGTTATGGCACGCTCCTGCTTGCAAACTCAGGCTGCCCGCCATTCCTGGGTGCGGTAACCGGGCGCAATGCCGTGGAGCGGCAAGAATGCTCGCGTAGCATCGACGCATTGTTGTCCACCGTCACCGACGACAAGCGCGTAGTTTCTGTTGTTATCGCATCGCGCGGACCACAATATCTGAACGGCCTGGGGTACGGTCCGGTGGAGGCGCACTACAACTACCCGCCGATCGCTGCGGCGTCGCCGGACCCTGCAGGGGCGCAGCCCGATCCTGCCACCGTGTTCGCCGACGGATTGTTTGCAACCGCAACGCTTCTGCACCAGCGTGGCCTGCGAGTGTCGTACTTCTTGCAGGTGCCCGAGCTCGGAATTCCGGCCCGCGACTGCCTTGGTCGCCCGCTGACGGTGTCATCAGAGGGCAACACCTGCAGTGTCAGATATGCGGACTACAAGGATCGCATGCTTCAGTACCGGGACGTCGTGCGTCGGGTCGCCGAACGTGCGCCCTTTCTGCGGCGTGTCGACGCCGAACCTCTGCTGTGCAACTCCGAGCGCTGCTCCGGGTTTTTGAACAATGCACTGCTTTATGCCGACGACAACCATTTGAGTGTGACCGGATCACGCCTGGTTGCGCCGCTGGTGTTGCAACAGGCAGTGGGTGGGGACGCTCTGAAATGACCAAGCCGGATGC
>JANOTG010000405.1:0-3841 GCA_031416215.1 Betaproteobacteria bacterium
GCCGCCATGCGCTACCCGCACGAGTTTTCGGGCGGCCAGCGCCAGCGCGTGGTCATCGCACGCGGGTTGGCCGTTGACCCCAAGCTGCTGGTTTGCGACGAGGCTGTGGCGGCACTGGACGTGTCGCTGCAGGCGCAGGTGATCAATCTGCTCAAGGACCTGCAGGCCCGACTCGGGCTGTCCATGCTGTTCATCGGCCACGACCTGGCCAGCGTGCGTTATGTGTCCGACCGTATCCTGGTGATGTATCTGGGCCAGGTCGTGGAAGAGGGGCCGGCCGAAACGCTGACCCGGCAGCCGCTGCACCCTTACACCGTGAGCCTGCTGTCGGCCGTGCCCGAACCCGACCCTGTCACAGAAGCCACGCGCCAGCGCGTCATGCTGAGCGGCGACCTGCCCAGCCCGCTCGACCCCCCCTCGGGCTGCCGTTTCCGCACACGTTGCCCCGTTGGCCCGGCCTACCGACAGGGGCGCGAGCGCTGCATCACGGAGCCGCCCGTCCTGAAGCCCGTCGGCGCCAGCATTGGCAGCAAAGCGGCCTGCCATTTTGCCGGCGAGCTGACACTGGTGGGCGCAACGTCACGCGTGATACCCATACACCAACCGCAGGACCTGATAGCCACATGAGTACTTCCATCATCGATACGAACGGCGCCCGCGTCGCAAAACGGTTTTCAATGGCCGGGAGGCGCGCGCTGGTCACGGGCGGAAGCTTGTCCATTGGCCGCGCCATCGTGCTCGCCTTTGCCGATGCGGGCGCCGACGTGGCGGTGCACTACGCCGCCAGCGCCGACACCTCGCTGCAGAACAAGGATGCGGCCGACTCGCTGGCCACGGAACTCACTGCGCGCGGCACCCGCCACGTTTTCATCGAGTCCGACTTCTTCCAGCCTGGCTCGGGTACGCGCACCGTGCAGGACGCCGAACGGCTGCTGGGTGGCGTGGACGTGCTGGTGCTGTGCGCTTCGGTGCAGCAGCGCGAAGCTTTTACCGAGATCAGCGAGCGCGAATTGGAGCGCCAGCGCCGCATCAACTTCGACGCCAGCGTCGAACTGCTCAAGGCTGGCGTAACGGGCATGCGCACCCGTGGCTGGGGCCGCATTCTGACCATTGGCAGCATCAACCAGACCAACCCCGCACCCGACCTCGCCATTTACGCAGCGCTCAAGTCGGCGCAACACAACCTGTGCATCAACCTGGCGCGCCAGCTTGCCCCGCACGGCGTGACGGTCAATAACCTGTCACCCGGGCTCATTGCCACTGCGCGCAACGCATGGCGGCGTGTGAATGCGGATCAGTGGGCGGCGATTCAGGCTGAAGCCAGCCCCATGGGGCGGGCCGGCACACCGGACGAAATTGCGGGCGCAGCGTTGCTGTTGTGCTCGGAGGCGGGCAGTTTTATCACGGGGGCGGACTTGCAGGCTACCGGGGGTGCGCATTTGTGAAAGGCTGAATCAAGCTGGTGAAAGATGGTTGAGGGCGACATCCGCGACCGGGGTGCGATCGTGCGCGCCGGCAACACAAGGGCAGACTGAACCATGAACAAGCAAACTGACACACTGGTCGGCAAGGTGGCCGTCATCACCGGAGCCGGGCGTGGAATCGGCCGTGCCATCACACTGGCCTACGCCCGAGCCGGCGCCGCGGTGGTGTGCAGCGCGCGCAGCCGCAACGAGATCGACGAGACGGTAGCGTTGGTCGCGGCCAGCGGCGGCACGGCCAGCGCGTGTGTGGCAGACGTTGGCTCGCATGCGGCGATGCAGGCCTTGTTCCAGCATGCCGTGGACGTCCATGGCGGCGTGGACATCGTCGTCGCCAACGCGGGTGTCTGGGGCCAGGCGCGCCAAGTGGCGGACTCGGATCCCGCCAGTTGGGCCGAGACCATCCGTATCAACCTCATCGGCGCCTTCCACACGGCGCACGCGGCAATCCCCCATTTGCGTGCCCGGGGTGCTGGCAAGATTCTCTTCATGGGTTCGGGTGCGCGCCACGGCACAGCCCCGGGTACGTCGGCCTATTCCGCGTCCAAGCTGGCTTTGTGGAAGCTGACCCAGGTGCTTGCGATGGAACTGCATGAGCACCACATCAGCGTGAATGAATTGATACCTGGCCCGGTCAAGACCGCCATGACGGCCGATTTTGGCAAACATGCGTTTGCGCCCAGTGAATGGGTCAAGGAGCCCGATGACGTGGTCCCGATGGCGATGTTCCTCGCTACCCAGCCCGACATCGGTCCTACGGCGCAGAGCTACAGCCTGATGCGCCGTGCAGGGTAAGTCGCGTCGGACAGTTCGGCAGCGTGGCCACCATGGACGCGGCCAACCCGCACGCCCTGAAAGCAGCCGGGCCAGGATCTAGGCGCTGCGGTTCGCCATCACGCGACCACGGTTTCGAGGTAGGGCTGCATGACTTTTTCGACGCGGTTGATCCTGGCGAAGTGCGTGACCTGGTTCATGTCGAGCTTGCGCTGTCGCCAGGCATCCTTGAGCGCTTCGAGGGCCACATCGAGGCCAACCTTGACCACCCCGGTGAAGTTCGTGATGGTGACTGAGTGCCGGCAGTCGACGCACCAGACATTGGACAGCAGACGTTTCCTGGCTTCGTCCGGCATGTTCCGCCACAGCTTGGCCGCCGGCGGGGTGAAGGAGGGCAGGGATTCGACGGTCATGTGTCGGTGTCTTGTCTGGGTTTAGAGGCCGGTTCGTCGTATGAGGACAATTGGTATCGGTCGCTGATTCTGTAGATCACCCGCTTGCTGCCATTTGGCAACTCCTCGTCAGCCACGTCGAAATACTCTGTGGCAAGCAACACGGCCTTGAGGTTTGGCAGGCCGAACCTCGTATCCAGTTCGACAAGTTCGTCGGGTGCCTCTTGGCGGATCCAGTTGTACGCCGTCGTCAGGTATGCCCAGCCGTCAGCGCGGGCAGTTTTCAATGCAATTTCGCCCAGCATGGCCACCAATCGGGTTTGGCGCAGAAACTCCTTTTCAAAATGCTTTTCGCCTTCCGGTGAGGCCAGGAATTCAACGTGCTGCTTTCGGATCTCTTCCATCGACTGGACCCACCCCCGTAGCCGGGCCATCATGCGCATCGCCTCAGCATGCTGGCTGTCCAAGTATTCCAGGGCCCTGGCAGTACCGGCCTTCACTGCGGTGTGCCATCGCGGCAAGAAATTGTGGATCAGGTCGTTACGGGTGTCGACCAGCGCCTGCATCTCCCGATCGTGCAAGTCGACGAATTCGGCATCAACCTTCATTGAGAAGTGCATGCCGATCCAGATTTCATCGATTTCGACTGGAGCAACTCGTTTTGGAGGTGGCGTCAGGACAGAGTCCTTCAGCCTTCCCGCCAAAATGCCCATGGTGCTGGCGTTCACAGTGGCGGCATGCTTTTCGACCCGGGCTGCCATCGTGGTGACGGGGCCAGTTGGCACAGATACTGCGGTGAGGCGTTTCAGTAGATCTTCAATGTATTGAAAGTTGACCACGTTCCTGCCGACGCGACGAAGTACTTCGTCGGTCTCTGGACTGCGAGGCAACGGGGAAAGATCGGTCGGCATACTTTCCAGTCTATCTGCCACCCGTCAGAATGGTGTCATGCAGCGAATGGAAGCAACCACAAGGAAGAGGATCGCCAACTGTTGGAAGCCGCCGCCTCAGGTCCCATCCGCCAATGCCTTGAACCAGTCGGCGTCCACAAGGACCTTTGGCACCAACTCAGTCCTGACGCCTAGGGACAACTCCTTCAGTTTCTCTGCCAGGTCATCACCGTCGACCAAGTCGATTGGTGGCGCGCCATCTCGGGTTGCTTCCTTTATGGCTGCCGGCGTGAAGGTGCCGGTC
>JANOTG010000406.1:0-2184 GCA_031416215.1 Betaproteobacteria bacterium
GCCGCGCCTCGGTGCGCACGTCACCCCCTGTCTGAGCCGCCTGCGCGGTGGCGGCGTTGAACAGCCGTGCTCCGTCCAGATGCCGGGCCAGGCCCCTGGATGCGGCCAGTGCGGTGGCCTGCTGCAGGTAGGAAAACGGCATCAGCTTGCCGCCCAACGTATTCTCCAATGCCAGAAGACGTGTGATGGCGAAATGACTGTCGTCGGGCTTGATCGCGGCCTCGATGTCTGCCAGCGCCAACGAACCGTCGCTCTGGTGCTCCAGCGGTTGCTGCTGCACACTGCCGAAGACGGCGGCGCCGCCACCTTCCCAGCGGTAGCTATGCTGGAACTGCCCGACGATGTATTCGTCACCACGCTGGCAATGGCTGAGGATGGCGCACAGGTTGCTCTGGGTGCCGGTGGGCATGAACAACGCCGCCTCAAACCCCAGCATGGCGGCAAGCTTGTCCTGCAGGGCGTTCACGCTCGGGTCGTCGCCGAACACGTCGTCCCCCAGGGGTGCCACCTGCATGGCACCCCGCATCCCGGGGGTAGGACGGGTCACCGTGTCACTGCGCAAATCAACCACGGAATCCATAGTGTTCTCCTTGTGCACCGGAACTTGCCGGCGCCGTTGCAGTCAAATCAATCGAGGAAGTTCTTCAGCATCGCATGGCCATGCTCGGTGAGGATGGACTCCGGGTGAAACTGTACGCCCTCCAGCCGAACCTGTTGTGGCAGTGTGTTGTGGCGCACGCCCATGATTTCACCGTCATCCGTCCAGGCGGTGATGTCCAGCACATCCGGGCAGGACACACGCTCGATCGCCAGCGAGTGGTAGCGGTTGACCGTAAAGTGCTGCGGCAAACCGGCAAACACCCCCGCCTGCGTGGTCGTGATGCGGCTGGTCTTGCCGTGCATCAGTTGCTGTGCACGCACCACCTTGCCACCCAGCGCGGCGCCGATGCTCTGGTGCCCCAGACACACGCCGAGGATCGGCAACTTGCCCATGAAATGCGTGATCGCAGCCACCGAGATGCCGGCCTCGGCTGGTGAGCAGGGCCCCGGCGACACCACGAGCCGGTCCGGCTTGCGGGCGGCAATTCCCTCCAGCGTGATTTCGTCATTGCGAAACACTTCGACGTCGGCCCCCAGCTCACCAAAATACTGGACGATGTTGTAGGTGAAGCTGTCGTAGTTGTCGATCATCAACAAGCGCAGTCGTACGGTGCTCATTCCAGACCCTCCTCGACCAGTTCCGAGGCCCGCAGCAAGGCACGCGCCTTGGCCTCGGTCTCGCGCCATTCGAGCTCCGGCACCGAGTCGGCCACGACACCAGCAGCGGCCTGCACATACAGGGTGCCATCCTTCACGATGGCCGTGCGGATGGCAATGGCCACGTCCATGTCGCCGGCATAACTCAGATAACCACAGGCGCCGCCATACAGGCCGCGCTTGCTCGGCTCGAGCTGGTCGATCAGCTCCATCGCATGTACCTTGGGAGCCCCGGTCAGGGTGCCGGCAGGGAATGTCGCCTTGAGCACATCCATGCTGGCCATGCCATCCTGCAGCAGCCCCTCGACATTGCTCACGATATGCATCACATGGCTGTAGCGCTCCACCGCAAACGCTTCTGTGACTTTCACCGTGCCGGTCCTGGCGATGCGTCCGATATCGTTGCGGGCCAGGTCGATCAACATCACGTGTTCGGCACGCTCCTTCGGGTCGTTCACCAGTTCCTGCTCCGCCACGGCATCGAGCTCGGGCGTCGCAGCGCGCGGCCGGGTTCCGGCGAGCGGCCGGATCGTCACTTTTTGACCCAGCCCGGTTTGTTCCTGGCGCACCAGAATCTCCGGGCTGGCGCCCACCACATGGAAGTCTCCGAAGTGGTAGTAATACATGTACGGACTGGGGTTGAGCGAGCGCAACGCCCGGTACAGCGACAGCGGTGACTCGGTATAGCGTTTCTTGATGCGCTGGCCGACCTGCACCTGCATCACATCACCGGCCTCGATCAGGCGCTTGGCACGTTCCACCGCAGCGATGTAGTCGGCCTTGGCAAACTCCCGCTCCACCGGGTAGGTCTGGGTCGGCTTGACCACCGGTGCACTGACCGAGTATTTCAGCTGCTCCTTGAGATCGCGCAGGCGCTTCTTGGCGTTACTGTAGGCCTCGCCCTGACCCGGGTCTGCGTACACGATC
>JANOTG010000407.1:0-3884 GCA_031416215.1 Betaproteobacteria bacterium
GTGACATTGCGTGCGCCGCCCGGAAGCTCGCCGATCAGCGTACAAAAGCGCTTGAAGCTGCCGCGTTCTTCGGGAATAGTCACTGCAAACAAGGCCTCGCGCTCTTCGCCCACCTCGGCCCGCTCGGCGACGAAACGCAGACGGTCGAAATTCATGTTGGCGCCGCACAGGATGGCGCAGTAGGTCTCGCCCCGGGTCTTGTGGCTGGCCACGTAGTGCTTGATCGCCGCCACAGCCAGCGCACCGGCCGGCTCGACGATGCTGCGGGTATCGACAAACACGTCCTTGATGGCGGCGCAGACGGCATCGGTGTCTACCGTCATGAACTCGTCCACCAATCCGCTGGCAATGCGAAAGGTTTCCTCGCCCACCAGCTTGACGGCGGTACCGTCCGAAAACAGGCCCACATCGGGCAGCGTGATGCGCCGGCCTTGCGCCACCGACTGCAGCATGGCGTCGGAGTCGTTCATCTGCACACCGATGACCTTGACTTCGGGTCGCACCGCCTTGATGTAGTTGGCCACACCCGAAATCAGGCCACCGCCGCCAATGGCGACAAACACCGCATGCAGCTCGCCCTGGTGCTGGCGCAGTATCTCCATTGCCACCGTGCCCTGGCCGGCAATCACCTCGGGGTCGTCAAATGGGTGCACAAAGGTCAGACCCTGCTGCTGCTGCAATTGCAGGGCGTGGGCGTACGCGTCGGAATAACTGTCGCCATGCAACACGATGTCGCCACCCAGCGCCTTGACCGCTTCGACCTTGAGCTGCGGTGTGGTGGTCGGCATGACGATGACCGCGCGTGAACCCAGCTTGTGCGCGCCCAGCGCGACACCCTGTGCATGGTTGCCGGCCGAGGCGCAAATGACACCCTTGGCAAGTTGCGCGGCACTCAGCTGCACCATCTTGTTGTAAGCGCCCCGCAGTTTGAAGCTGCGCACCGGTTGCTGGTCTTCCCGCTTGAGCAGCACCTTGTTGTGCAGCCGTCGGCTCAGCGACCTTGCCGGCTCCAGCGCCGATTCGACCGCCACATCGTAGACGCGCGCAGTCAGTATCTTTTTCAGGTAGTCCGCAGGCGTCAGGTGTTTTGTTTTCATGGGATCATTGGCTTGGGCTTGCATGATAAGCGCCCGTTTTTGGAGGCCTTCACGTTATGGAATGCACAGTCAGCTGGACCGGCAATGCCGGCACCCGTTCCCCGATGGGTTTTTTGGCCGAAACCGGCAGCGGCCACAGCCTGATGATGGACGGCGCACCGGACGCCGCCAAACCCGAAAACGGTGGCCAGAATCTGGCGCCGCGGCCGCTGGAAACCCTGCTTGCCGGCGCCGGCGGCTGCACCGCCTACGACGTGGTGCTGATCCTCAAGCGCGGGCGCCACGACGTGCACAGCTGTTCCTGCAAACTCACCGCACAGCGCGCCGACACCGACCCCAAGGTGTTCACCGCCATCCACATGCATTTCAGCGTGTCGGGCAAGGGTGTGCCGGCAGTGGCGGTCGAGCGCGCGATTGCCATGAGCCATGACAAATACTGCTCTGCCACCATCATGCTGGGCAAGACGGCAGCCATCACCACCAGTTTTGAATTGACTGAGGCCTGACGACGGGCTCAGATTCGGTGTGCCACCGTCGTCATGACACGCGCCGCCGCCCGCATCAGGCCTTGCACCGGTGCCGGCAAATGAACAGCGCCAGCCTGTTGCGCCTCACCGGCATGGCGCGCCTCGTCGGTTTTCATCTGCGCGACGATGGCGCGGGAGGCATGGTCGCCCGATGGCAGGTCTTTCAGATGGCTTTGCAGGTGCGCCTCGACCTGGCGCTCGGTCTCCACCACAAAACCCAGGCTGACGCGGTCGCCGAGTCGCCCGGCAAGCAGACCGAGGCCGAATGCGCCGGCATACCACAACGGATTCAGCAACGACGGCCGTGCGCCCAGCTCGTCCAGCCGTTGTTGGGTCCAGGCCAGGTGGTCAGCCTCCTCGGCGCTGGCGCGCTCGAAATGGGCACGCAGGCTGGCGCTTTTGGTCACCAGCGCCTGCGAGGCATACAGGGCCTGGGCGCAAACTTCACCCACATGGTTGACACGCATCAGCGACCCGGCGAGTGACTTCTCGGCGGCGCTGAGTTCGGTGGCGTGTTCTGGCACGGTCGGGCAGGCGCGCGATGCGTGGGGCGTGGCAAACAGGGTGCGCAAGGCGCTGTCGGCGGCAATCAAAATAGCGTCCATCACGTAGTCTCCAAAATCTCAAAAGGGTTCACGACCTGAACGCCCAACGGGCGTTTCAACGAGCCGGCGTCCTCGGAGTAGAGCGTCTTGACGCCATGTTCCGCGCAAATGGCAATGATCAGCGCGTCCCACATCTGGTATTTGTGCCTGGCAGTCAGCTGCCATGCCTGCTCATAGGCTTGGGCCGACGCACCCAGAACCCGCGCCGTGCGCGACCAAGTGCCGATGGCTTCATGGGCTGCCGCGTGGGCCATGGCCTTTTTCCGCATCACCACGCTCAGGTACTCACTCAGAACCTGACCCGCCAGGCACGCATGGGGGTTGCGGAAAAGCTTCGCCAGAAGATCCTGAGCGACAGCTTGTTTGGACGCCGGCGCGTCCATCGCAGTTGCATAAACCAGGATGTTGGTATCGACCGACCATGGCACGTCAAATCTCGTAGGCATCGTTGCGCTCGAACTTCTTGCCAAAGGGCCGCGACATGCGAAACGACAAGGCCTTATCCACCAAGGCCCGACGCTCCTGCGAATTCAGTTCGGCTGAACCAAGTTGCACCAGTTTCAGCAAAGGCTTGCCGTGGCGTGTCACGGTCAACTCTTCGCCAGCGGCGACCCGCGCCGCCACAGCTGAAAAATTGTGCATCAGCTCACGGGATGTCACTGCCGCCATAACCACCCTCCTGAAATGTTAGACAAATTGTAGGACATTTACCCCGGAACTCTGCGCACGTGGCGGAATCGGCGGCATTGGTCAAGGCGTCCATGACAGTCTCAGGTGAAAATGGTCGAGTTGGTTGACACCATTGTCGCGCCAGTCGCAGTTGAAGAAGGTAAGCCACCATGACCCGTCTGGACAGTTTTATCCTCCGCATGTCGGCGCAACGCGCCTGTATCGAGCTCGCTGCGCGCGTGTTGCAGTCGCTGCCGGGGCCGGTGCTGGAGCTGGGTCTGGGAAACGGCCGCACCTACGACCATCTGCGCGAGACCTTCCCCCAGCGCGAGATATTTGTCTTTGACATGGCCGTGGGTGCCCATCCGGCCTGTATTCCCGCGCCGCAGTATCTGCGCCTGGGTGACTTTCGGGCCACCGTGCCTGCCTTTCGCGCTGAGGGCCGCCCACCCGCGGCGTTCATACATGGCGACATCGGCAGCAGCAACGAAGCGGCGTCGCGCCAGTTGGCCGCCGAACTGGCCGACGACTTGCGCCTCATTCTGGCGCCGGGAGGGCTGTTGGCCTGTGACCAGCCGATGACGCTGCCGGGGCTGCTGGCGATACCGTTGCCGCAGGGTGTGGATGTCGGGCGCTACCACATCTACCGGCGTGAAAGCTGAATTTTTGATCAGGGCTTACCCTTAATTGCACACTCCTGGAATGCCTCCGACCGGCGCGGTTCAAGGCATTTTTCAAGGCGAAAAAGCAATAGCAGCCGGGGTAAAAATTCTTTTGTTGCACACCTGCAACGGAAACCCTGCTCTGGCACACATTTTTACCTCAAGTCTTTGCCAAACCAGCGTGCCTCTGGTGCAATAGACCCAACTTCCTGAAACAGGAGGTTGGCCCGGGGATCCGAATCTCTACCGGAGCCCTATGTTTAACCTGGGAGAAACTTGAAATGAAAAAAACCCTCGTAGCACTGGCTGCCCTGGCAGTCGTAG
>JANOTG010000408.1:0-2121 GCA_031416215.1 Betaproteobacteria bacterium
GAAAGGTGACAGCGTGTTGCTGCCCTTGGCCGGCGAGATGGCGCTGGTGATCTTGGACTGGCCGTCCATCCGGAACGTGGTCCGAAACGCCGTCAGGTCCGCATCGAAGTACAGATGCATGGAGGTCGCGGTCTGCATGCCGCCGGCCTTGGTGATGGTCTGGTAGTACGACAGGTCGACCAGCATCACGTCGCCTTGCGAGGTGAAGCTGTTGGCGTGTTGCGACACGAACACCGGGCGGCCCAAGAGAGTGCCGTAGGGCGAGGTCTGGATACCGCCGACCAACAGGCCCGTGGGCAGGTAGATCGGGAAGTTGCCCAGGGACAGCGTGAAGAGCGCCGGCAGCACATCGTTGTTGATGATCCACACCGCGTTGGTGAACGAGCCCGGGGGCAGGCGCGCGATCATCTTGGCCAGGTTCTGCGGCACCAGGGTGAGCGTTGCCTGACCGGACTCCTTCACCACCGTGACGACCGCGCCGGCATTCATGCAACCCACCGGAATGCCGTTGCCCGCACCGAACAGGATGGACTCGTTGGCCTTCCAGCGAATGGAGAGAGCCACTTTCTGCGGCAGGTAGCTGGTCAGCGCATTGGCGTCGTCCAGCAACTCGTCTGTGGTGGGCACCAGTGCCATCAGCTTTTTGAGGCGCAGCGTGGCAAGACCGAGCACCGGCTTGGTAGGCACGCCTGACGCTGCCTCCCCCTGCCAGTACGCCCGGATGCCGTTAGTGCCCCATGGCGTGGTCTCGTCCTTGGGGAAGGCCATGCTGTTGCCGCTGATCTCAACGTTGTCGGTCAGGGGCAAGAGCGAATCCTCGCCCAAGGACAGCTTGAAGATTTCCTGCGAGAACTGGGGTGGCACCAGGAAGCCGCCATCCTGACCGGCGGCCTCGTTGCTGAAGGTGGACGGTGCGGCAGCACCGATGCCACCGGGCCCACCAGGGAGCAGTCGCGCGTCAAGGGACTGGCCCGGCTTGTCGGCCTGGTACACGGCTTGCATGAACTCGCCCAGCGAATAGAAGCCCCGCTTGGCATCGCCATCGCGGTTATCGGTGACGATAGGGCCAATTGCCGTACTGATGCCGATCCGTGCTTCGTCGGCGATAAGGGCTGCTTCGCGGTCAATCGATGCGGATGCGGCATCGATACGGGCTCGAAGGGCATCGAACGCGGCGACCTCCTCGTCGGTCATGTCGCGGTTGTCCGCCGCGACGCGGTCGGTCAGGGCGCGTGCCTCTTTGACCAGGGATGCTTTACGAGATTGAAACTCGCGCAATTGTTTGCTCATGAATAGATCTCCAGAAATGAAAAACCCGCCGTCTGCAGTTGCATGGGCGGGATCGATGGGCGAAAAAAAACCACCCGAAGGTGGTTGGTTTGGGGTACGACCGACGGGTCGTTTCAGGGAGTGGCGCGGCTCATCGGAGCTTTGCTGGATTGCGGAACTTCAAATGCATTTGCTCAACTCGTTCGGTCTGGATGACTGCTGCTGCGCGGTGATGGTGATCGTGCACCGGCTCCCCGGTGCACCACGCGAGGGACACATGACCTGAACAGCAAGCACCGAACCCCACTGGCCGCCAACATGCCCATGGGTGTGGTGGTGGCGCTCGTCTGAGATAGCGCGATTTGTATCAAGCCACCCTTGCATCGAGGGTGAAGGCGGCAACAAAAACCGCCTGCGCCAGGCGATGTGACCTACCCCGCCATCTGGCTCGGGCAACCTCTCGGGAGATGTTTTCTGTATCGGACTCCGGTCACGTGGTCCGGCCTCGTCCAACAGCCGGTTCAGATCGCGGCTTCGCGCGATCGAACCTATTTCGTTAGGCCGCACTCGCGCTCCGAGCACCGACTACTGGGGCAACCGAGAAGAGTGGTGATCGACGATCAGCCACTTGCCCTCTTGCCGGCGAAATGCGATGCTGAAGCGAGCCGGCGACGAAACGGGCTTTCCATCGCGTACCCCGTTGAAGGCGTACGTTCCGCTGTTGAGGGCAAGGTCGCCGTAGACACGAACGTTCTGCTGACCGAAGACGACCCGAGCATCGGGGCGCGCGGGAGCATCCTTGAAGTACTCTGCGACAGCGGCGGGCGTGGTGGCAATTGCCTTCAGATTTGT
>JANOTG010000409.1:0-3533 GCA_031416215.1 Betaproteobacteria bacterium
GTGCCGGTACCCGAAAAAGACCTGCCGGTGGTGCTGCCGCAGGACTGCGTGCCCGATGGCTCGGGCAATCCACTGAATGACCATGTGGCGTTTCATGCCGGCGTGGTGTGCCCGGTCTGCGGGGCGGCGGCGCGCCGCGAAACCGACACCATGGACACCTTCGTCGACTCGGCCTGGTACTACATGCGTTACTGCGACCCGCACAATGCGCAGGCCATGGTGGGTGCCGGCAGCGCCTACTGGATGCCGATGGACCAGTACATCGGCGGCATCGAACACGCGATTCTGCACCTGCTTTATGCGCGGTTCTGGACCAAGGTCATGCGTGACCTCGGCCTGATCAAGGTCGACGAACCCTTCACCCGGCTGCTGACGCAGGGCATGGTGCTGAACCACATCTATTCGCGCAAGGCCGACGGCGGCGCTGTGGAATACTTCTGGCCGCACGAGGTCGATGACGTGTTTGACGAGACCGGCAAGGTGGTGGGCGCCAAGCGCAAAAGCGACGGCAGCCTGGTGCGATACGAAGGTGTCGGCACCATGAGCAAGAGCAAGAACAACGGTGTCGATCCGCAAGACCTGATCGAAAAATACGGCGCCGATACGGCGCGCCTGTACACCATGTTCACGGCGCCGCCCGAGGCCACCCTGGAGTGGAACGAAGCGGCAGTGGAGGGCTCTTACCGATTCTTGCGCCGGCTCTGGAACTTTGCGGCCAGGCAGCCCACCGACGGCATGGCGGCGCGTGGCAACTGGGCCGGCATCGGCCGTGCTGCGGCGGCGTTGCGGCGCGAGATCCATTCGGTGTTCAAGCAGGTGGATTACGACTACCAGCGCATGCAATACAACACCGTGGTGTCTGGCGCCATGAAAATGCTCAATGCGCTGGAAGATTTTCGCGCCACCGACGCCGCCACCGACCATGCCGCCGTGCGCGAAGGCCTGGGCATGTTGCTGCGCTGCCTGTACCCGGTGACACCGCATGTGGCGCATGCCATCTGGTCGCAGCTGGGTTTCGAGCGGCAGCATGGCAACCTGCTCGACGCCCCATGGCCTGAAGTCGACCCGAAAGCGCTGGAACAGGACGAGATCGAATTGATGCTGCAGATCAACGGCAAGCTGCGTGGCGCGTTCCACGTGTCCTCGGACGCCAGCCGCGAAGAGATCGAGGAGGCGTCCTTGACCTGCACGGCATTCATCAGCCTGTCGCACGGCGCCATACCGAAGAAGATCATCGTGGTGCCCGGGCGCCTGGTGAATGTGGTGTTGTGATGCTGCACCGGCGCAGCCTGCTGGCCGCTGGGGCCGCCGCCACCTTGGCGGGTTGCGGCTTTCAGCTGCGTGGCTCACCGGAGCTGGCTTTTTCGTCGCTGTACGTGTCGGTCGCGGAGTCCTCGACCCTGGGCAATGAACTCAAGCGCAATCTGGGGTCGCTGGGCTCGGTGCAGCTGATCACCGATCCGGCGCAGCAAGCCACAGCGCAGGCCGTTCTCGACATCCTGCTTGACCAGCGCGAAAAGACCGTGGTGGGCTTGAATGCCTCCGGGCAGGTACGCGAGTTCCAGTTGCGGGTGCGGCTGCGCTTTCGCCTGCGTACCCCGCAGGGGCGCGAATTGATCCCGAGCACTGAACTGCTGCTGCAGCGCGACATCAGCTTCAACGAATCTGCCGTGCTGGCCAAAGAGGCCGAAGAAGGCCTGATGTACCGTGACATGCAGAGCGACATCGTGCAACAGCTGATACGCCGGCTGGCGGCAGTGCGCAACCTGTAGCGGGCGGCGCAGCAGCGCACCGCACCGCCACAACACCGCCGCCACCGCCGCTAAACTTGCTGGCATGCAGATCGCCGCCAGCCAACTACCGAGCCACCTGCAGCGCGCCCTGGGCAGTCTGTACACCCTGCATGGCGACGAACCGCTGCTGGTCCAGGAGGCGGCCGACACCATCCGCAGCACCGCCCGCGCCGCGGGCTACACCGAGCGCAGCGTGCACAGCGTGGCCGGCGCGCATTTCGACTGGAGCGAGGTGCTCGCGGCGGGAGGCTCGCTCAGTCTGTTTTCCGACAAGCAGATCGTCGAGATCCGCATTCCGTCCGGCAAACCCGGCAAGGACGGCAGCGTCGCCTTGCAGCAGCTGGCGCAGCAGGCCAAAGGCAGCGACGACACACTGACCGTCGTCATGCTGCCCAGGCTGGACAAGGCAACCCGCACCGGTGCCTGGTTTGCGGCGCTGGAGAGTTTCGGCGTGACGATCGCCCTGGAGCCGGTGGAGCGCGGTGCCTTGCCGCAGTGGCTGGCGCAACGCCTGGCGCTGCAAAACCAGCGCGTGCAGCCGGGTATGGTCGGCCAGCAGACACTGCAGTTCTTCGCCGACCGGGTGGAAGGCAACCTGCTGGCGGCCCACCAGGAGATACAGAAGCTGGCCTTGCTGCATCCAGCCGGAGAGCTGAGCTTCGAGCAGGTCGAGAGCGCCGTGCTCAACGTGGCGCGGTATGACGTGTTCAAGCTGTCGGAGGCGGTGCTGGGCGGCCACACGGCGCGGGTGCAGCGCATGCTCGACGGCCTACGCGCCGAGGGCGAGGCCGAGGTGCTGGTGCATTACACGTTAAGCGAGGACATCCGTGCGCTCAAGCGTGTGAAAGACGCGATGGCGCAGGGGCGGCCACTGCCGATGGCGTTGCGCGAGCAGCGTGTTTGGGGCAACAAGGAGAGGCTGTTCGAGCGGGTATTGCCGCGATTGAGCTCTGCAGTGCTGGCGGAGTTGCTGCAATCGGCGCACCAAGTGGATGGCATCGTGAAAGGACTCAAGCTGCCAGACTGGCCGGCCAACGGCTGGCAGGCCCTGCATCGGCTGGCGATGCGCCTGTGCCGGCTGTGCGGGGAGCAGGGCGTGCGGGCGGGGTGATTGCGGACGGGCGCGCGCGGAATCGGCAGGTTGTGCTGTCCTGTCACTCGCGGTGACATTTGATCAATACGTGTCGTCATTTCGATGAAATGAGTACACGTATTGTTGACGTGTCGCCAGTAACGACATAAGCTGGCAACCTCATCCGCCGCACGGCGAAGCCCGCCTGCGCGACCTGCTGGCCAACTGGGAGCGCTTCCTGCACAACCAGACCGACCTGGACCCCTTGGTCCGCATGGCAGTCGGCCACTACCAGTTTGAAGCCATCCACCCCTTCACCGACGGCAACGGGCGTACCGGCCGGGTGCTCAACATCCTCTACCTCATCCAGGAAGACCTGTTGGGCCTGCCGATCTTGTACCTGAGCCGCCATCTGATCGCCCACAAGGCAGACTACTACCGCCTGTTGGTGGGCGTCACGCAAGACGACGCATGGGAGCCCTGGCTGCTGTTCATGCTGCAGGCCGTGGCCGACACCTCCCGGTGGACAACGGCCAAGATCGCGGCCATCCGTGCGCTGGCCGAGCACACCACTGACCACGTACGCACGCGCCTGCCCAAGATCTACACCCGTGAGCTGGTGGACGTGATCTTCGAGCAGCCCTATTGCCGCATCGGCAACCTGGTGG
>JANOTG010000410.1:0-2160 GCA_031416215.1 Betaproteobacteria bacterium
GTCGCGCTGGGGGTCGACCACGATGGCGACCTCGCCGTCGTGGGCGAGGTAGCTGCGGTCGCCCAGGCTGGGCGTCTCGATCGTGACGATGGTGGCCATGGTGGTGGTCCCTTCGGTTTGCATCATGTTCCCCCACGATACCCCATGGGGTATGCATCGGCACGTTCTCAGTGATGAAGATGCCATGCCCTGGTTCGACCTGGCGGGCCCGATCCGCTGCAGGCTGGCGATGGGCCTGAGCGAGAGGGCCAGGTTGTTGTTGCGGTCACCGCAGGCCACGGGGCTGTAGCGTCAGGCGGTTTCGCCGCTGCTGGTGGGGCCTCGTTCGACGCCATCGCATTGAGCTGGGCAACACCATGGAACGGGTACAGGTCCTGCTGTTCCAGCACCACCAGCCGTTCGTTGATCTTGCGCAGAAATGCATGGCCGAGGCGCCAGTCCCGCTCGCTGATGGTACCAACCACCTCTTCATGCACGCGAAGGCTCAGGGCGTTGCAGTCACGCGCGAGTTCCAGCCCGGCGGGAGTCAAACTCACCATGACCGAACGGTTGTCCTGTCGCGAGCGCCGCCTGCGGATCAGGCGCTTCTTGTGCAGGGCCTGCAGCTGGCTCGAGATGGTGGACTGCGGCAGCACCATGCGCTCGACCAGATCGCCGGTGCGCAACTCCTCGTTCTCCAGCAACAACACCAGAATGCGTGCCGAGTAGTGGTTCAGGTCATGTTCGCGGAAGTGCCGGTTTCCGATGTTGGCGATGCGGGCACTTGCCGTATGCAACAGAAAGGTGAGGCGCTCGGTGAGGGCTGGCAGCGCTGCGGCGGGTGTCGAGCTGGCCAGCGCTGGAAGCTTCTTTGTGTTGGCGGCCGCCGGCGTTTTACGAGCAGTCATGCAGCAATGTCGGCGTTTTTCATGAAGCTGGCCACCGCGCGATGGTAGTGCTGCACAGCCGGCTCGTTGCGGCCGTAGATGAAGCACTTGTTGCCGCCCGACTTCAGCCCGGCCTGAACGAACGCGCCGATCGCGTAATCTTCGTCGCGCACCGCCTGCAGCACCATCTGGCTGAAGCGCTCGGTGGCTTCCTTCTGCTCGGGTGTGACCGGCTTGCGCGCCGCCAGGATGGATTGGCGTGTCAACGTGGTGTCGGGTGTGGGGCCGGGGAACAACTGGCTCACCATGCAGTGGTCACCGAGCACGCCCGATATCGACAGGTTGGGGAAGCCTGAGTAAATGCGGCGGATGTGTTTTTCCGGCTCCCACTGGTCTTGCGGTGTGGTCTCCAGCTCGCTCAAACTGCGTCGCCCGAACACGATGCGCTGGTGCGGTCCATAGGTGTTGTGCAGCAGCAGGTTGCCCACGGTGTACTGGCCGACCGTGCTGGTGTGTACGGTGTTGTGGTGGTAGGCCTCGAGGTAACCGTCCCAGGCCACCTTCCAACCCGGCCCAACCAGATCACGTTGTTCGTGCAAGTGCCATTGGTCGAGATTGAGGGTGTCGAGCTGGGCGGCAAAGTCACCCAACCAGGCATGGATGTCCAGGGCAATGCCCGGAGTCAGCACCACCCACACCAGGCCGGAGCGCTCGGCACAGCCAAGTTCGGTGAGTGAATGCGTTGCAGCATCCACATCACCAAAGGTCGAGGCACCGTACAGGCCGGTGAGCTTGCCCTGCAGGTCATATTGCCAGGCATGGTAAGGGCAGACAAAGCGCTGTGCGGTACCGGTTCCGTTCTTGCACACCTGGGCACCACGATGCCGGCACACGTTGACGAAGGCCCGCACCACACCATCGTCGCCGCGAACCAGGATGACCGGGACATCCATCACCGTCAGCGCCCGGTAGCTTTTTGCGGTGGGCAGCTCGACACTGAGGGCGAGTGCAAGTGGCAGGTGCTTGAAGATGTGGTTGACCTCGCGCTGGTAACGCTGCGGGTCGATATAGGCCTCGACCGGTTGCTCCATCGTGGACGGTGCCTGGTCCGTTGTCTTGTTCTGGAGATGGGCCAGCGCGCGGCGCGCCAGCGACATGGATTCGGTGCAGGTGGTCATGCTCGGCTCCCGTGTTCGCGCTCGAAGGCCTGCCAGGCGGCCAATGGCTCCGGATAGTCTGCGGCAACACGTTTGTCTCCCAGTACGACGCGTAGAGGCGAATGGAACACCTGGGT
>JANOTG010000411.1:0-2913 GCA_031416215.1 Betaproteobacteria bacterium
CGCGTAGGGGCGCTGCTCTACGGTGCGGGTGTCGACACCATCCTGCCGGCCCGGGGCGGGCGCCTGCATGTGTTGAACCTGCTGCACGCCATGCAAACCCGACCGGTCGGCGCGGAGTCGGGCGGCACCAAGCTGCATGAGTTGCTGCAGTCCGCCGCTGCCACTGTGCGCCGGCGCTCGACCATTTTTGTGGTGTCCGACTTCATCAGTGAACCGGGCTGGGAAAAGCCGCTCGCCATGTTGGCGCAGCGCCACGAAGTCGTGGTGGTGCGGCTGCTGGACCCGATGGAGCTTGAACTTCCCGACCTCGGGCTGATTCCTATCCGGGATGCAGAGACCGGGGAACAACTCTTGATCGACACCCACGACGCAGGTTTTCGCAAGCGTTTTGCCCGCATTGCGGCGCAGCGCGAAGCCGACCTGCGGCTGGCTTTCATGCAGGCCGGTGTCGACACGCTGGAGTTGTCCACCGGGGACGACCTGGTGGGCGCCGTGATGCGTTTTGCCGAGTTGCGCAAGCGCAAAAGCCGCCTCAGTGGCGCCAATGCCATGCCAGCCCATTTGCGCGCAGCCGCCTGAGCCAGCGGCGCGGCGGGAGACGACACCATGAACATGCCGACGAACTTCCCGATGACCTTTCTGTGGCCCCAGTTCCTGTGGCTGCTGCTGGCGCTGCCTTTGCTGGTGGGCTTGTACCTGTGGCTGCTGCGGCGCAAGAAAAAATTGGCGCTGCGTTATGCCAGCCTGTCGATCGTGAAGGAGGCGCTCGGAGCCGGCATGAGCGTGCGCCGCCACGTGCCACCAGCGCTGTTCCTGCTGGCGATTGCCGCGATGCTGTTTGCTGCCTCGCGGCCATTCGCCGTCATCACCTTGCCCAGCACGCAGGAGACCATCATCCTGGCGATGGACGTGTCGGGCAGCATGCGTGCCACCGACGTCAAGCCGAACCGCCTGGTGGCGTCCCAAAACGCCGCCAAGGCCTTTTTGCAGGAGTTGCCGCGCAACGTCAAGGTGGGTATCGTCGCCTTTGCCGGCTCGGCCCAGGTGGTGCAGCCGCCCACACTCAGCCGCGAAGACCTGGTGACCGCCATCGACAAATTCCAGATGCAGCGCGCCACGGCCATCGGCAGCGCCATCGTGGTGTCCCTGGCCGAGCTGTTTCCGGATGACGGCATCGATCTGTCGGCCATCACGTACGGGCCTGGCAGACCACGCGGAGTAGCCATCGACCAGGGCCCGAAGAAAGAAAAGAAAGAGTTCAAACCAGTGGCGCCCGGCTCCTACAACTCGGCGGCCATCATCCTGCTCACCGATGGCCAGCGCACCACCGGCGTCGACACCATGGAAGCCGCCAAGATGGCAGCCGACCGTGGCGTGCGCATCTACACCGTGGGTGTGGGCACCGTCGAGGGCGAAACCATCGGGTTCGAAGGCTGGTCGATGCGGGTGCGGCTGGATGAAGCCACGCTCAAGGCGGTGGCCACACAGACCCAGGCCGAATATTTTTATGCCGGCTCGGCTGAATCGCTGAAGAAGATCTATGAAAAGCTCAGTTCGCGCCTGACGGTGGAAAAGAAGGAAACCGAGATCTCCGGCTTGCTGGCCTTGCTGGCGGCAATACTGGCGATCGGCTCGGCCACACTGTCGCTGTTGTGGTTCAACCGGATACTTTAGGACAGTCAAAATCGCTGGGGACGGCCATCGGCCGGTGACCGCCGGCCCAATCAGGCTGCCCCGCTCAGACCGCGGCCAGCCGCCCCTGCACCAGGCTGAGCTGGCGCGCACAACGCGACGCCAACGTGTGGTCGTGCGTGACGACCACAAACGCCGTGCCCTGGTCACGCGCCAGCTGCAACATGAGCTCGAAGACGCCATCTGCCGTGCTGCGGTCCAGGTTGCCAGTGGGTTCGTCGGCCAGCACACAGGCCGGTTTGGTGACCAGGGCGCGGGCTATGGCGACACGCTGGCGCTCCCCACCGGACAACTCCGCGGGGCGGTGCAGCACCCGACCCTCCAGTCCGACACTGGCCAATGTCTTGCGGGCCGCTTCGGCAGACTCGTGGTGCGGCATGCGCCGTATCCACAAGGGCATGGCCACGTTGTCGAGCGCGCTGAACTCGGGCAGCAGATGGTGGAACTGGTAGACGAAACCAAGATGCCGGTTGCGCAACAGCCCCTGACTGCCGGCGCCCAGCTTGGACAGGTCGTGCCCCATCAGCTGCACCGTGCCGCTGGTCGGCGCATCCAGCGCGCCCAGCAGGTGCAGCAGGGTGCTCTTGCCCGAGCCCGAGGCACCGACGATGGCGACTGTCTCGCCGCGGTGTACCTGCAGGTCCACACCCTGCAATACGCTGACGTCGAGCCGCCCCTCGGCAAATCGCTTGCAAAGGCCGGTCGCGCCCAGCACCACGTCACTCATAACGCAGCGCCTCGGCGGGGTTGACCCGGCTGGCACGCCAGCTCGGGTACAGCGTGGCCAGAAAAGCCAGCACCAGCGACACCAGGGCGATCGGCAGGATGTCGGCGCGTTGCGGGTCACTTGGCATGCGACTGATCAAGTAGATGTCCTTGGGCAGGAAACTGGCGTCGAACAGCCGCTCCAGTGCCGGCACGATCAGGTCGATGTTGTACGCCACTCCCAGCCCGAGCGCCAGGCCGACGAGTGTCCCGATGACTCCCACCATGGCACCTTGCACCACAAAGATGCCCATGATGCTGGCCGGGCTGGCGCCCAGCGTGCGCAGTATCGCAATGTCGGCTCTTTTATCGGTTACCGTCATCACCAGCGTGCTGACGAGGTTGAACGCGGCCACCGCCACGATCAGGGTGAGGATGATGGCCATCATGGTCTTTTCCACCTGCACGGCGGCAAACCAGCTGCGATTCTGGCGCGTCCAGTCGCGCACCAGCAGG
>JANOTG010000412.1:0-3951 GCA_031416215.1 Betaproteobacteria bacterium
CCGTGATGAAAGCAGTCGCCATATTCGAACTCAAGAATCGCTTTTCTGAAATGATTGCCGAGGTTGAGAATGGTGAGGAGATCACCATTACCCGGCATGGCGCACCTGTCGCTCGGTTGGTGGCGATTTCCGCCAAGGGGCGGCGGTCGCATGGGCAGCGGCAGCAGGTCGCGGGTGCAATGGAGGCCCTGCGCAAGCTTGGCGCCGGGGCTGGTTTGGGCGCCTCGGTGAAGCGAGCAATTGAGGAGGGCCGTGACTGATGCCCTTCGTCCTTGACAACTCGGTGGTGACCGGCTGGTACCTTCCCGACCAGAGTAATGCGTACAGCAGTGCCATCGCCAAACGGCTTGAGAGCGACCGTGCGCTGGTTCCACCATTGTGGCAAATGGAGCTGGCCAATGTGCTGAGAACCGCCTGCACCAAGGGCAAACTTCCCATTGCGCAAGCCAGGGAAATTCAGGACACCTTGGCTCAGTTGCCGATTGAAGTCGATGCCGGGCCGATACCCGGTCAGCGGCAGCTTTTCGAGTTGGCCATGCGTTACAGCCTGAGCAGCTACGACGCGGCTTACCTTGAGTTGGCCATGCGCCACGGGCTGTCGATCGCTACGCTGGACAGCGGCCTCAAACTGGCTGCCGCAGCTGCCGGGGTAGACATGGCAGGTTGATCAGCCGATATCCAACCCCATCGAATGCCGTATGCCTACCTCCAGCCCCCGCAGCTCGGCCAGACCGATCATGCGTCCGGTGCGTGAATAGCCGGGGTAGGCACCGCTGTTGCGGTCACAGTCCATCAGCTTGCCGTGGTCGGGGCGCACCGGGATGCCCCAGTCGGTGATACCTGCGGCCTTGCGGCGCTCTTCTTCGGCCACCAGGGCCCGCATGGCACGCGGCATGTCAACCGAGCCGAACAGGTGGTTCGATTCATAGAACGAACCCTCCTTGCCTGGCACATGGGTCACATTGCGAAAGTGCACGAAATACACACGCTGTGCAAACTGTTCCAGCATCTGTGCCGGGTCGTTGTGGATACAACTGCCGAACGAGCCGGTGCACAGGGTCAGGCCCGAGTTGGGCGACGGCACGGCCGCAAACAGGCGCTCCACGTCTTCGCTGCGGCTCAGGATGCGCGGGATGCCGAACACCGGATAGGCCGGGTCGTCGGGGTGGATGCACATCTTCACGCCGGCGGCTTCGCAGTCCGGCATGATGTCGTTCAGGAAGTCGTACAGGTTTTTGCGCAGCTGTTGGGCGTCGATATGCCGGTAGCGTTGCAGACGGCGCAGGAACTCGGCCGGGTCAAGGTCTTCGACCGTGCCGGGCAATCCGAGCAGGATGCAGTCGCGCAGCTCGCCGCGCGCCTGCGGTGTGAGTGCATCGTAAAACAGCTTCGCTGACGCAATGGCCCAGGGCGCATAGTCGTTTTCTGCTCCCGGACGGCGCAACTCAAACAGGTCGAACGCCACAAAAGCGTCGATGTTGCAGCCGGAGATCGTGCTGCCGTCGGCCTGCGTGATGTACAAATCGGTACGCGCCCAGTCAAGCACCGGCATGAAGTTGTAACAGATGGAGCGCACACCCTGTGCGCCGAGTCGGCGCAGGTTGTTCTTGTAGACCGCGATGTAGTGCCGGTAGTCGCCCGAGCGCGTCTTGATGTCTTCGTGGATCGGCAGGCTCTCCACCATCCCCCAGCGCAGACCGGAGGCTTGTTGTCGCTCCTCGTCCCATGTGATCTCGCGAATCCGTTTGCGAATCTCCTGTTCTGGCCAATCTTCGCCACAGGCGATGTGGTGCAACGAAGTCACGACATCGGTCACGCCGGCCTGGCGGATTTCGCGCAGCGATACCGGGTCATTCGGGCCAAACCATCTCCAGCTTTGCAACATGGGTTTCTCCAGGGTGGAAGGGTGCTCAGGTCGGCTGCAACTGGGCCGGTTGCGGCGCCAGCATGGCGACACTTGCCAGCAGGCTGTGTGACTGGATGGCCTGCAGGTGGTTGATCACCAGTGATCTCCAATACGGGTGCCGCGGCAGCACATCACCCCACACTGCGGGCAGCGTACCCAGATGGTCGAAGGTGGCGCTGGCGCTGGCCGCATGGGCGCGCGCCGTGGATTGCAGGGTTGCAGCGTTCGGGTCGGACAGGGCATAGGTTTGCCCGGCATCATCGGTGCCCTGGCAATAACGCATCCAGGCTGCCGCGCAGAAGGCCAACCGCGTCACGGGCAGCCCGGCCTGCAGGGCTGCCACGGCGGCGGGAACCCAGCGCAGCGCAACTTTGAGCGAGCTGTCGCTGGCGATCTGGTGCACGCTGTGCTGCAGGTGCGGATTGGCAAAACGCAGCAGCAGCGCGTCGCGGTAGTCAGCCCAGTGCGGACGTGCCAACAGCGGCCCGATTTCATGGGTCATCAGGCCATGTATGAAATCGCGTAGGGGCGCTTGTGCCATGCAGTCGCTGACCAGAGGCAGGCCGGCCACCGCGCCAATACACGCCATGGCCGAATGGCTGCCGTTGAGCAGGCGCAGCTTGGCGTCTTCAAACGGGCGTACATCGTCCACCACTTGGACGCCCGCCGTGGCCAGAACAGCGGCATCGCTGTTGTCGACAAAATGCCGCTCTATCACCCACTCCCAGAAATCCTCGGTGCGCAGCGCGGCATGGTCGGTCAGCCCCAATCCATCCTGTGCCTGCTGCAGGGTGGTGGCAGATGCGGCCGGCACGATGCGGTCCACCATGCTGTTGGGAAAGGCACAGACGCCCTCGATCCAGTCGGCCAAAGAAGCGTCGTGGGCGCGTGCTGCTTGCACGCACAGGGATTGCAGCACACGCCCGTTTCCAGCCAGATTGTCACAACTGGCCAGCGTGAGCCCGCCCAGACCCGCGTTGCGCCGGGCGGCCAGCCCTTGCACCAGCAGTGCGGCCAGGGGAGGGGCGTAGCCCTTTTCGGTGACGGTCAACGTCACCCATCGGGTGGACAGTGCGGCCATGGCGGCCACCACCGTCTGCGGTTCCTCGGCCGCCACGCAGGTCTGCCCGATGGCACCACAAACCTGCCACCGAACGCCCGCAGTAGCAGCCAGTTGCACGGAATACAGACCGTCTTGTGAACGCAGCGCGTCTGTGACATGGCGTTTGTGCATGGCGACGCCAAACACACCCCAACGACCGTCACCACGGTCAAGCAAATGCCCGAAAACCAGCGCCTGGTGCGCACGATGAAACGCCCCGAGTCCGAGGTGCACCACACCCAGTCGGTCATGCCTTACATGGGTGGGCACCTGCACCCCCCGTGCCGCCAACGCTGACAATGCGCCGTTGTTCAACATGATTCTGTAGGAGGCTATGAAGATTTCGTAGCGAGCGGGTCGAGGTGGTGCCGAGGAGCGGAGCCGTACATCTGTACGGTGAGCACCGCAGGCGCCAGATCGGCCCGCGCAGTAGAAAGATTCATAGCCTCCTAATCAAATTGCAGGCCACCATTGAGATCCAGCACCTCGCCGGTGATGAAGCCACTCATCGGGTGCGCCAGGAACAACACGCAATGTGCGAACTCTTCCAGCTCACAGAAGCGGCCCACCGGAATCTTCTGCCGCAGCTCGGCCTGGCGCTCTGCACTGACCTGCCCGGTCAGCATCTGGGTCTTGACGAAGGTTGGCGCCAGCGCGTTGCAGGTGACACCATAGGCGGCGTATTCCCGGGCAAAGCTGAAGGTCAGCGAAATCACGCCGCCCTTGCTCGCCGCATAGGCCGGCAACGGCGACAGGCCGCCGGTCTTGGCGCCGAACGACGACACATTCACTATGCGCCCGAAGCCGCGCGCCTTCATGCCCGGTGCGACCCGCTGGCTGACATAGAACACGCCATCGAGGTTGGTGCGCAAGGTCTTGTGCCACAGTTCCGGCGTGGTCAGCTCGCAGTTGGCGTATTGGAGCAAACCGGCGTTGTTGACAC
>JANOTG010000413.1:0-10721 GCA_031416215.1 Betaproteobacteria bacterium
TGGTCGGCCACCTACAATCACGCAACTCTGGCCGCTTGCATGAAAATCCTGATTTCCAACGACGACGGTTACCAGGCGCCTGGCATCGTCGCCCTGTATGAAGCACTGCGTGATGTCGCGGAGGTCGAGGTGGTGGCGCCGGAGCTCAACAACAGCGCGAAGTCCAATGCGCTGACACTCAACTCGCCGCTGTATGTGGCGACTGCCAGCAACGGATTTCGGTACATCAATGGCACACCGGCCGATTGTGTACACATAGCGCTAACCGGACTGCTTGGTTACCGCCCCGACCTGGTTGTTTCCGGCATCAACAACGGTGCCAACATGGGTGACGACACGATTTACTCCGGCACCGTGGGTGCTGCCATGGAGGGTTATCTGTTCGGAGTACCCGCCATCGCGTTTTCGCAAGTAGAAAAGGGCTGGGGGCATCTGGACGCAGCGGCGGCCAAGGCGCGCGAACTGGTGCTGCGCATGCTGAAGCACAAGCTGGTTGGCGCCGCGCCGTGGTTGCTCAACGTCAATATACCGAATCTGCCGCTGGATCAAATCAAGCCGATGAAGGTGTGTCGCCTGGGTCGGCGCCACGCGGCGGAGCCGGTGATCACGCAAATCAGTCCACGCGGCGAAACGATGTACTGGATCGGTGGCGCAGGTGCGGTCAAGGACGATGCCGATGGGACAGATTTTCATGCGACAGTGCAGGGACACGTGGCGTTGACGCCATTGAAAACCGACCTGGCAGACCATGACAGCCTGAGCTACTGGGCGCAGACTGTCGCCGGTATCAACCGCATGGCTGGATGAAGCAACGCCCTGTGTTCCCGGCGCGGTTGCATCAAACCAGCGCGGCTGCGTCAAGTGGCGCTCGAGCGCGGGTTGCGGCAGCTCCGTCAGACGGCGCGTCTTTGCGGTCTGGCCGGATGGCGTTACGGGTCGATGTGGTTCCTGTGTCAAGCGGGCGGGCAACGATCGGTGCGGTAGCGGCGCGGCGCAACATGGTGCAAAAGCTTGTGGCACAGGGCCTGGCGGACCGACTCGTGGCATCGGCCATGGAGGCGGTGGAGCGGCACAATTTCGTCGACAGTGCTCTGGAGGCACAGGCGTATGAGGATACGAGCCTGCCGATCGGCCTGGGCCAGACGATTTCCAAACCGGGCGTGGTGGCGCGCATGATCACACTGCTGCGCAACGGCCGACCGGAGCGGCTGGGTCGGGTGCTGGAAATTGGAACCGGTTGTGGTTATCAGGCTGCAGTGCTCAGTCTGGTCGCGACCGAGGTCTACAGCATCGAGCGCCTGCGCCAGCTGCACGAGAAGGCGCGTGCGAATCTGCGACCCATGCGTCTTGCCACGCTGCACCTGCTGTTTGGCGATGGCATGGCGGGCTTTGCCAAGGGCGCGCCTTATGCAGGCATCATTGCGGCGGCCGGTGGCGAAAACGTGCCCGCGGCCTGGACGGATCAATTGGCCGTTGGTGGTCGCCTCGTGGCACCCGTGGCTCAACAGCGCTCCGGAGGGCAGGCATTGGTGGTGATTGACCGCACCCCGGCTGGCTTGCAGCAAACGATCTGCGAAGCGGTGCATTTCGTCCCCCTAAAATCGGGTGTTGCGTGAAGGGAGTTCCCATGGTGGCAAATTTTGCCCGCAGTGCTTTGGCCGTGTTGTTCCTGCTGGTGCTGGCGGGTTGCGCGTCCAGGGTCGCCAACCGGGCTCCGGTTGAGGACCGCACGACCCCCGCAGCCGCATCGGCTGCGACACCGCCAGAGCCGGTGGCGCCGGCCCTGCGCCAACCACTCGGATTCGAGAATGCGGGCAAACCTGGGTACTACACAGTCAAGCCTGGCGATACCCTGATCCGGATCGGACTTGAGAACGGTCAGAGTTGGCGTGATGTGGCGCGCTGGAACAACCTGGAGAACCCGAATTTGATCGAGGTTGGGCAGGTTCTTCGCGTGCTTGCACCGTCGCAGCCGGTTGGTGCCGCCACGCCCGCACCCGTGGTTGTGGCCAGACCGGTGGGATCACCGACGGTTGCCACGGGTCCGATCGGGGCAACGCCAGCGCCGGGCGCAGCCCCCGCCGCAGCGCCGGCACCGGCACCGGTTGCCGCGGCTTCGGCAGGTGGTGGTGACGAAGACGTCAACTGGTTGTGGCCGGCCCGAGGGCCGGTGCTCAGTGGCTTCGACGAAGTCAGGAACAAAGGCCTGGACATCGGTGGCGCCGCCGGTGACCCGGTCCTGGCTGCAGCCGACGGCCGGGTGGTCTATGTGGGGGCCAGTTTGCGCGGTTACGGCAATCTCGTGATCCTCAAACACAACAACACCTATCTGACAGCTTATGCACACAACCAACTGTTGCTGGTGAAAGAAGACCAGACGGTGCGTCGTGGTCAGAAGATTGCCGAGATGGGCAACACCGATGCCGATCGGGTCAAGCTGCATTTCGAGGTGCGCCGCCAGGGCAAGCCAGTCGATCCGGCGAAGCACCTGCCACCGCGTTGATGGACCAGCCGGCGCTGTTGCAGATCGAGTCACTCGACATCGATGCGCAGGGCATCGCGCACCGACCCGATGGCAAGGTGGTATTTGTCGAAGGTGCGCTGCCCTACGAGCTGGTGGAAGTGGTCCTGACGCGGTCCAAGCCGAGTTTCGACAAGGCCGTGGTGACCCATGTGGTGGTGGAGTCGTCGCAGCGCGTGCGCCCGCAGTGCCCACATTTTGGTCTTCATGAAGGTGCCTGTGGTGGTTGCAAGTTGCAGCACCTGCATGGCGCGGCGCAGGTCGCAGTCAAACAGCGGGTGCTGGAGGATGCGCTGTGGCACCTGGGCAAGGTGCGACCGCAGACAATGCTGCGCGCTGTGCAGGGGCCGGCCTGGGGCTACCGTTATCGCGCCCGGCTGTCTGTGCGTTATGTGCGAAAAAAGTCGGACGTGTTGATCGGGTTCCACGAGCGCAAGAGCAGCTTCGTGGCCGACATGCGGGAATGCCATGTGTTGCCAGTTGCCGTCAGTGCCCTGTTGCTGCCGCTGCGGCGCATGATCATGCAAATGCAGGCGCGCGAGACTTGCCCGCAGATAGAACTGGCGATAGGTTCTCTGCCGGGTGGTCAGGTCGTTGCCCTGGTGCTGCGCCATCTGGAGCCGCTGGTCGAAGATGACCTGGCGCGGCTGCGGGAGTTTGCCGCAGTCCATTCCGGCACGGTGGATGGCCTGGCGACCCATATCCAGTGGTGGCTACAGGCAAAAGGGCCAGACGGTATTGAGTTGCTGGACACGGGGCAGCCCCAATTGGCCTACGAGCTGCCGGAGTTTGGCTTGCGCATGCCGTTTCGCCCGACCGACTTCACGCAGGTGAATCCGCAGGTCAACGATGTGCTGGTCGGAACCGCCCTGCGCTTGTTGGCGCCGCAGTCGCATGAGCGTGCCATCGATTGGTTCTGCGGATTGGGAAATTTCACGCTGCCACTGGCCACCCGTGCTGGCTCCGTGCTCGGAGTGGAAGGCAGTGCGCCGCTTGTAGCCCGGGCGCGTGCAAATGCCCTGCTGCCGTTGCCGCGTCCCGGTGGTGATGGCGGGCTTCCCAATGCGGAGTTTGTCGTTCGCAATTTGTTCGATATGTCAGCCGGCCAGTTGCTGGCAGATGGTGTGGCCGACAAGTGGCTGATGGACCCGCCGCGTGAAGGGGCGTTCGCGCTGGTGCGTGCGCTGGCGCAGGTATTTCAGTCGCGCCTGGCTGGTGTTGTCAGCTCTGGGGATGACGGCGCCGCTGTGGCAGCGCCACTGTCAGCGCAGGACATCGGCGATTGGCGCGCTCCGCAGCGCATCGTTTATGTGAGTTGCAACCCGGCCACCCTGGCGCGGGATGCCGCAATCCTGGTACATCAGGCAGGTTACCGGTGTTCAGCAGCAGGTGTGGTCAACATGTTTCCGCATACGGCCCATGTCGAGAGCATTGCGGTGTTTGATCTGATTTCCTGACCCGGGGCAGTCAGGCCAGCCGACAGTTGCAGGGTATGGATTTCAGGGTGCTGTGGTCTTGGCGCCAGGCTTGTCACCCATCTTGGGTGTTTTCATGGCTACATCGGCCCGGGCCTTGCTGTCGACTTGCGACTTGGCAATGGGCTTGCCATTTTTGTCCTCGATGATCTCTTCGTCCTGCGCGATGACCCGGGCTTCCTTGGGTGGTATGCCTTCGATCTTGTTCTCGCGCATGTACAGGTCCATCTCCTTCCAGCCTTCGAAGACCGCTGTCTTGAGTGCCTTTTCATTCTGGTTGTAGCACTCTTCGATGCCGCGTATGGCGTGCCGGCAGGCAGCGCCGATGGCCTTGCCGTCGGCTTCCCGCTGTGCGATACGGGGGTCCGGCCCCATACCCGGAAATTCGCAGGCAGCCAGCACCGCAATCAGCAGGATGGGGGCAAGGCGGATGTTCATGGGCATGTGTCGCGGATATCGGATTATCGGCAAAATGCTCCCCGTACTGTAGGCACTTGCGGCTCTGCAGGCAAAGAAAAAGGCCCTGGAAAGGGCCTTTTTCGGGGGCACTGGCGTTGTGTTCAGTCGTTGCTGCCGCCGCCAATACCCAGCAGGGCCAACAGGCTCTGGAACACGTTGTAGATGCTGAGATACAAAGCCAGCGTGGCGCTGATGTAGTTAGTCTCGCCGCCGTCGATGATGCGCTTGAGGTCATACAGCATGAAGGCACTGAAGATGCCGATGGCCAAGACCGAGATAGCCATCATGCCCGCAGAAGACCCGACGAACACATTGATAATCGCCCCCACCATCAGTACCAGGGCGCCTACGGTGAGCCACTTGCCCATACCCGACAAGTCGCGCTTGATGACAGTCGACAGGCTGGCCATGACGAAGAAGATGCCAGCCGTGCCACCAAAGGCCGTCATGATCAGGTCGGACCCGTTCTTGAACCCCAGAACCATCGCCAACATGCGCGACAACATCAGGCCCATGAAAAAGGTGAAGGCCAGCAACACTGGCACGCCTGCAGCGGAGTTCTTGGTTTTTTCTATCGCAAACATGAACGCAAATGCACCGCCCAGGAACACCACCAGCCCCAGGCCGCCGCCCAGAGAGGCTGTAATGCCCGTGGCGACCCCCAGCCATGCGCCCAACACGGTCGGCAACATGCTCAGTGCCAGCAACCAGTAAGTGTTACGCAGTACTTTGTTGCGTTGTACGGCCGACAAGGCTGCGTCGTGGCCGAAGCTGTTGTCAATTGTCTGTACGCGGTCGTTCATGCGAGTTCTCCTGAAAATGCCAGTGATCGGCAGATGCGGCGAGTGTATGGGAAAACAAGGGGCGCGTTAAGTGGTCGTCAGCCCAATGGCACAAGTTTTCCGGGGATTTCTTGTCGCTTGTGCGGGACAATGGCGCGGGCCTCGCGTGTGCCACCGAAACAGCGCTGTTATCCCCTTCACCAAATTCTCCAGGGTCATCCATGAAAACAAAACCGGTTCTTGAACTCCACGATGTACAGCAAATCGCCGTCGCCGCCTGCGCCGAGGCGCAGCGCAATACATGGGCCGTGTCGATTGCCATTGTTGATGATGGCGGACATCTGCTGCACTTTCAGCGCCTGGACGGCGTGGCTGCGGTGTCCAGCATCATTGCCCAGGCCAAGGCCCGCACCGCCGCACTGGGCCGGCGCGAGAGCAAGGTCTATGAAGACATGATCAATGGTGGACGCCAGTCGTTTCTCAGCGTTGCCGTGCTCGACGGCATGTTGGAGGGGGGTATTCCGATCATGCGCGATGGCCAGTGCCTGGGCGCTGTCGGTGTCAGCGGTGTGAAATCACATGAAGACGCACAGGTGGCGCGGGCCGGCATCGCTGCGTTGCCGGATTGACCGTTGTCGGTCATTGCCGCGTCCGACGGGTCAAAGCAGATGCCGGGTGGTCGTCAAACGGGACTCACCAGGGCAGCGATCAGTAAGTCAGACGCTCGGGCCGGATTTCCTGCAAGATGGTGGTGGCGATCTCTTCGATCGACTTGGTCGTGGTGGATAACCAGCGGATGCCGCTGCGCCGCATCATGGCTTCGCCCTGTGCCACTTCATGGCGGCAGTTGTCCAGCGCCGCGTAGCGTGAATTGGGACGGCGCTCATGCCGGATCTCGCTCAGGCGTTCCGGCGCAATGGTCAGGCCGAACAACTTCGTGCGGTGCGGCATCAATGCCGTGGGCAGTTGCTGACGCTCGAAGTCTTCCGGAATCAGCGGGTAGTTGGAGGCTTTGAGACCGTACTGCATTGCCAGATACAGGGACGTAGGTGTTTTGCCGCTGCGGCTGACACCGACCAGGATGACGTCCGAGTGCTCCAGGTCCCGATTGGACTGCCCGTCATCGTGTGCCAGTGAAAAGTTGATGGCCTCGATGCGGTCCTGGTACTCCTTGCTTTTGCTGGCGTCGCTGAAGCGTCCGACGCGGTGGTTCGATTTGATCTCCAGTTCTGTCTCGAGTGGGCGGACAAAGGTGCCGAACATGTCCAACAGCATGCCCTGGCAACCCTGCTGCAGTATCTTCAGGATCTCCATATTCACCAGTGTGGTAAACACGATCGGCTTCTTGCCGTCGACGACCGCCGTATGGTTGATCTGGCGCACCGTCTGGTGCGCCTTGTCGGCCGTGTCGACAAAGGGAAGTCGGACGTGACGGGCCTTCATTTCGAACTGTGCAAGTATGGCGTTGCCGAAGGTTTCTGCGGTGATGCCGGTGCCGTCCGAGATGAAAAATACGGTTCGATTGGGCATGGTTGGCGGGTCGGTTCTGGCAGACGGTGCCGTTGCCCGAAGTGGCTCCGGCTCGGGGGCTGCGCCCTACAATGGTATCAAGCAGCCGATTTCGCATCCGCCCCGATCATGCAGCGCGCCACAACAACCAGTCAGCCAGCAAGCCGCGCGTGCGGCATACGCCTGTGCCTCGGTTGTGCAGACTGGGCAAGGCAGACACCCCCGTTTTTTCCCACTTCCGGAGTTCCCCCATGTCTGCATTGTTTGGAGCGACCGCCCTGGTCGTACCGTTTGAGAAGCTGAGAATGAGCGACGTCGAGTCGGTTGGCGGGAAAAATGCCAGCCTCGGCGAAATGATCTCGCACTTGCCCGGCGGCGTGAGGGTTCCAACCGGATTCGCCACCACCGCGCATGCATTCCGAGAGTTTTTGGCCCATGGCGGGCTTGATCACCAGATCAAGGACATGTTGTCCACACTGGATACTGAAGATGTGCGCCAGCTGGCGGTGGTTGGCGCAAGGATCCGAACCCTGGTGGAAGCCCAGCCGTTCCCAAAGGACCTGGAGCAGGCCATCCATGCAGCTTTCGAGACCTTGTGCGGCGGTGTGGTGGGAGCCTCGTTTGCGGTGCGCTCATCGGCCACCGCGGAGGACCTGCCGGATGCGTCGTTCGCCGGCCAGCAGGAGACCTTTCTCAATGTCGTCGGCATCGACGACATCCTGCACAAGATGCGCGAGGTGTTCGCGTCCTTGTACAACGACCGTGCAATCAGCTACCGTGTCCACAAGGGGTTTGCCCACGAGCATGTCGCTCTGAGTGCCGGGGTGCAGCGCATGGTGCGCTCGGACATCGGCGCCGCCGGTGTCATGTTCACCATCGACACCGAGTCGGGCTTCGAGGATGTCGTGTTCATCACGTCGAGTTATGGTCTGGGCGAGACCGTGGTGCAGGGCGCGGTGAATCCGGACGAGTTCTATGTGCACAAACCCATGTTGCGCGCCGGCAAACGCGCCATCATCCGGCGCAGCCTGGGATCCAAGCTGTTGCAGATGCAGTTCACGACGGCTGACGAAAAAGCCGTGGGGGGCAAGCTGGTCAAGACCACCGATGTGCCCCCCGAGTTGCGCAACCGGTATTCGCTGAGTGACTCCGATGTTGAAAAACTCGCTGCATACGCGTTGCTGATCGAGCAGCATTACGGGCGCGCGATGGACATCGAATGGGGCAAGGACGGTCTGGACGGGGAGCTGTACATACTGCAGGCACGACCTGAAACGGTGAAGAGCCAGGCAGCGGGCAAGGCCGAGCATCGCTACAAGCTCAAAGGTCGTGGCGTGGTGTTGGCCGAGGGGCGCGCCATCGGCCAGAAAATTGGTACCGGACCGGTACGGCTGGTGCACAACATACGGGAGATGGACAAGGTACAGCCGGGAGACGTGCTGGTCACCGACATGACCGATCCGAACTGGGAGCCGGTGATGAAACGCGCCTCTGCCATCGTCACCAACCGGGGCGGGCGCACCTGCCATGCGGCCATCATCGCGCGCGAGCTCGGCATCCCGGCGGTTGTCGGCTGCGGTGATGCGACCGACAGGCTGAAGGATGGCGTGCTGGTAACCGTCAGTTGCGCCGAGGGTGATACCGGGTTTGTCTACGACGGTTTGCTCGAGACCGAGGTGCAGGAGGTTGAGCGTGGAGCCATGCCCGAATTGCCGCTGAAGATCATGATGAATGTGGGCAATCCGCAGCTGGCGTTCGATTTCTGCCAGCTGCCCAACTCCGGGGTCGGCCTGGCACGCTTGGAGTTCATCATCAACAACAACATCGGCGTACATCCCAAAGCCATACTCGACTATCCCCATGTGGATGCCGACCTGAAAAAGGCGGTCGAGTCGGTGGCCCGTGGTCATGCCTCGCCGCGCGCCTTCTATGTCGACCGGGTCGCCGAGGGCGTCGCCACCATCGCGGCCGCATTCTGGCCCAAGCCGGTGATCGTGCGCCTGTCCGACTTCAAGAGCAACGAATACCGCAAGCTCATCGGCGGCAGCCGGTACGAACCGGAAGAAGAAAATCCGATGCTGGGCTTTCGCGGTGCCGCGCGTTACATCAGCAGTGAGTTTGGCGAGGCGTTTGCGATGGAGTGTGATGCGCTCAAGCGCGTGCGCAACGATATGGGCCTGACCAATGTCCAGATCATGGTGCCGTTCGTGCGTACCATCGAGCAGGCGCGCAAGGTGACCGACCTGCTGGCGGCGCATGGCTTGCGCCGAGGTGAAGGCACGGGTGACGGGAGCGCGCTGAAAATTGTCATGATGTGTGAGATCCCGAGCAACGCCATTCTGGCCAACGAGTATCTGCAGTTTTTCGACGGCTTTTCCATTGGCTCCAACGATCTGACACAACTGACGCTGGGACTGGACCGGGACTCCGGGCTGGCTGTGCTGGCAGCCGATTTTGACGAACGCGACCCGGCCGTCAAGGCGCTGATCGGCATGGCGATAGCTGCTTGCAAGGCAAATGGCAAGTACATCGGCATTTGCGGTCAGGGCCCCAGTGACCATCCCGATTTTGCCGCCTGGCTGATGGAGCAGGGCATCCATTCGATTTCCCTGAACCCGGATTCGGTGATTGAAACCTGGCGGCGTCTGGCGGCATAGTTTCGACATCCAGGCGGCATGCCGGAGATCCCGACCCGGGGAAAACCCTAGGCGGGTCTACCCTTAGTTGGCGGGCGCACAGACAAGTCTGTAAGAAACCAGTAAGGCTGGCGCCAACAATGGGGCCACTCGAACGAATGGGTTCCATGCTTGTCGCCGTGACTACTGTCAAATTGATCGCCGAGATCGCCCTGCTGGCGCTGCTCGGACAATGGCTGCTGGGCCTTTTGGCTGGTGCGAAGCGTGACAAGAACATCTTTTACCAGCTGTTGCAGATCATGGGCCGTCCATTTGTTGCGGTAGCCAGGCTGATGAGCCCGAAGTTTGTAGTCGAACGGCATCTGCCACTGGTGGCTTTCCTGTTGCTGGCATTTGTCTGGCTCGGTGTGACGATCCTGAAGATTCAAACCTGCCTGCAAATGGGTGTGGAGTTGTGCAAATGAATCACTGGCTGTCGTACCTGTTCTTGAAAATGCAGGCCATTGTGCTGCTGGTGTTGGGACAAAAGCGGGCGGCCCTAGCGCGTTTTGACGCGATGCGCAGCTTGGCGCCGCAAAACCGGTACGTGATGGCAAGTCGCGCCCACCTGCTGGGCGAGTTGGGGGACAAACAGGGAGCCGTGGAGGCGCTCACCGAGCTGGCACAGGTACATTCCGACAACTCGGCGGCGTGGTTCAACCTGGGCTACATGCTCGACGACATGGGGCGCCACGACGACGCCGAGCCGGCGTTTCGCCGCGCGATCGAGATCGAGCCGAAGATGGACCGCGCCTGGTACGGCCTCGCGCTGGTTCTGATCCGGGCGAGGCGGTTCGACGAGGCTGTGCTCGCTTTGAAGACCAATACAGAACTGCAACCCATGAGCCCGTTTGGCTGGTATCAGCTGGCACGGGTGCATGTGGACCGGCAACAACCCGAGGAGGCGGTGAAGATCATGCGCCATCTCAACGGGTTCGAGCCCAAAGTGGCCGCCCAGCTGGAACGCGAAACCGGGTTGCGCATTGCGCAATCGGCGTGAGCCCTTGGGCGGTGATTTGAAGTAAAGGCGCGATCCGGCTTGCAGACCACCCATGGGGAGACGGGTGGTGATCGCGAAATGCCCGCAAGGGCGCAACCGTTGGAGGTAGACAAGATGGAGTTGACCGAGAACCAGCACCGTTACTGGCGCAAGAACCTGAATATCACCGGGATCCTCCTGTTGATATGGTTTGTGGTGACGTTTGTCGTGAGTTATTACGCACGCGCACTGAGTTTCAATTTTTTTGGCTGGCCGTTCAGTTTCTGGATGGGCGCGCAGGGTGCTCTGGTGATTTATTGC
>JANOTG010000414.1:0-9319 GCA_031416215.1 Betaproteobacteria bacterium
CAGATCCGGCTCGATCTGGTCCGGGCTGATCTCGCCCGGCTTGAGGCGGACCAGGCCGTTGAACAACTGCTGCAGGAAGCTCTTGCCCGGGGTGGATGAATTGATGTGCGGATCCAGCACACCGGCGTCGGCCGATGCGAGGCCGACGATCAGGGTGGTCTTTTGCGCAAGGGCCGGGGTGATGCCGGCGATGGAACACGCAAGCCCCAGGGTGGCGGCGGCGAAGTGCATTTTCATGATGGTCTTTCTGATGGTTGCGAACCCGCATGCGAGGGGCCGACGGTATCCGCTGCGCCCTTGTGCGGCAGCCGTGCAAGCCAGTATATAGAGCCGCAGGCCGTCGACGCGCCCCTGGCGGACCCCGAAGCATCCTGAAAAACCCTCGGTATGCACACCGATCAACACCCGATGGCGGATGCGATACTGCCTCCGATGGAATTCGCGCGACCACCTGCGTTTCAACGGGGCCAAGGGGCAGCACGCAGGAAGGCCGCACCCATCGGTCATGCAGCCCGTGCGCCTGAGACAGCGACATGAGCCATGCAAACGCCGCGCCCGATGGGCGGGCACACGCCGGTATCGAGCGCATCGGGCCCGGCGCTGCGAGGCCCGAGAAACTGGATGTGGTGGTCATCGGGGGCGGCATCGTCGGCATCACCACGGCCCTCTACCTGGCGCAAAAGGGCATCGCTGTGGCGGTCTGCGAGAAAGGGCGCGTGGGCCACGAGCAATCGGGACGCAACTGGGGCTGGGTCCGGATCATGGGCCGTGATCCGGGAGAAATCCCGCTGGCCCTCGAAAGCCGGCGCCTGTGGGAGGCCATGGGGCCCGCCATTGGCGCCGATCTCGGCTTCAGGCGCAGCGGCATCGTCTATGTCGCCGACCATGCCGATGGGTTGGCCAGCCATGCGCAATGGCTGCAAAACGCGCAACCCTACGAACTCGACTCGCGACTGCTGACTGCGGCAGAGATCAAGGCTGTCCTGCCGGGCTCCGAGCGAAAGTATGCCGGCGCGCTCTACACCCCATCCGATGCGCGTGCGGAGCCCCAAAAAGCGGTTCCCGCCATTGCCGAAGCGGTTCGCCGGGCGGGCGGTCATGTGCTCGAATGTTGTGCCGTGCGCGGCATGGAAACATCGGCCGGGCGCGTCTCGGGCGTGATCACCGAGCACGGCGTGATCCGCTGCAGCCAGGTGGTGCTCGCGGGTGGCGCATGGTCTCGGCTGTTCCTCGGCAACATGGGGATCGACTTCCCGCAATTGAAGATTCTCGGATCGGTATTGCGTACGGCGCCTCTGCAGGGTCCGCCGGAGCAGGCCGTCGGCGCAGTCGACTTCGCCTTTCGCAAACGCGCAGATGGCGGCTACACCATCGCCCACCGCGGCGCCAGTACCGCCCACATCGTGCCCGACAGCTTCAGGCTGTTTCCCGACTTCCTGCCGGCCCTGATCCGCCAGCGGCATGAGTTGCGTTTACGCATCGGGCACCGCTTCGTAGAAGAGATCCGCACGCCGCGGCGCTGGTCGATGGAGGCCGTGAGCCCCTTCGAGCGGATCCGCGTCCTCGACCCGACGCCGGATGCGCGCATTCTTGAACAGGCGCAAAGGAACCTGATCGCGGCATTTCCGGCCTTCGCGGCGATGCAGGTCGCCGGCGCCTGGGGTGGCTTGATCGACGCGATGCCCGATGCCGTTCCGGTGATCGGCGAGGTTCCGCGGATCCCCGGATTTTTCCTGGCCAGCGGCTTTTCCGGCCACGGCTTCGGCATCGGTCCGGGAGCCGGACGACTGGTGGCCGACCTGCTGACCGGGACGACACCCTTTGTCGACATGACCCCGTTTCGTCTGGAGCGCTTTGCGCGGCTTCGGCGCACGGCCACATGAGTTGCAACCCGAAAGGATGGGGGCCGGTGCAGGACATCATCATCATCGGCGGCGGCATCAGCGGCGTTTCGGCGACCTACGAAATTGCCCGGGCCGGCCACCGTGTCACGCTGCTCGAAAAGACCCGGCTCGGCGCCATGGCCTCCGGCTGGACGCTGGGCGGCGTGCGCCAGTCCGGGCGGCATCCCGTCGAACTACCCCTGGCGCAGGCGGCGGTTGCGCGCTGGCAAACCCTGGATCAGGAACTAGGCCTGCCGACCGGCTACCGGCAGGGCGGCAACCTGCGCCTTGCGCGTAGCGAGGACGAGGTCGCCACCATCCGTGCGCTGGTTGCAGACCAACGGGCCCTGGGCTTGGACCTTGAATTCCTGCCGGATCTGCAAGCTGTCCGCGCAGTGGCGCCGGCGGTTGGCGACGCGGTGCTTGCGGCATCCTTCTGCGCCGGCGACGGACATGCGGACCCGCACGCGAGCCTTGCAGCCTATGCAGCGGCGGCGGTGCGCCATGGCGCCACCATCCGCGAGGGTGTCGCGGCGCACGCGCTGGTGCTCGACAAGGGACGGGTGATCGGCGTCGAGACAAGCGCGGGCGTGCTGCACTGCGACCGCGTGGTGGTCGCCGCCGGTGTCCACGCGCCCGAACTCCTCGGACCCCGGGGTATCAGCCTGCCGATCATGTCCAAACTCGTCTGCGTGCTGCAGACCGTACCCACTGCGCCGGTCTTCTCGCAGGTTTTCGGCGTAGCCAACGCCGACGCCGCCGGTCGGCAGGAACTCTCGGGCCGCTTTCGGGTGACCAACGGCATCGACGACTGGTCCGGCGATCCGACCGCCTGGACGCAGGACAGCCTGCAGCCACGGGTGCGCGACATCGCTGCGCTGATCGGACGGGTTGCGCAGGTCCTGCCCGGCGTCGCCGATTTGGGCATTGCCCGCGTCTGGGGCGGGCTGATCGACCTCACGCCGGACGCCCTGCCGGTCATCGATGCCCACTCGGGAATCGACGGCCTGGTTATCGCCGCCGGGTTTTCCGGCCACGGCTTCGGCATCGGGCCGGTGACGGGCGAAATTCTGGCAGCACTGACCCTGGGCTCAGAGACACGCTTCGATCTCTCCGGTTTTCGCTGTGATCGCTTCAAGGTCGGGCACAACGGGCGGGGCAGGCCCGGCCAGGCCCCTCTGACTCTTCACGGCTGAAAGAAAACCATGCTTGATCCGGTCGGACGCGTCATCCTCATTTCAGGTGCCAACCGCGGCATCGGCCGTGCGATCGCCGAGAGGCTGTATCTGCAGGGGTATTCGCTCAGCCTGGGCGTCCGCGATCCAGGTTCGACAAACCCGTTCACCAAGGGCTGGGACCCCGCCCGCCTGCATGTCAGCCGCTTCGACGCCCGTGACTGGGCCAGCCACCGCGCCTGGGTCGAGGCCGCCGCCGCAGTTTTCGGGCGCATCGACGGACTGGTGAACAACGCCGGCGCCAACAGCAAGATCACCCTGCGGGCGCCGGATGAAGCGGCCCTGGACGAGATCTGGGCCATCAACTGCAAGGCCCCGCTCAACCTCATCCATTGCGCCCTGCCATACCTCGAAGCCAGCGGCGCCGGACGCATCATCAACATCGCATCACTGTCCGGAAAGCGCGTGCGCAACGACAACATCGCCTACAACATGTCGAAACATGCCATGGTTGCATTGACCCACGCCGCCCGGCGCATCGCCTGGGACAGGGGTGTGCGGGCAACGGCCGTTTGCCCGTCCTTCGTCAACACCGATATGTCCGCCGGCCACCCGGCCATGCCAGCGCAGGCGATGTCGCAGCCGGACGATCTGGCGGCCCTGGTTTCGGTCGTGATGGCCCTGCCCAACACCGCCTCGGTGGCCGAGTTGCTGATCAATTGCCGGCTGGAGGATACGCTGTAGTTGCAGCTCCTCAAGATCCGCCTTCGGGCGGCAAATGCGCCGCGTCCGCAAAGCGGGAGATCGAAAATGCCGCAATCGGCGTCGTGCTGGCGCCGTCCCGCACCAGTTCCGCGAGCACCTCGCCGACGGCCGGTCCGATCTGGAAACCAGCCCCCGCAAAACCAAACCCGTGGACCAGACCGGGTGTGGTCGCGCTGGGCCCGATCACTGGCTCGCGGTCGGGAAGATACCCTTCGGTGCCGCTCCAGGCGCGGATGATGTGCGCATGGCGCAGCGCAGGAAGGAGTTCGACGCTGCGTTGCAACACCTGAGCGATCGCCTGATGGCCCGGCCGTGCACGGTCGGCGTCGATGGCATAGCCCCGCGAGCCGCCAATGACGCAGTTGCCGCGCGGCGCCTGCCGCCCATAGATGCCGCCGCCCTCGACCCCCAGGCTCAGGGTCATGAACATGTCCAGCGGCTCGGTGACCGCCATGACCGGGTGCTCCGACACCATGGGAACCGCTTCGCCGAAGCGCCTCGCCACGGCGCCTGCCCAGGCGCCGGCGCAATTGAGCAGGAAACGCGAGCGCACCTGCAGCGCCGTACCTGAGGACATGGTGAAACACTGACCGTCGTGCTCTATTTCGTCCACGCGACAGTGCTCGCGGATGTCCGCCCCCGCGCGGGCTGCCGCGCGCGCAAAGGCCGGTGACACCAGCCGCGGGTTGGCGTGCCCGTCCTGCGGACAGTAGGAGCCGCCGATCGCACTCGCGCCCAGCCACGGGTACTGCGAGCGCAGCACGCCCGCGCCAATCATGCGCAAGTCCATTCCGTACCCGGCGCTGCGTTCGCGGTAGGCCTCCAGGGATGCCAGGTCAGCCTGGCTGCGGGCTATCTTCAGATGCCCCGAGCGCAGGTATTCGCCATCGATGCCGATCAGTTCGCGCAGGCGTCCCCATATGCCATGGGCGCGCCGGGACAGCGGCAACTGCGTCAGCGGGCGCCCCTGCCGGCGAACGCCACCGTAGTTGACGCCACTGGAGTGCGCGCCGCACAGGTCGCGCTCGAGCACGATGACGGACAGGCCCATGCCGCGCAAGGCCAGCGCAGCGGACGAGCCGACAATCCCGCCGCCAATGATGGCCACATCGACAAGCCGCTTCTCCTTCATGCGGACCCCCCGGTCGGCAATTCATCCGCCGGCTCGCGGACCATGAAGGGGATCGGCTTGACTGGTGCCTGACCCCTGAACCGCCCGACCTGCACGGGCTGCAGGCCACTGCATTGCGCCAGGATTTCAGCCGCAGCCACAGCGCACATGCGGCCCTGGCAGCGCCCCATGCCAACGCGGCAAAAAGCCTTGAGCCGGTTCAGCTCGGTCGCACCGGTGCTCGACGCGGTGCGCCGCAGGTCTCCGGCAGTGACCTCCTCGCAGCGGCAGACGACCAACTCATCGGGGGCCTGGTCGGCCCAGCCCAGCGGAAACGGAAAGGCGCGTTCCAAGCCGCCCAGAAACCGCGCCGCACCCGCCAGCCGCCTCTCCAGGGTGGCGGCACGCGCGCGGCCAGGCGCGTCAAGCGCATGTCCGGCATCGGACAGCAGCGCCAGAGCCGCACGTTCGCCAGCCCATTCAGCCGCATCGGCGCCAAGGACGCCCGCGCCATCTCCGGCCAGGTAGATACCCGGCACGCTGGCCCGACCGGCCACATCGCGCTCGGGCAACCAGGCGCGGGCAAGGTCGTCGAAACGGAAGCGACAGCCCAGCAGGTCGGCCAGTTGGGTCTCGGGCCGCAGCGCATAACCAAAGCCGACTGCATCGCAGGCCAGCGTGTGTTCGCCGCGGGCATCGGCCCAGACCATCGCCTCGGTGCGCACATCGCCGAGTACCCGCAGCGCTCGCACGCCGCCCTGCAGCCGCACGCCGTGGGCCCGCAGCCAAGCCAGGTAATACAGGCCCTTGGCCAATACCGACGGCCGTGCCAGCAGCGCGGGCGCGGCAGCCACCTGATCGGCCAGAGTCGCGCTGTCGAGCACCGCCGCGACATTGGCTCCGGCCAGGGCATACTGGTAGGCGACCAAATACAGCAGCGGCCCGGTTCCCAGGAACACGATTCTGCTGCCAATCGCGCAGCCCTGGTACTTGAGGGCAACCTGAGCACCGCCCAGTGTGTAGACGCCGGGTTTCGTCCAGCCCGGAAACGGCAATATCCGGTCTGTGGCCCCACTGGCGACGATCAGCCGCGAATAGGCCAGTGTCGACGTTCGACTCTGGTGCAACAGGTCGAGATGGCCGGCCTCGGCGTTCCAGACCAATGTATCGGGGCGATAGTCGACGCGATCCAGCACATCTGACATGGCCCGGTGAACCGCATCGGCGCGCCGGTACTCCCAGCCATACAGGGCCTTCTTGGAGCGCAGGAAATGCGCTGGCGGCTGGCGGTAGATCTGGCCCCCCCAGCGCGGGGCCTCGTCTACCACGACCGGGCGCAGGCCTCTGCCGACGAGCGCCTGCGCGGCCCGAATACCGGCCGGCCCGGCACCGACGATCACCGGCGGGTCCCGGACGCTCATGCGTCGCCGGGCTTGCGCGTCAGCAAGTGCATGCCCGGCGCGATGAAGCAGGTGCAGGCCCGCAGACGCTGACCGCTCGCTGTGAAGACCCAGCAGTCCTGGCAGGCGCCCATCAGGCAGAAGCCAGCCCGCGCCTCGCCACTGAAATCTGCGTGCCGCAATACCGGACCAAGCGCCAACACCGCCGTCAGGATGGTGTCGCCGACGAGCCCGTGACAGGCCCGGCCGTCGAGCGTGAACGGCACCGGTGCGCGCTGTGTTTCGGCGAGCCGCACAAATTGCGGCGCAGGCGTGGGTAACAGGGCCATGTCATCAGTGCCGAAACGGGTGTAAAAAGGGAGGCGGCAGTAGATTCGATCGCATGCGGGCCAGTATCGCATCGCCGGGGAAATCCGACCGCCTGAAGCCTTGTCCAACGAGGCAGGACTCCGAACCCCTTGCGTATTTCCGGTCAGCAATGAGCCTCTCGTTTTCATTGCCACGAGGCGCCGCGTGTACTGCTCGTCATGCCGCAGCATCAGCTTTCCCGATGCAAAGTAACGCCTGCGCTGACGCTGGCGGCCATGGCTTCCCTGCGCAGCATACTTGTCAGCATCAAATCCGTGTCGGGTCGGGTACGGGGCCGTGGTATTTGGGTAGCAGCGAGTGGAGAACCTTATGAAGTCAAGTTATCGGGTCGTCGTGATTGGCGGCGGGGTGGTGGGGGCCAGCGTGCTGTACCACCTCACCAAGAAGGGTTGGCGCGACGTTGTGCTGCTGGAGCGCCTGGAGTTGACTTCCGGCTCCACATGGCACGCAGCCGGCGGCATGCACACCGTCAACGGCGACCCGAACGTGGCCAAGCTGCAGCAGTACTCCATCAACCTGTACAAGGAGATCGAGGAGATTTCCGGCCAGTCGGTGGGCCTGCACATGACCGAGGGACTGATGCTGGCGGCAACCCCGGCGCGCTACGAGTGGCTGAAGAACATCCACTCCAAGGGACGCTACATGGGCATGCAGACTGAGTTGGTCTCGCTCGACGAAGCCCAGCGCCTGTTGCCGCTGCTTGACAAGAGCCAATTCGTGGGCGCCATGTACGACCCGATCCAGGGGCATGTGGACCCGAACGGCACGACCTATGCCTTCAGCGGCGCGGCGCGCAAGGGCGGGGCCGAGGTCTGCACGCATACGCGGGTCATGGACACGCGACAGCGGCCCGATGGCATGTGGGAGGTGATCACCGACAAGGGCAACATCATTGCGGAGCACGTGGTCAACTGCGGTGGCCTGTGGGCGCGTGAGGTGGGGCGCCTGGTAGGCCTGGAGTTGCCGATCCTGGCCATGGAGCACCAGTACCTCATCACCGAGGATATGCCCGAGGTGGTGGAGATCAACCGCAGCACCGGCAAGATGGTGCTGCACGCGGTCGATTTCGACGGCGAGATCTACATGCGCCAGGAGCGCAACGGCATGCTGTTGGGGACCTACGAGCGCCATGGCGTGCCCTGGAGCACCAGGAACACGCCGTGGGACTTCGGCCCCACGTTGCTCCCGGATGCCCTGGACCGCATCGCGGAAAACCTGGAGGTCGGCTTCCGGCATTTCCCGCCGTTCCAGAACGTGGGTATCAAGCAGATCGTCAACGGGCCGTTTACCTTCGCGCCGGACGGCAATCCGCTGGTCGGGCCAATCAAGGGCTTGCGCAACTACTGGGTTGCCTGCGGCGTGATGGCCGGTTTCAGCCAGGGCGGTGGCGTCGGCCTGGCGCTATCGAACTGGATGGTTGACGGGGATCCGGGCTTCGATGTCTGGGCCATGGACGTGGCCCGTTATGGCGACTGGGCCACGCGTGCCTACACCCGTGCCAAGGTGGTGGAGAACTACGGCCGCCGCTTCCGCGTACGGTTCCCCAACGAAGAATTGACCGCCGCACGGCCGCTGCGCACCGTGCCGATGCACCAGCAGTGGTTGCAGATGGGCGCCGTCATGGGTGACAACTGGGGCGTCGAGACACCGTTGTGGTTCGCGCCGCCCGGCGTTGCGGACGCGTTCTCGTTCCATCGGTCGACCGACTTCGCCCACGTGAAGCAGGAGTGCCAGGCGGTGCGCCAGGACGTTGGCATTTCCGACATCTCCGGGTTTGCCAAATACGAGGTCACGGGCCCTGGTGCGGAGCAATGGCTGTCGACCATGCTGACCAACAAGATGCCGAAGACCGGCCGCATGGTGTTGGCACCGATGCTCAATCCGAAGGGCAAGCTGATCGGTGACTTTACCGTGGCCAAGGCCGGCGACAGCCTGTTCTTCGTGTTCGGATCGGGCGCCGCCGAGAAGTACCACTTGCGCTGGTTCGACCAGCACCTGCCCGGGGATGGCAGCGTCAGCGTGCGGGCCCTCGGTCTGGGGCTGGTAGGCCTGTCGATCGCCGGCCCCAAGGCCCGGGCGGTGCTGGCCAAGCTGACCGACGACGACGTCTCAAACGCTGCGTTGCGCTTCATGGACTTCCGCGCCCACATGGAGGTCGGCATGGTGAACGCGATGGTGGGGCGCATCAGCTTCACCGGCGACCTGGGCTACGAGATCTGGGTCCAGCCCGAGTTCCAGGTGGCGCTGTTCAACGCGTTGTGGGAAGCCGGGCAGGAGTTCGGCATACGCCCGTTCGGGGGCCGTGCGCTGCTGTCGTTGGCCCGCGAAAAGGGCTTCGGCACCTGGGCGAGAGAGTTCCGCCCGATCTACGGCCCTTTCGAGGCTGGCCTGGGCCGTTTCGTGGCGCTGGGCAAGGGCGAATTCATCGGCCGCGACGCCGCCCTGCGCGAACACGCCGAGGGCCCCCAGCGCCAGCGTGTGGGTTTCGTGGTGGATGCCGGCGATGCGGATGCCATCGGCGACGAAGCGGTCTGGCGCGACGGTGCTGTCGTGGGCTGGATCACCTCCGGCGGCTACTGCCACCATGTCGATTGTTCGTATGCCACGGGTTATGTG
>JANOTG010000415.1:0-3299 GCA_031416215.1 Betaproteobacteria bacterium
CGGGCCGTTGTAGCTGCCTTCGGCCATCGCAAAGCCCACGTCGAGCGGATTGCCCATGCTGAAGATGCGTGCGCCGCGTGCCAGTGGTTCGGATGCGGCGCGCAGTTCGATCGCACCACGCCCGGCCAGCGGGGCGGCGTCTACCGGCCGCAACAGGGCCAGGTCATGCACCACATCGAAGGCCAGCAGTTCCAGCGCGCCCTGCCGGCCGTCCACGGTCGCGTAGACCAGCCGGAAGCGACCGGGTTGCACCGCGTATTGGCTGACCACGTGGTAATTGGTGATCAGGTGGCTGCCACCGTCGATCAGGAAGCCCGAGCCCACCGTCGACTGGCTGTCCTGGGTCTTGAGCAGGGTACGTACCTGCAGCAGTCGGGGGCGGGTGTTTTCATAGATGCGTTGGCCGACCGTGGTTTGAGGCTGGGCCGCTGCGCTGGCTGGCGTGGTTGTCGTGATGCTATCGGCCTTTGGCGTCGCCGCGCCGGCCGTCAATGCCCATCCCAGCAGCGCCGTGATCAGCCAGCACCGGGGCGGCCCGCAGCGGCGGCTTGGGGCGTGGCTGTTGGCAGGCATGTGCTGCATGTTAGCTGCCGGCCCTGCGGCGTGGCGACCGGCCATCGACCCGGCAGCCACCGATGCCGGTCATGGCGTGGTACGACTGACTTCCAGCAGCCAGGACTGGAACAGCGACACCACTGCGCCATGTGCCGGGTCACCCGCGCCGTGGTCGCGTGGCTCGACAAACCAGTAACCATGGCTTCCGGTCAATTCATGGCTGTCGAGCCGACGCAGCCGGTGCTCTGCCAGATCGCGCTCCACCATCGGCGCATCGACCACGGCGATGCCGGCGCCCGATACGGCAGCGTTGATGGCCTGATCCATGGTGGAGAAAGCAATGCCCGGGCGCGGGTCGATGTTGCGGATGCCGAGTGAGGCAAACCAGTTTTCCCAGATCGGCAAGCGCTTGTTGCCCGCCAGTACATGCAGCAACGTGGCCTTGGCCAGTTGCGGCGGCCCGCCAGCCGCCCAGAACTCGGGACTGGCCACCGCGATGTAGTGCTCCTGGCGCAGCAAGCGGCTGTTGCCGTGGCCCCAGGGCGCGTCGAGGAACATCACCAGGCAGTCATACTGCTGCGCCTCGCGCAGGTTGGCGACGCTGCTGGTGGTGATCGCCAGATCGATGTCCGCGTGGCGGCTGTGAAAAGCCCGCAGGCGCGGCGCCAGCCAGCGCGAGGCGAAGGTTTCTGGCACGTTGACCGCGATGCGCTGGCGCGTGCCGACCTGCTGTATCTGGTCCACCGCCTGCTGGATATGGCCGAACGCCGCGTCCAGGCTCTTGGCCAGGATACTGCCGGCGGGGGTGAGTATCAGGCCCTGGTAGTGGCGCACAAACACCGGTTTGCCCAGCCACTCCTCGAGTTGCTTGATCTGCCGGCTGATCGCCCCCTGGGTGACATGCAGGGCTTCGCCGGCCTGCGTGAAGCTGCCACTGCGGACCGCCGCGTCGAAAGCGCGCAGGGCATGCAAAGGCGGAAGTCGCACAAAGGCCTTCAGGGTTGCACGCTGTTGATGGTGATGACCAGCTTGTTGCTGCCGGTATCGACCGGGCCGGTCTGACCGGTCAGGTCGCCGGCCTTTGGCATGGCATCACCCGATTTGGATATCCGCGCGCCAACCACCACCCGCGGGAATTTCGACAGCCGCATCTCGCCCGACATCGCCGTGCTGTCGTCCAGCAGGAAGGTGAGCGGCAGGTCGCTTACCTTGCGCTTGAGGATCGCCAGCGGCATGCGCGGCCCGTCGGCAGCACGTGCGAACACGAATACCGTATCGTCCGGCGCCGTCTTGGCCGCCAGTGCGGGTGACAACAGCACCACACCACTGACCTGTTTGCCGGTACCCGCGGCAGCCGGAGGTGATGCCTGTGCCACCGCAGCAGCCGCATTGGCTGTTGCCGCGCCGGGGCTGGTGTCACCCATGGCGCTGCGAGCCTGCTGCATGCTGCCTTGCAACCCGGAGGCAAACTCGCTGCCGGCCGGCGCCAGCGGTATGGCCTGGCCCCACCAGTCCAGCGCTGCCTTGTAGTCCTTGCGTTCAAACGCCGCGCTGCCCGCCAATGCCAGCGCCTTGAGGTTTTTGGGGTCCAGCTGCAAGGCGCGCTGCACTAACCGGAGGGGCTCACCCAGCACACTTTGGCCTTGCACCATGGCCATCACATCGGCATGGTCGGCCAGCAGTTGCGCGTTCTCAGGCTGCAGGGCGCGGGCCCGGCCATAGGCCCGGCTGGCATCCGCATAACGCTGCAACATCGAATACGAGCGGGCCAGCATGGTCCAGGCCTGTGCATCACCCTCCTGTGGCGTCGGCTGGTTGTCCAGACGCTGCGCGAGTTTCGCCACCATGGCCTCGATCTGCGGCAGGGTCACTTCGTTCTGTGCGGCACTGGCGGGACGCGGCAACATGGCTTGCGGATCCCCGAGCAGTCCATAGGTGACAAACGCGAACAAGGGCAGACACACAGCCAGCGCCACTGCCGTCTTGCTGGCGCGCGTGGCAGCTGGCGGGGTTAACCCGGCGACCTGCGCCTCTTCCAGTGTGCGACGCTCGATGTCGGTACGCGCCAGCCGGTATTGGGTTGCGTCCAGCACACCACTGGCCAGATCGGCATCCAACGCGGCCAGTTGTTCGCGCAGGATCTGCAGATTGGCGCGTTGCGCATCCATGGCGCCGCCGGCATCGCTGCCGGCAGGGGCGGCGCGCAGCAGCGGGGGCAGCAACAACAGCAGGGCGAGCGTTATCAGGCCGGCAAAACCAATCAGGAAGACACTCATGGAAGCTTTTTATCCTGTTGCAGCAGTGAGTTGGCTCGCTGTGACTCCGCCGCGCTCCACACCCCGGCATCGGCGCTGCGGCGCCGGCGCCGGATATGCAGCGCCATCACCGTTGCGGCAAGCACCAGCAGCGCGAACGGGCCGATCCACAACAACAAGGTGGAGCTTTTCAGTGGCGGGTTGTACAGGATGAAGTCGCCGTAGCGTGCGACCATGAAGTCGACGATTTCGCTTTTTGACTGGCCGGCCTTGAGCTTGTTGCGGATTTGCCGGCGCAGATCGACTGCCAGGTCGGCATGGGAGGCGGCGATGGTTTCGTTCTGGCAAACCAGACAGCGCAGCTCTTCGGCGATCACCAGTACACGCGCCTCCAGCAACGGGTCGTCGGATGCGGGAGCGGCCTCCTTGGCGTGCAAGCCGCCTGCCGACAGCACGAGCGCCGCCAGCAAGCAATATCCTGCGATGCGC
>JANOTG010000416.1:0-3511 GCA_031416215.1 Betaproteobacteria bacterium
TCGCAATTTACGCTCCACGCTTCCTTCCCACACTCGGTCACCCTCATGCAGTTGCGCTTCGCTTCGCTCGCTGTGATCAGCTTACGGCGGGACTTGCACCCGCAGGAGTGCGCCCATGCTGGGCGCACATAAAAAAGGCCCGCAGATGCGGGCCTTGGGGAGTGCAGCAGCGAAGGTTTATTTTTTGGCTGCGCTGGCTGCGGCCTTCGGTGCGCTGGCAGCAGCCTTGGGGGCTTCCGTCTTTGCGGCTGCGGCCTTCTTGGCATCGTCCTTGGCCTTCATGTCCGCTTCTTTCTTCATTTTGGCTTCGTCAGCCGCTTTCTTCTTGGCCTCGTCCTTGGCCTTCTTGTCGGCTTCCTTCTTGGCTTTGGCTTCGTCGGCCTTCATCTTTGCTTCGGCTTTCGGGTCTTTCTTCTCCTCCTTGGCGGGAGCGGCTGCGGCTGGTTTGGCGGCAGATGCGGGGGCAGCTGGTTTGGCTGCTGCTGCAGGCGCCGTGGAGGCAGCCTTGAAGGCCGCACCACCCACCGTCATGCCTTCTGCAGAAAACTTGGCGGCGTTGCCCTCGCCGACACCTTTGACACGCTCGATGAAGTCATTCCAGTCCTTGAAGTTGCCCTTCTTGCGTTCATCCAGGATCTTGGTCGAGATGCCAGGGCCAATACCTTTGATGGCGTCGAGTTCGGCGGCGGTTGCCTTGTTGACGTCCACGGCGGCAAACGCGACCGTAGCGTACAGCATGGCCATAATGGCCAGAATCTTCTTCAACATGTGTTATCTCCTTGCAGGGTTTCAGGGTTGGGGATCGTCGGCGTGCTGGTTTTCCACGGCCAGCACCATAACGGCGCGGCATCGCATTGGGTTGACTCGCCAGCGAGCGCTTCTGAAAATAGGTTCAGGACGGCACTGGGCGGACTTGCAGTCGCCCCATTTACAACTCTTCCACCCGGCGCGCCGGATAACTGTCCCAGGCCTGACATCCGGGGCATTGCCAGAAGTGCTGCTTGGCCTCGAAGCCACAAGCCGCACAACGGTAGCGGGTGAGCGGTTTTACCGCATGGTCAAGAGCGCGCTGCACCAGCGGATGGAACTGCTCGTGTTCCAGCTTTTCGCCCGCAATCCATCGCGCTGCTGCGACCAGCGACGGTTCGCGTTCCAGATGCCTCAGGTACCACTGGCGCGCGACCGATGACAACTCGCCCAGATGGACTTCGAGCAGCACGATGGCCTCCAGTACGTCGACCGAGGGGGCTTTTTCGTAGTGCCCCTTGAGCAGGGCCAGTGCGGCTGGCGCGCGCTCACCGGCGATTGCCAACTGCGCCATTTTCGCCGCTGCCAGCGGCAAGGCGGTTGGCGCCGAGTCGCGAATCTTTTCCAGCACATCCAGCGCGGCGAGTGGTTCGCCCCGTTGTCCCAGCAGTTGGGCCAGTTGCATACGCGCGCGGGCCGACGCCGGTGCATCGCGCAGGGCCTGCTCGAGCAGGCCCTGCGCTTTGTCCGGTTCGTGCACCGCCATCAGGGCGGACGCCTGTTCACACTGGTAATGGGCCAGGCGCGATGAGAAGTCTCCCTGTTCTGACGCTTCCAGGCGCTTGGCGACCTGTGCAGCATGTTCCCAGTCGCGCGAACGCTCGTAATTGGCAAGCAAGGCCAGGCGCGCGTCGGCTTCGAAAGGTGTCCCTTCGAGTTTCAGCAAGGCTTCCTCTGCCCGGTCCAGCAGGCCGGCGCGCAAGTAGTCCAGTGCCAACGCATGTTGCGCCCGATGGCGGTCGGCGACAACCAGGTCACCACGCGACAACAAGTGCTGGTGCACCCGTACTGCACGTTCGTATTCGCCGCGGCGGCGAAACAGATTGCCCAGTGCAAAGTGGAGTTCGGACGTGTCCGGATCGTTTTGCACCGCCTCGATGAACGCATCGATCGCCTTGTCCTGCTGTTCATTGAGCAGAAAGTTCAGACCGCGAAAGTACGCTTTGGGCGCGCGGCGGTTCTCCATGCGCAACTGGCGCAGATCCAGACGTGAGGCGAGCCAGCCGAACCCGAACGCAAGTGGCAGGCCGAGCAGCAACCAGCTGATGTCAAAGTCCATGCCGGGGTGGGCCGCTGGGGGTTGTCGGGTCGGGACTACCCACCGCCAGTGGTGTGCTGGGTGGATCGGCTTGTCGTGGCGTGCTGTTGCGGTGGCGCCACCACCATGGTGCCATGCCCAGGGCGCCCAGCGCGATACCAGCGGCAAATGCAGCCAGCACGATCAGCACCATCGGGCTGCGCCATTGGTTGCCGAAGAAAAAGTGAACGCTGCCCTCATGCTGGTTGTTCAGGGCAAAAGCGAACAGGGTAAAAAAAATGGCTGCCTTCAGTATCCACTTGAGCAGCCACAGGGGGTTTTTCATCAGAAACTACTCACGCAGCACGTTTGCCCTTGGTGCTTGCCGCTTCGATTTCCGCCGTTCGCTGGTCGACCGACTCGCGCAGCGCCTTGCCGGGTTTGAAGTGGGGTACGCGCTTCTCGGGAATGGCGACGCTTTCACCACTGCGCGGGTTGCGTCCCATGCGCGGCGGACGGCGATTGATGGAGAAACTGCCGAAGCCTCGGATTTCTATCCGGTGGCCGGCCACCAGCGCATCATTCATCGCATCCAGTATGGCCTTGACGGCGTACTCGGCATCGCGATGCGTCAACTGGCCAAAACGGTTGGCCAGATCTTCAACCAGGTCCGAACGGGTCATGGGTGTGGCAGCTCAGATGGTGGCGTGACCGGGGCTTTTGCGGCCGCCGGTCACATCAGGCAGAACCGGGAGCCGGTCAGTTGTTGTCCAGCTTGGCCCGCAGCAGGGCCCCCAGGCTGGTGGTGCCGGCGTTCTCGCGTGCCGAGTTCTGGCTCAGGGTGGCCATCGCCTCCTGCTGATCTGCGGCATCCTTGGCCTTGATCGACAGCTGGATGTTGCGCGTCTTGCGGTCCACGTTGACCACGACGGCGGTTACTTCGTCGCCTTCCTTGAGCACATTGCGGGCGTCTTCGACGCGGTCGCGGCTGATCTCCGAGGCACGCAGGTAACCAATCACGTCCTGACCGAGGTCGATTTCGGCGCCCTTGGGGTCGACTGTCTTGACCTTGCCGGTCACAACCTGGCCCTTGTCGTTGACCGCGACAAAGGTGGTGAACGGATCGGAGTCAAGCTGCTTGATACCGAGCGAGATGCGCTCGCGGTCCACATCCACAGCCAGCACCAGCGCCTCGACGTCCTGGCCCTTCTTGTAGTTGCGCACGGCGGCGTCGCCCGGCTCGTTCCAGCTCAGGTCGGACAAGTGCACCAGGCCATCGATGCCAGCGGCAAGACCGACAAACACGCCGAAGTCGGTGATCGACTTGATCGGACCCTTGACGCGGTCACCACGTTTGGTGTTTTGTGCAAATTCCTGCCACGGGTTCGCCTTGCACTGCTTCATGCCCAGACTGATGCGGCGCTTGTCCTCATCAATCTCCAGCACCATGACTTCGACCTCGTCACC
>JANOTG010000417.1:0-18432 GCA_031416215.1 Betaproteobacteria bacterium
CCCGGCACGCACATGCAGCACAACACCATGATGCGTTGTGGTGTGCACGAAGGTGATGACCGGCGCGCCTGCGCAATGCGCATGGGAATGCAGGGACAGACGGAAGGCAGTGTCGGCGCAGGTGGCATCCTGCGCCAGAGCACGATCACCGTACCGTCCCAGTAACCCAGGGCCCGTCCAAGGGCGGTGGTGACAGGCCCCCCGCGCAGGTGGCCTATTGCAGTGTTGCGCTGGAGTTGGCACCCCCGGTGCGCTCGATAAACTGCATCAGCGCATGCACGCTGGGTATCGTGAAGTGACGGCGGCCGCGCTGCTCGAAGCGGATCAGGTCGAGTTGCGACAACCGGGTGAACGCACGACTGACAGTCTCCAGTGTCATGCCCAGGTAGTTTCCGATTTCGGCGCGTGTCATACGCAGCGTGATCTCGTCGGTTCGCAGCTGGCGCTCGGCCAGCAGGCTGGCCCAACTGAGCACAAAGTCCGCCACCCGGGCATCGGCGGCCAGTGTTCCGAGGGCGAAGCGCCAGTCGCGATCACGTGCCATCTGGCAGCTCATCGCCACATGCAGGATGTGCATCAGTTGCGGAATCTCGGGTGCCGCCTGCAACAAGCTGCTGTAGGAGAAACTCCAGACCTCGCTGGTGTCCATGGCCACGGCGTCACAGACACTGCTGCCGGATGCGATGCAGTCAAAACCGATCCAGTCGCCCTTGAGGTGGAAACCAGCTACCTGCAGCGTGCCATTGGGAGCCAGGCTGATCGATTTGCACACCCCGAACTTGACCACGTGCAAGTGCACAAACGGCTCGCCCGCGACCTGCACGACGTCGCCGGCGTGCAGCATGCGGCGCCGAAACGGCAGATGCTGCTCGACCAAGCGCAAGGATTCATTCCATGCCAGGCTGAGGTGGGAGAGCGCCTCCGCGTCGTGTCGCACACCCTGCCCCGGCGAGGGCAAGGTGCGCGTCGGGTGTGGGGCCACTGCGGCGGTGGGCGTCAGAAATTCAGCATTGATCATCGGGTCCTCCTGCCACATTCTTTTCCCCAGCCCGCGCATCGTCTGTTCGGTGACGCACACAGGGCAAACACGGCGACGGCCGATTCGCCAGCGCCGGATGCACAGACGCAGGAACGGGCCGGAGGCCTATGCGAACCCATGTTGATCAAGTCGACAACTCGGAACGTTCCTGGGCATCCTTCTTGACCCAATAGCCGTCACGCCCATAGTGGTGGTACAACCCGGCCTCATGCGAGCGCTCGGGTTGCCTGTCTGGGTCGTACGGCGGTGCGTCCTGGATGGCTTTGCGGGTCAGATGGATCGCAACATTCTTCTCGGCCCAGTTCACGTGGTCGATCCACTGAGGCGCCAGTAGCACCTTGTGACCCAACCACCAGTTGCTGGTGTCGACCACCAGGTAGCGGATCGCCCAGGTCTTGTCGTCGAGCAGGAAGCCCTGCACGTGGCCGATGTCGCCATCGATGGCCTGGAGGTGGTAACCGGTGACAACGTGGCAACTGCGCAGGTGCGGGTCGTCATCGTCACGCACGGGATCCATGGTGTGGCTCAGTCTGGCTGCGGCTGATTCATATGAGGTCGAGTGGCCCATGGACTTCAGGCCACCAACCCCGGGCACCAGCATATCCGGGTACATCTCGCCACCCCACAAACTGGTGCCTCCCCAATAATACGGATAGTTGTAATAGGTGAGGTACTGCACCTCATGCTGGCGCGAGACCGGACGCTCGGTGTCGATGTCCGGGCTGTTCCTGACCTGGTCCCGTGTCATGGCTACCGGCAGCAGGCGTGCGCTCCAGTCCGGCACACGGATGAACATGGGCGAGATCAGGACTTTGCGACTCTCCAGCCAGCTACCGGTGTCAGCCACCAGATACCGCACGCCCCAGGCCTGGTCATCGAAGTAGAAGTCCTTGACATGGCCGACGTCACCGTCGGTCGCCTGGACAACAAAGTTCTTCAAGTCATTGGTATTGCGCAACATCGATTTCTCCTTGTGGACAAACAGTGTCAGCGGCGCTTGCGGTTGCAGTCCGTGCGTTGGCGCACGTAGTCGCGGGAACCGGACCCAGCCCGCTCAGGGTGGCGCCTGCTGCCGTACATGTTCAGCGCGTTTCATCTGCAGATAGGGTTGCCGCTCGATCTCGTCGAGTTGTCGCGGGTAACGCTGCGTTGCGCCATGCCAGCTTTGCAGGCGGGTCTCCAACTGCTCCGTGGCCGGTGCCAGGGTCGAACCAAGGTAGGAGTCCACCGCCAGGTAATAACGCATGGAGTTGCGTTCAATGGCACCGAGCGCACCTCCGATGTGGACCGGTGGTCCATCCGGGGTCACGCGCGTGGCCGTAAAGCCCACCTTGCCCCGCCCGGCGGTTGCCAGGTAACTCTGCATGGCCACGCGGGCCAGCAGACCGGTTGCAGTCGAGTAGGTCATATGCAGGAAGCTGCTGCCATCTGCCAGCGGGATGGCTTCGAGCGCCACGCGGTAGTCAGTGGTGCCCAGCGGCCCGCTGTCGGCCCGCAGATCCACCTGCAGATACCTGGACGTATCCTGCTCCAGGCGAAAAGCCATGTCCACACGCAGCGCACTAGCCAGGGGCTGGGCCGTCCTGGCGCCCATGAACAGCAACAGTCTTGCATGGGGTTCACCACCGGTCACCCGGCAATATTTGTTATTGCTGTGCAGGGACAAGACCTCGCACCATTGGCGGGGATCATGCAATGCCATTCGCACCCGCTCGAAAGGGTGGTTCACCACCGCGTAGAGGTGACCAGTCAAGCGCTCCGGTGTCTCGACCGAATCAAGAACCAGCGGGCGGGCAAACTGATTGCTCGCCAGCCGCTCGCCCAACGCGACATAACTGTCGCGCATGGACGACTCCGAGGCCGTGGCCGATTGCGACCAGAACAGAGCCGCAAACACGGCTGTAGCCGACCACAGCAGGCACGGTGCAATTCTTGACATGCTGTCGATGACCCGTGCGTCGCGCCGTATGGACTGTTTCACACCAAGCAAGCCCCGGGTTGCGCCGCTGGCACAACCCACGGCACAAGGTCAGAAGCGGTAACGCAGGCCGACGCTGGTATTGCCCACATGGTCACGTCTGCCCCCGGCGAATCGCAGATCATGCATTTCATGCTGCAGCAATACCGATGCATTGGGCGCGAAAACGTACTCGGCACCCAGACCCAGGGATAGACCGAAGCCGGTCTGGTTGCCGCTGGTGATACCCGAGCCTGCCAGCGACGACACCTGGGTGCGCCCGTAGGTGGTACCGAGCTTTCCCAGCAGGTTGAAGGACGTGCTCAAGGGCACGCGCCCCACCGCGCTGAGATTGATGCCTTCGCCGCGTGTGCGACCACCGCCACGATTGACCGTGCCAAATTGGGTGTAACCGATTTCAGCGCCCAAGTTGTTGTTGAAAAACGAGCCGGCGTTGATACCGTACGACGTGTCCCGCTTCTCCGATGCAAACGCCCCGGTGCCCTGATTGAGCGAGAAGTCCGAGCGTCCGCCGCTGATCCCGACATAGCTGTTGCCCAACCCATAGTTGGTGCTGGCGGGACTCGTGCTGGAGGTGCTTTGGGCCTGCGCGCTGGCGCATGCGGCCGCAGCCAACAGGATGGCGATCGTAGACTGAAATTTTTTCACAATGATTCCTGGTTAGTGATGAAGATAGCTGCTGACTGTATTTTTTGTTGCGCCAGGTGTATGTAGGCCTGGCGCATGCAGCGGTGTAAGACAAGGGGCAGTGGCGCCTGTTGACGAGCACCGCCTGCGCCTTGACCCGGCGTTCATCCATGCAAAGCGGTCCGGCGAGAAGTGCAACAAAATCACTGCACTGAGGACTGCAGCAAAAAAACACCAGACCGAGATGAACCAGGTGGAATAGAGGACATAGGCGGTCACCAGCGACACACTGGCGCCCAACCCGAACACGCGCACCACCGGGTGGCTGGAAACCAGCGGGCTGAGGCAGGCACCCAACAGGTACAAGGCCGTCGCGGTGACAACACTGCTGTGCCAGAAGACATAACTGATGTGGTGTTCACGCAGCTCGGAAAGCACCGGTTGGTCCAGCATCGCCCTGGCCAGAAACATCGATACCGCCAGGCCGGCAATGGCAAATGCACCGATGACCGTGCGCCGCCAGGGCACCACTTCGAGCAACAACACGGCAAGCGGAATGTAGAACGGCCACAGGATCTGGGAAAACGCCGAGTAGGTCTGGGTGAGGCAACTGGTGAGCAGCGGCGCGTCCCTGCCCAAAGCGAGCCACAAGGCGCCCTCGACCAGTTGTTGCACACCAAACAGCGCCGGAATCAGCGCGAATGGCAACTCCGCTGTGCTGCGCGTGCGCCGCGCCGCGACAACGCCGATCACCAGCAGGCCCAGACCGGCAGAAAAGCTCGCAGTGGCGGAGAAACACATGGTCTGTGGAGGTGTGCGTGAGGCGGCGCTCGGGCAGGGGCACAAGCCGCGTCAGGTGCCGAGCGCGGCCTTGGTCAGACCCCAGGCCTGGCTGAGTTGGGCACTGCGGTCGTCGTAGGACAGACGGACCCGCTGTGCCCGCTCCTTCAGCGTCGCCTGTAGCGTTCCCTCTGCATCCGACCATTGTTTGTCCAGTGTCTCGAGCCGGGATTCCGCCTCGCCCTGCAATTCGGCGATCGATCTCCTGGCGCGACCCAGCGCAGCGTCCAGACGGCTCGCGGCATGGTCGACCTTGGCCTGCAATTGGGTCAGTGCGACACCCGCGCTTTGCGACAGTTCGGACTGCAGCTCCGCCATCTCGTTGCGGATGGCGGCTACATCGTGCTGCAACACGGCGGCCTCGATCTCGGCGCGCCGACGCCGGAATACCGTGCCACCAGCTGCCTCCATTGCGGCGTCGAGCGGGATGATCCAGTCCTCCTCGACCTCGGCCACTACCGCCACCTTTCCCGGCGTCAGCAGCTTTTCCGTGTCCTCGACAAAGTCCAGCGAGACGCCGGCAACCCAATAGTCGCGCAAGGCGCCTGCCAGTGAGCCGGCAACGGCACCCAGCGCCGAACCAACCGGGCCACCGAGCATGCCGATCAATCCGCCAACCGCCATGCCGACACCCGTACCCACGCTGCCGGGACCGTCCGTCTGCAGTGTTGTGACAAGGCCCTGATCGCTTTTGGCAATGACACCCAGCGAGTACAGCGCCAGGCTGCCCTCCTCGTGCAGCTGGCGCAGTGCCCGAACGCCCACATAAGCCTCGGTCTGGCCCGCAAATATGACAACAATCATTCGGTTCATGGTGTTCACCCAAGCTGGTTATGCAACGCAAGCAGCACACGCCGCCGCCGCCAGGCCAGCCGATGCATGTTTGTAACCAAGCCGTGTCGGCAAGTCTGTGCGCCAGCGAACACACGGTCGTGTGCAGACCGGGTGCGCTGGCGCACAGGCCACCACATCACCAATCGGCATGCTGACAGGCCATCACACGGCAGTGCGTACTGCAGCGGTGGCACCTGGCCACACTCTCCTGCGGTACGGACCCCGGTTGATGCAGCGCATCGCCATGCGCCATTGCGCCAGATCACGGACGGCAGTGTGTGTCCGTGCTCCAATGGTGTGATCGCCCACGATTGCACGCACGATGCCCGACACCCTCGCACCTGATCTGCTGCACAAGATGCACGCCTGGTGGCGCGCCGCCAACTACCTCTCGGTCGGTCAGATCTACCTGCAGGACAACCCGCTGCTCGAGAATCCATTGACCCTGGACCACGTCAAACGGCGCCTGCTCGGCCACTGGGGCACGACGCCTGGCCTGAACCTGGTCTACGTGCATCTGAACCGACTGATCAAGGCGCACGACCTGGACATGCTGCTGATCGTCGGCCCTGGCCACGGTGGGCCGGGCATCGTTGCCAACACCTACCTGGAGGGCGCCTACACCGAGCACTATCCGGCCATCGAACGCGACCGCAGTGGCATGCGCCGGCTGTTCCGCCAGTTCTCCTGGCCAGGCGGCATACCCAGCCATGTGGCGCCGGAGACCCCGGGCTCGATCCATGAGGGCGGTGAGCTGGGTTATTCGCTGGCGCACGCCTTCGGTGCCGCCTTCGACAACCCGGGTCTGGTCGTGGCCTGCATCGTCGGCGACGGCGAGGCGGAAACCGGCCCCCTGGCGGCGAGCTGGCATTCCAACAAGTTCCTGAACCCGGCACGGGACGGTGCCGTGTTGCCCATCCTGCACCTGAACGGCTACAAGATCGCCAACCCGACAGTGTTGGCCCGCATCGGGCGCAGCGCACTGTTCGAGCTGATGCACGCCCAGGGTTATGAGCCGCACTTCGTCGAAGGCGATGACGCGAGCCTGGTGCACCAAAGCCTGGCCGGCACGCTGGACAAGGCGCTGGCGCACATCCAGCGCATTCAGGCCGAAGCCCGAGCGCCCGATGCAAAAGTGCCGCCCGAACCGCCGCGCTGGCCGATGATCATCCTGGTGACGCCGAAGGGCTGGACCGGTCCGAAACACGTGGACGGCCTGCCGGTCGAAGGCACCTGGCGCGCCCACCAGGTGCCGATCGGCAAGTTCAGCCGGCCCGAGCACCTGCAGCAACTCGAAGCCTGGCTGCAGAGTTACCGGCCACGGGAATTGTTCGATGAGGCGGGAAAGTTCCGCGATGAATTCGCCCGGCTTGCGCCGACCGGGCGACGGCGCATGGGCTTCAACCCGCATGCCAATGGCGGTCAGTTGCTCAAGGCGCTGGTGATGCCGCGCCTTTATGACCACGCCGTGGCTGTGTCCGCACCCGGCAACACCGAAGGGGAAGCCACGCGCGTATTGGGTGGCTTCCTGCGCGAGGTGATGCGACTCAACATGGCGGGCGCCAACTTCCGCTTGTTCGGGCCGGACGAAACCGCGTCCAACCGGCTCGACCCGGTCTATGCTGTCTCAGGCAAAGCCTGGATGGCCGAGACGGTCGAGCACGACACCAACCTCAGCCCTGACGGCCGGGTGATGGAAGTGCTGAGCGAGCATCTGTGCGAGGGCTGGCTCGAAGGGTACCTGCTGACCGGACGCCACGGGTTGTTCTCGTGTTACGAGGCCTTCATCCACATCATCGACTCGATGTTCAACCAGCACGCCAAGTGGTTGAAGGTCAGCCGCAAGATACCGTGGCGCGCGCCGATCGCGTCACTGAACATCCTGCTCACCTCCCATGTCTGGCGCCAGGACCACAACGGTTTGTCGCACCAGGATCCGGGTTTCATGGATCACGTGGCCAACAAGTCGTCTGACGTGGTGCGCATCTACCTGCCGCCGGACGCCAACTGCCTGCTCTCGGTCGCCGACCACTGCCTGCGCAGCCGCCACTACGTCAACGTCATCGTCGCCGGCAAGCAGCCATCCTGGCAGTGGCTGGACATGGACGCAGCCGTGCGCCATTGCACCGCCGGCGCCGGCGTGTGGGCCTGGGCAGGCAACGAGGACACCACGAGTGACGCGGGTCCCGAAGTGGTCATGGCCTGTGCCGGCGATGTGCCCACACTGGAGACACTGGCGGCGGTGATGCTGCTGCGGGAAGATGTGCCCGATATCCGCATCCGCGTTGTCAATGTCGTCGATCTGATGGTGCTGCAGGCGCAGTCGGAACACCCGCACGGTCTGGACGACCGTGACTTCGATACCCTGTTCACCACCGACCGACCGGTGATCTTCGCATTCCACGGCTACCCGTCACTGGTGCACCGGCTGACCTACCGGCGACGCAACCACGACAACATCCACGTGCGCGGTTTCAAGGAAGAAGGCACGACGACCACCCCCTTCGACATGGTGGTGCTGAACAACCTGGACCGCTACCAGTTGGCGCTCGACGCCGTGCGTCGCATTCCCCGGCTTGCCGGCGAGGTGGAGCGCGCGACAGCGCGCTACTGGACCCGCATGGAACGCCACAAGCTCTACATCGCCGAGCATGGTGACGATCTGCCCGAGGTGCGCGACTGGCGCTGGCAGGGCAGCGCGTGATCGTGCTGCGCCGCGCGGCGAATAATGGTATTTTCTGCAGATATCCGACGCCAAAGCCTGCGCCAAAGTCAGCACTTCAATAAGCTGAATTCGCTGTGCCACCGTCCAAGTCGACGTGAGTCACCATGGCGAACAGACCGGGCTTGATCGCAACAGGCGACACCCTGCCAGTTGATCAAGACCGCTTGAAAATTGCAATTGATGCCCACACAATAAACATTGCAATGCAATTCACGTTCGACCCGCGCAAGGACGCTGCCAACATCGTCAAACACGGGTTTTCACTGCGTGACGCGCCTTTCTGCGCCGGGGATCCAAACAGGAAAGGAAGCTGTATGCCGAAAACATCCGCTAAGCAAAAGGTCACCGATTGGGAACGTGTGAAGCGTGATGCCACGCAGGATACGCCCATTGCCCACACAGCGACCGATGGCCCTTACGACCCCAACGATGCCGCCGCCGTGTCTGCCTACTGGCAACAGGCAAACATCAAGCGGGGCCGAGGCAGACCCGCCGTGGCTGTGAAGCGGCCGACCCTGAATATGCGTGTCGACCCTGATGTATTGGAAGCTTTCAAGGCGACCGGGCAAGGCTGGCAGACCCGCATCAACGCCGCCCTGCGTGATGCGGTGTCGCGTGGCAGAACGAAGGCTTGAAGCCTGGGCCATACGGGTCGTTCGATGGCTGTCAATTTCGGGGCTCCGACGAGCAGGACCGTCAATGCAGGTCCGCAAGCCCGGTCTTGGGGGATTCCGGTCGACCGTGACCGGAATACGCAGAATTGCACCGCTTTATACTCTTGAGTGGGATGGAGGGATCGATGGCCGGTAGGGAAATCCGACCTACGCCAGAACCTACGCGGTATCAACGACTTAGGCGACACAGCCCAAACAAATCAACGGGTTGCGAAATGCGGGTGTAGTTCAATGGTAGAACGGCAGCTTCCCAAGCTGCATACGAGGGTTCGATTCCCTTCACCCGCTCCATTTGTGGCTAGCAAAAACAACGGTTTGTCAGAGGGAGCGCGGCGCCGGGGTGTGGGGGACAGGTGCCAGAGGGGTCGGCGGATTCACTCAGAATTCACTCACGCCGAACGACGTCCGCTGCTTCGGCCAGACTTACGCCGGCCGACAATGCCAGCATGCACCCGCCTCAGATCGACAAAGGACCGTGCTGGCATGCTCGAACTGTGGCGGCTGGATACGCCGCGAGTCTGGCAAGCCCGTCTACGTGTGGTGCGCGAAGGCCCACCACGTGCAGGCAAGCCCGCAGCACGGCTGTGCGCACTGGGTGCTGCAGGATCCTCCGCGCACGGCGCCGCTGGTGGTCGACCTGCCCCAGCAAGCCCGCGGGGTAACACCCGTGCCGGTTCGATTCCGGCCTCTGGCACCACTTTACAGCTATCACAGCTGTAGCCTAAGTGTTCATGATGTGCCAGCTCTCGGTGACGCTCACCGAGAGCTGGGCAATGCGGTCGTTTCCACAGATCGCTGGACCGAATACACCCCGGAAATGCCTGATGACGAAATCCTCCGGCGCTTGTTGGCCTTGAACTTGAAACTGTCAGCGCAGGACGGACAACGCTTCGAATCGGCCATGATGTGACCGTATATCTCGCGCAAAAGCCACAGTACGCGCCCATATCGGGGGCCATGTTCGACTCCAACGTGCGCCATCGCACAGACAGTTACACCCAGACACGTAACCATCTCTTTACCGCGTCCAAATCGCGCCTTGCGGGGTATCAAGCAAAACTACCCGCCGATTAGCCCGTCGCCATCACCCCGACATCGGTTACTGCTTCGACTCTGTTAGTCACGGTGTGGTTGTCGGGTCGTAATTAAAACGCTGCTTATCTTTTCGCTGAATCGTCAGAGTTGCGTGTAAAGCGAAAGATCTGCAAATCTTTCACGCTGTCAGAAGGAGGACGTTGCCATGAAACTGCGCATCCTGTCATCGGCACTTGCCGCGTTGCTTTTGGTCCCGACCGCCGGGGCCAGCATTGTGACCTTCGAGTCGGCCGGTAGCACTCCCGCCGATATCACCGCGACCCGAGATGCTTTTCGGGCAGCCGTCGGGGGCGGTACTGTCGCGGGAGCCAATGGTTCATTTGGCGGACTGCGCCGTGAGATTAACTGGGATGGCGTACCGGACTCTCGCTCCGACCCAAACGCCTTGCCTGCCAACTTCTTCAATGTCAACTCGCCCCGCGGCGTCATATTCAGCACGCCAGGAACTGGCTTTCTCCTGAGCGCCAACCCGGGATTGAGCACGCCTGCACTGTTTGGCTTTCCCAGCGACTTCCAGGTATTTAGCGCTCATCGGCTGTTCACTGCTGTCAACAGCAACATCACCGACGTGCAGTTCTTTTTGCCCGGTACGTCGACAGCCGCCACCACCAGCGCTTTCGCCGCCATCTTTGTCGATGTCGAAGCAGACGCTCATACGATGATCGAGTTTTTCGACGAGAACAATATATCGATTTTCTCTCGTGACGTTTTGGTCGCGGGCAACCAGGGGCTGAGCTTTGTCGGTGGCGTTGCCGACGCTGGTGAAAGGATCAGCCGGGTTCGACTCGTGTCAGGTGGGAACACGATCGCTTCAAACGGTGTGTTGGGCAATCTGAATGAAGACGCAGTAGTCATGGACGACTTCATTTTTGCTGAGCCAATTCGGCGCGTCCCCGAACCGTCCAGTCTGGCCTTGGTGGCTCTCGGATTGGCTGGCTGCTTTGCGGCGTTGCGTCGCCGCCAGCTTGGCATCTGATAAGGTGAGTTCGACCACGAAATAAAGCTCTTGTCCGGTCCCCTTACACGTGCTGCCGACTTGGCGATCTCGATCTGCAATACATCTACCGCCCCCCGAGCCCTTCTCCTAGGCCCCCCATCAACACCCAACTATCTGGTTCGCCGTCTGAGGGCCGCAGGGCCACCCATCGATTTTTACACGCCGGACCCGTATTGCAGCCGTGTCCGTCAACGTAGAGTTATCGCATGGCGTTGTACAGACTCCCGACCACAGGAGACACACCCATGCGCAACTCATCCATGATTCTCACTGGCCGCGCATTCGTCGCGGTCCTGGCCTTCACGCTGGCCAGCGCCCCCGTTCTGGCCGAAAAGTCCGACTGGTCGGGCGGGTTCAAAACCATCAAGAACGACAAGGACAAGGGCGACAACGAGCAAGGCAAAGGCGGCAAGCACAGCAATAAGAACAAGGACGACAAGCGCAACGATGAGCGCCGCGACGCCCGAGTCGGCGGCTATTTCGTCGAGCACGACCGCGTCGTGGTGCAGCAATACTATCAGCAGGGCAAGCACTGCCCGCCCGGCCTGGCCAAGAAGAACAACGGCTGCATGCCGCCCGGACAGGCCAAAAAGATGTACGTGGTGGGACAACCGCTGCCCAGCACCGTGGTCTATTCCCCCGTGCCGCAGCCGGTGCTGCTGAAATTGCCTCCGCCCCCGCCCCAGCACCGCTACGTGGGCGTGGCAGGAGACATCCTGCTGCTGGCCATCGGCACCTCCATGGTGGTCGACGCGCTGGGCGGTCTCATGCGCTGAGCGTTTTTGAACAGAGAGCAAAACGCAATCGAAACGGGGTGGAAGGGGCCAAATTCTCACCACGACTTGGACGCCGTGGCACACGCAGAACGGCCCGGAACCCCGCGTCACGCGAAGAAAGCACAGAAGCGACAAAGCCAACCGAGAACAGTTGGCTTTGAATTCTGGTGGTGGAGTTCGGGTGATACAAACTCGTTCTCACAATGGGTGCGGAAAGATTCGGATGTTTGTCCCCCGTTTGGGGATGGTGTCCATCCACATTGTGAAACGCCCCGACCGATCAAACGAAATACCATTCGATTTGCCAGCCCATCGGCGCACCGGACCGGAAAGTTGACAGGGCTCAAATACACCGCTTCACCACCTTTGTGGGGCAACGGCTGACGATCGTCGGTGTGTGGCAGGCAGGAATGGCGTTGCGCGAGCGGCAAGAAATGGACGAGCCGACCGTGGTTGTGGCGATGCGCCAAATGGGCACAGTGTGTTGCCTTCCAAGGTTATCGAGTACGCGTCATCGCGACCGAGCAGCCTGAGGGTCTGTGGACATGGTCGTACTCCATCAACGATGGTGAACTTATTAGTGCATCTGGGCAAACATCCTGGAATGAACATCATGCTTTCGAGGCGGCAGCAATGGCCGCTCGCGACAGCATCCGCAGCGCGCTCGATCCGCAATGGCAGATCACGACCAGGCACAGTCCTCTGTAGGGCTTGCAATTGGCGCCTTCAGCCTTGGCTGAAGTGCGAATCAGTCCTATGGCCGGGCGACTGGAATCTGCGTCACCGCGTTCTGGCTCGCATCGTAAGTCAGGGTCGAACCGGAAACGTTGGTCACCGTCATAACCGTTGAAGTCGTCGAGCGGTTAATGCTTGCGCTACTCAACGTGCAACTGCCGTTGCTGGCGGTGATGCAACTGGCGGTACCACCCGGCGAGAAACTGCCGCTGACAGTAGCGTTGGCCACAAGCGCTCTGGAGTTGACATCCAATACGGTTGCCGTGACAAAGGCGCGCCAGTTGGGGCCATTCTTGGATGACCGTCCTGTCAGGGACTTGATGGCCACTGTCTGTTTCGGTGACTCTGTCGGTGCGCCAGTGGCCAGGGAATAGACCAGCAGATTGGGGGAACCACTGCCGATCGCGCTGAGCCGATTGGTCGTGCCGTTCGTCTTCAGAAACAGTGCAACGGCAGCCGGTGAAGCCGCTGGGTTCGCCGCCAGCGCCAGTGCGGCAACTCCCGTCACGTGGGGCGTGGCCATCGACGTGCCGCTGATTGTGTTGTTGGCGGTGGTACTGGTATTCCATGCCGAAGTGATCGCAGTCCCCGGAGCGAAGATGTCCACGCAAGAGCCATAGTTAGAGTACGACGCACGCGCATCGTCACTTCCAGTTGCACCTACAGTGAGGGCACTGGGCTCACCGGCCGGCGAATAGCTGCATGCGTCTGCATTGCTGTTGCCCGCCGCCACGACCATGGTGACGCCCTTGTTGACAGCGCCCGCCACGGCGGCGTTCACCGAACTCGATGCACCGCCACCCAGGGACATATTGGCAACCGCCGGTCGCAACGTACTGCCGGCAACCCAATCAATGCCGGCAATAACGCCGCTCCAAGTTCCGGAACCCGAGCAATCAAGCACCCTCACCGGGATCAACGAGGCACCCTTGGCCACGCCCCAGGCGATGCCCGCCACCGTGCCGGATACATGGGTGCCATGACCATTGCAGTCGTTGGTGCCGTTGGTGTCCGACACCACGTTGTAGCCGGGTAGCACACGCCCCGTAAACTCGACGTGCTCGGCCCGGATGCCGGTGTCAATAATGAACGCGTTGACACCTGCCCCGGTGTAATTGAAGTGGTATTGCGTATCCAAGGGGCGATCGGCCTGGTCCACCCTGTCCAAACCCCAGGTTGCCTGGTTCTCCGGGGACACTTGGTTCAGTCCAACTGTCTGGTCCTGCTCGACGTAGTCCACGTTGGGGTTGTTGCGAATGCCTTGCAGCGCCGCATCTGGCAGGATTGCTGAAAACCCCTTGAGCGCCCGCGCGTAACTGTGCATTACTTGCCCGCCATTGCCGCGCATGGCATTTGCGGTCTCGGCGGCAGGGTCGTTCACGCTGTCCTTGAACACGACGATGTAGTGCCCTGGAATTGGCCTGGAGGACGCGAATGGCTGCGCAGCCTGCTGCTTGATCGATTGGGCCGACGCGAAAGGTACGGCCAAAGCAGCCACAGCCACGCACAGGCCCATGACAAGCGACCGACCGCCAGACAAAATCGCTGCGGTCGCGCGGGTCCGGTATGAATTGGTCAATTTGTTCCCCCTTGAACGTTACAAAGCCGACTGCCATAAAAGGTATGACGCCTTTTTCTCACGTGCCCGAATGTAGCCCTACTTGGGGGCAGGCCGGTCATTCAATAGGGTCAATGGTGTCAAACGTCGCAGAAGAGGGCAAAGTTCTCACATCGCGCAGGTTGGGCAGTCTGCCAAGTTCGCCATGGTGCATGGCGCGTTGGAACAGATTGGATTTTTCGCAACCTGGTACCTCATTGGCCGAGAAGTGGCGCCAGCGTGAAGTTTTGGGCTTGGGTACTGTTCATTGCGTTCTCTCGGCTGTGCAAGATGCCTTCTGCCGCCTTACGAATAGCGATTGTCTGTCGCGAAACCAGTTGGTTGAAACCAAAAGCACCACCTCCGTGACGGCGACAAGACGATAGCAGGCAAGTCGATAATCTGAATGACTTTACCAATCTTCTGGAGCCTGTCGATCGGCTCTGAAGCAGACCGTCAAAATTGAACGTCGGGTATCGAGAAAGTTGTACACCCGGGTTGCAGCGGGTCCGGTCATTCACTGCCGACAACCGAACGTCAGCTCCCGTCCGCACCAGTCACTGAATCACCTCGTCGGCGCGCAGCAGCAGCAGCGACTGCGGGATGGTGATGCCGAGGGGTTTACCGTTCGTCAAACGGCTCGCTACTCAGCCAAGGTGGCGCCCGAGCCACCCATCTCAGCCGGAAGATCCTTCATCTTGGGCATTCCATCCTTCATGTGCAGAACCGTTTCCTGGTAATGCACATGAACACCGGGACTGAATGGAAAATCCGGAATGGTGGCGGCATAGACATCGACAAGGCTCCAAGCAGGGTGCTCCGTGAAGAGATGGCCTCCGCAGGTCTTGCACCATTTGCGGTAGCTGCGCGGGGTCTTGTTGTAGGTGCCAATGTTGTCAGCACCCTGGGTGATTGCCAATGCATTGGGGTCCCATAGCGTGAAAGCATTGACCGGGCCTGCAGACCATTGCCGACAAGATTCACAATGGCAATATCCCATGCCAGCCGGCTCGCCGGTGACAGTGAACGCAACGGCGCCGCAAAAACAGCTGCCCTTGTAGGCATTGGCATCACCCATATTCGTCTCCTAAATGCTCTGCACATGCGGACTCGAGTGTGTGGTGGCCTGTTGGGCCTGCGGCGCGAGTCCGGGTTTAGCCGCTCTGCTCCCGCCAATATTGACGGGAATCACAACGCTCAGACTTTATCGAACTTTGGGGAAAAGGCAAACGCAAATCTGTTGACCTTCGGCACACGCAAATACTGATCAGGTTTTCGTGGTCCTACGGATGACGCGACTGGCACCGGACATCATCCGGGCGATCCTGGATGGACGACAGCCACGCCATCTCAACTTGCATGCGATGCGAGGGCGGCAGGGGGAGGTGCCGCTGGACTGGGAGCAGCAGCGGTCGAGATTTGAATTCTGAGTGATGACGCCGACGCGCCCAGTTCGGAACCAACACCCAAAGCCAAATGAGTCCTTCGTGGCGTGATCGAGCCTGCGCAGACAACTTTCCGCTCCGACATACGATCAAGCTATTGAACTGAAGCGCGCTTCAACGGTCTGCGCGTGCGCTGTCGCACAGACCTTCTTGCCACGTGCCGTCATCTTGATTGGCGTTGCTTGACCTCAAGCAGTCGCTTATCAAAGACGCATTGGGCGCGTGATGAAATCCAGAAAGACTGAGACATGGCTAAAACTCCCACGAACGCACATCCCGCCGCCGATCACGGCCAACTGCAAAAATGCCCTACCGGCATCAAAGGCTTCGATGAAATTACAGAAGGCGGGCTTCCGAGAAACCGGATCACATTGATCAGCGGCGGAGCCGGCTCTGGAAAAACGCTCTTGGGAATTGACTTTCTGGTCAATGGCGTGATCCATTACAAGGAGCCGGGAATCTTCATGTCGTTTGAGGAAACCGAAGACGAGATTTATCGGGACGTTGCTTCTCTCAATCTGGATTTGGCCGGCCTTGTGTCGAAAAAACAAATTCGGTTTGAATATGTTCTTTTGGAGCGCATGGATATTCACGAAAAAGGCGAGTTCAATCTTGAAGGACTGTTTATTCGGCTGGAACTGGCCATTGACTCCATCCACGCCAAGCGCGTGGTGCTGGATTCAATCGAGTCACTGTTCGCGGGCATCACGGACGCAGGCATTCTTCGGCTGGAGATCAAGCGGCTGTTCCGCTGGCTCAAGCAAAAGCAGGTGACGGCCATCATTACCGGTGAGCAAGGGCAAGACGCATTTACCCGCCACGGTCTCGAGGAGTTCATTTCCGACTGCATCATTTTGCTGGACAACAGGGTCCGGCAACAGGTTTCGACCCGCAGAATTCGCGTCATCAAATACCGTGGCTCAAACCATGGCACCAACGAATACCCTTTTGTAATTGACACGAATGGGCTCTCCGTCATTCCCATCACCTCGGCAGGACTCGATCACCCAGGTTCCGACGAGAAAGTTTCGACCGGCGTGGCGTCCCTGAACAAGATGTTTGCGGGTGGGGGTTACACCAAAGGCAGCACCGTACTCGTTTCAGGTACCGCAGGCACAGGTAAAACCAGCATTGCGGCTGCTTTCGCGGCAGGAAGTTGCAAGCGTGGCGAGCGCTGTCTTTACGTGTCCTACGAGGAATCTCCTGGGCAGCTCATTCAGAATATGCGTTCGGTTGGATTTGATCTGGAAAGATGGTCAAAAAAGGGACTTTTGAAAATTGTCTCAACCCGCCCTGCATTTTTCGGTCTGGAATCGCACCTGCTCGATTTGTACAAGATCCTTGCAGACTTCAAGCCAACATCGGTCGTCATAGATCCGCTGACAAGTCTGATCGGGCAGGCTGAGGAATCGGAAATCCAGTCCATGCTGACGCGCATGATCGACGCCTTGAAATCCAAGGGCATCACCGGCGTTTTCACGAGTCTTGTCTCGTCAACCGCCCAAAATGACACCAGTGGTGAAATCGGGGTCTCATCCTTGATCGACACCTGGATCGTGGTCAGGGAACTGGAAGAAAAAGAGGGCAAGCGGCGGGTTCGCGGCCTCTACATCGTCAAATCCCGCGGCACGGGTCATTCAAACGATGTTCACAAAATGATTTTTGACGATACTGGAGTTCATTTGCTGCCCATGGACGATGATGCGAGCGCAAGTGCCGATCAGAAAAAGAAAGTCGGTAAAAGTACCAGCGCCAACAAATAGCTGAAACCAAGCAAGGGTGTTCAGCTGATCGCCTGAGCTCAGGCATATGAGAAAAACCAATCCCATCCTCGTTGTCGGCATCGGCGCCTCAGCCGGAGGACTTGACGCCTACAAGGCGTTCTTCGAAGCCGTGCCATCCGACACCGGTATGGCATTTGTAGTCATTTCCCATATTCACCCCGCCGCGCACAGCCAGTTGGCAGAGATTTTGTCGCGTCACACCAAAATGGCGGTAGTGCTTGCCGCGTCTGGCATGAAGATGCAGGCCGATCAGGTCTACGTGATTCCCGGCAATGCAGATCTTTGCATCGAGAACGGTGCCTTGAAGGTGGTCTCTCCGCGCACCAAAAGGAACGCACAGATCGACATATTCTTTACGTCACTCGCCACAGCGATGGGCGCGCGTGCGGTCGGCATTGTTTTTTCGGGCTACAACGGTGACGGTGCTGAAGGCTGCAAGCGCATCAAGGCAGCGGGAGGAACAACCTTTGCGCAAGACATTTCTGCCGAAGTAGGCGAAATGCCCCACAGCGCCCGCGCCACGGGCTGCGTTGACTTCGTGCTGGCACCCGACAAAATTCCGGCGGTATTGGACAAGTTGAGTGTGCGACTGGGCACGGCACCTTGACCGTCAGAACGGGCAGACGAAGTAATTGCCCCGTGGAGTCATGATTGCGGCTGACAGAGCGGCGGCAGCAACTGATCGATGCGGCTGGCCCGGTGACTTGGCAACCGGCTGCTTCTGCATCCAGTCTTTTCCAGTATTTCAGGTGGTCACGTTGACCCTTCACCCGCTCCACAACCCGAAAGCGTGCCGGTTCCGGCGGGACCGCCGTCCTGCCGCCGCACGCGTCGGTCAACCCGGCAGGTGGTATGGTCGAGTCATGAAATGCGGAATCGATCACCTCGTCGTGGTGGCAACCAATCTTGACCTGGGTGTGCAATGGTGCCATGACACCTTGGGCGTCACGCCGGCGCCCGGCGGTGAACACGATCAGTTCGGCACCCACAACCGATTGATCAAGATCGCCACACCCAGCAATCCGCTGGCCTACCTGGAAATCATTGCGATCAACCCGCTGGCCCGAGCGCGAACCATGCCGGCGTCGGCATCACGCTGGTTCGACATGGATGACCCGGCACTGCAGGCGGCCGTCGCCCAGGCGCCGCGGCTGGTGCATTTTGTCGCCAACACCAGCGATGTCGACGGTGCCAGAGCGGCCTTGCAGGCGCAGGGTATCGAGCGTGGAGCACCGCTGCAATGCAGCAGGCATTCGCGTCGGGGCTTGTTGCAATGGCAGATCACG
>JANOTG010000418.1:0-7911 GCA_031416215.1 Betaproteobacteria bacterium
TGGCGGCGGCGCGGCCGGCCGGCGCCGCGCCATTGCGCATGGAGGTCAATGTGGGACTGCTGGACAGCCGGCTGAGCCTGGCGCCATGCGCGCGCATCGAGCCCTATATGCCACCGGGCTCCCGTTTGTGGGGCAAGACCCGTATCGGTGTGCGGTGCCTGGAGGGTAGTGCGCGCTGGAATGTTTTTCTCCCGGTGCAGGTGCGAGCTTTCGGCCAGGCCTGGGTGGTCAAGACCGATGTGCCGATGGGCAAAGCACTGGCGGAAGAGGACGTGGTGCTGGCGGAAGTTGATTGGGCCCAGGAGAACAGCCCGATTTTGGGTGATCCCGCCCTCTGGCTGGGACAGACCGCCACGCGGGCTTTGACAACCGGTCAGACATTGCGTCAGGGCATGGTGCGTCCGGCCCAGGTGTTCCAGGCCGGGGCTACCGTGCGGGTGCTGGCGCAAGGGCCAGGCTTCGTCGTCAGTGCCGATGGGCAGGCACTCTCGGCTGGGGTGGTTGGTTCGCAGGCCAGGGTCCGCATCGATGGTGGGCGCATACTTTCTGGCATGGTGCTGGACGGCCGGACGGTACGAGTCGACATGTAGCGCTTTTATGTTGCCGGTTTTCCCTCAAGTTTATGGCCGCTCGGTCGATACATCCTCTACGATGCTGCGCAAGTCGTGGCGCGAGGGAACACCATGAAAATAGGCCAACAACCTGAACCATTGCCAGCGGCGGCGCAGAATGCGCAGCCTGCCAGTGCCAAACCCGGCGCGGCCTCTTCTGCAACCGGTCGCCGGGCGGCGGGTGTCGACGTCACTGTCTCGACATTGGCACGGACCCTGGAGCAGACCAGGGTGTCCGACAGCTCCGTGGTCGACATGGACAAGGTGAATGCCGTGCGCCAGGCGATTGCCGACGGCAGCTTTGTTGCCAATGCGGAGGTGATCGCCGACAAATTGCTCGCCAACGCCCAGGAAATGCTCAAGCGCACCATGCCATGAACAAACACAGCGTCAGCGCAGCGCATCAGGTCGAGGCGGCACTGCAGTCGGCCGAACGCAGCCAAAGGGCAGTGGCGCAAGCGCTGCTTGCCGGGCAGTCGGACCTGCTCGAGGCGGCCGCGGCCGACCTGCAACAGGCGGCAAGTGCCTTGTCCGATGCCGTGCTGGCGGTCGACGGTGCGATCCAGCTGCGTGCGCCGCTGGGCCAACGTGTGGTGGCGATGGCGCGCGGGATGGTCATGTACCGGGAGGCTTGCCTGCGCCGCGGCGCCATGGTGCAGCGTTCGCTGCAATCGATCCTGCCCGAAAGTGGTAACGCAACCTACGGTGGCGGCGGTCCGTACGCCAAGGCCGCACGCCAGAGCGGCGCTTTCAAACTCCTGTCGGCCTGATTGTTTTGCGCGGCGCCTCAATGCGCCCGCATCTTGGCGCGCAGGCGGGCAATTGACTGGCTGTGCAATTGGCAGACCCGTGACTCGGTCACTTCCAGCACAGCCGCAATTTCCTTCAGATTCATGTCCTGCTCGTAATACATGCTCATCACGAACTGCTCACGCTCGGGCAGGGTCTTGATGGCTTCGACCAGCGACTTGCGCAGGCGCTGATCCCGCAACAGCTGCATCGGATCGGCATTCTCATCGGCGTCGTGGCGATCCAGAAACCCGTCCTCGCCGCCATCGGAGCGCGACATGTCTTCCAGGTAGACCAGCTGGGTCCCGCGCACCTTGCCGAGCAGGGTCTGGTACTCGGCCAGACCCATGCCGAGCTCGCGCGCGATCTCGGACTCGAGCGGGCTGCGGCCGAGCTGGTGCTCCAGTTTGCGTAGCGCCTGTTCGATCTCCTTCTGGCTCTTGCGTGAGCCGCGCGACATCCAGTCGTTGTCGCGTAGCTCGTCGATCATGGCGCCGCGGATGCGCTGGGTGGCAAAGGTTTCGAACTGCACTCCCTGCGCCACCTCATAACGTGACAGCGCCTCGGTCAACCCCATCAGGCCGACCTGTATCAAATCATCGACCTGCACACTGGCCGGCAATTTGGCCATCATGTGGTGTGCGAGCCGCCGCACCAGGGGCTGGTACTGTCGTATCAGGGCATCGCGGTCCAGTTGCCCCTTGGCGGTGTACATCAATGGCTCTCCCGGCGCGTTCGGTGATTGCGGGTTGGGGACATCAGGCAATAACGTGTGATGGTAGCAAATGCCAGGGGGCGCGAGGGGCGCTGAGACTGCCAAACAGTCTCAGGCATGCAGCAGCCTTTCGGAGCGCCCGCGGCTGTCGGGCTGTATGAAGAAGAAGCCGAGGTCTGCCGCCTTGGGATCGAATGCAGACTTGCCGTGTACGCGCATCGACTGGCGCACCAGCTCCGCCGCATCCGCCGCATCCCAGTCTTGCGGCACTTTCTGACCTGTCGTGACGCCGCGGATCACCAGCTGGTGACGGATCGCCACGTCCAGGGCCGGCCCGAGCTTGACCGCTTCGTCGATCTTGGACAACACCGTGTGTTGTACATCGCCACTGCGAAACGCCATCACGACCTCGTCCAAGGTATCACCCTGCGCGCCGGCATTGAGCACCAGCAGGCGCTTGACGCCGGGCAGGTCGAGCACATCCAGCGAGTCGTCCTTGCGCGGGTCCCGCGGCGCCAGGCCGGTGGTATCGATCAGCACCATCTTCTTGTTGGCAAACAGTCCCAGCAGGTCCTGCAGCGCGGCGCGGTCGTGCGCCAGGTGCGCCACCAGCCCCAGGCTGCGGGCATGTTCGCGCAGTTGTTCGTGGGCTCCGACGCGTTGTGTGTCCAGCGTGATCATGCCCACACTGGATGTGCCGTGCGCCAGCGCACACTGACCCGCCAGCTTGGCGACGGTGGTGGTCTTGCCGACACCGGTGGCCCCGATCAGCGCGTGGCAGCCACCCTCGTCGTGCAGCGCCTGCGCGCCGATGCGCAGGTTGCGTTCGATCGCGTCCATCATCCAGTGGATGGCATCGGTGGCCGCGAGCTGCTCCGGCATGCGCTCCAGGATGGCGCGCGACAGGGTTGGTGAATAACCCGCACGCATGAGTTTGAGCATGAGGTTGGACTGAATCGGGTGCTGGCGTGCCTGCCCGAGCCAGGCGAAGGTGTTGAAACGGTCTTCGATCAGGTCCCGCATGGCCTGCAACTCGTCCATGATTCCGTGCGCTGCGGCTGGAGCGGCGGTCTGGGGCGGCGTCGTCGCCGCAGCGGGCGCGCTGGCGCGTGGCGCCGCTGCGGGCGCCTTGTACACAGGGCGCTCGTCCAGGCGAGCCGGTGACTCCGTCTGGCGTTTGCGCAACATGCGCTCACGTACATAGTCCTGAAATGACAGGGTACTCATGGACAGCTGGGTCGCGTCATCCTCCACCTGCAGCTGGGCCTCGGTCGGCAGCGCTGCAGCCGCTCGGGCGGGTGCGCCCTTGGCCCCGGCTGGTGCCTGCCGTTCGCGCTGGCCCAGGTTGGACAAGGTGTCCTCGGTGGTTGCCATGACTTCGACGCCCATGGCGGTTGGTCGGTTCGACAGTATCAGGGTACCGTCGCCAAAAGCCAAACGCGCCTTGGCCAGGGCCTCGCGCGATGTAGCACCGGTAAAGCGTTGGATGTTCATGCGGATGCACCTCGAAGAATGGGGCCGATACGGATGGTGTGGGTTTCTGGAATTTCACTGTGCGCGAGCACCTGCAGGCGTGGTGCGCTGCGCCGCACCAGGCGCGCGATGGCGCCGCGGATCTGGTCTGGCACCAGCAGGCAGGGCGGAACACCGACCTCCTCCTGGCGCAGCGCGACTTCGGCCGCCGTGCGCGTGAACATGTCGGCGACGCCCGGGTCGAGCGCCGGGCCGGAGGCACCGCCCAGGGCCTGCACCAACAGGCGTTCCAGGGCCGGGTCGATGGCGATCACGTTGAGCTCGCGGGACGGGCCGTAGATCTGCTGCACGATCGACGGCGACAACGCGATACGGATCTTCTTCGCCAGCTCCACCGGATCTGTCGTGGTGGGCGCATGCTCGGCCAGCGACTCGACGATGGTGCGGATGTCGCGTATGTGTACCGACTCGTCGAGCAACAGTTGCAACACCTTCTGGAATACGGCGATGGAGACCATCTTCGGAACTACCTCCTCGATCAATTTGGGCGCGTATTTGCTGACATGGTCGACCAGTTGCTGGGTCTCGGTCCGGCTCAACAATCGCGACGCCTGAACCTGCATCAAGTGTGACAAATGTGTGGCCATGACGGTCTCTGAATCAACAACCGTAAACCCGGCCATTTGCGCCGCTTCCTTCTGGCGTTCGTCGATCCAGTGTGCCGGCAGGCCGAAGGCCGGGTCGGTGGTGGCGGTGCCGATCAGGGTGGTCGTGATACCACCCGGGTTGATGGCCAGAAACATGCCGGGAAAAGCCTCCGATTCCCCGACCACCACGCCACGCAGCGTGATGCGGTAGCCGCTGGGCTTGAGCTCCAGGTTGTCGCGCACATGCACCGCCGGTGGCAGAAAACCCACCTCCTGCGCAAACTTGCGCCGCACCCCCTTGATGCGATTGAGCAGGTCACCCTGGCGATTTTTGTCCACCAGCGCGATCAGGCGGTAACCGAGCTCCAGGCCAAGTTGATCGACCGGCTGCAGGTCGTCCCAGCTGGCTTCGCCGTCCGTGCTCGGCGTCACCTGCTCGGTCGCCGGATCTACCGGCACCACCTTGTGCGCCAGAACCCAAGCGGCGTAGCCCAGAATGCCGCCGATACCCAGAAACACCAGATGCGGCATGCCCGGAATCAGCCCCAGGACAATCATGATGCTGGCGCTGATGCCCAGTACGCGGGGCGAGATGAACATCTGGTGCACGATCTGGCGCCCCAGGTCGTGCTCCTTGCCGACGCGCGACACCACCATGGCCGCGGCGACCGAGATCAAGAGCCCGGGTATCTGCGCCACCAACGCATCACCGACGGCCAGCAGGATGTAGGTGTCAGCGGCCTGCGAGGCACTCAGGCCATGCTGCAGCACACCGATCGTGAAGCCGCCAAAGATGTTGATCAACAAGATCAGGATGCCGGCCACCGCATCACCACGCACGAACTTCGATGCGCCGTCCATGGAGCCGAAAAAGTCCGCTTCCTCGGCCACCTCGGCGCGCCGGCGCTTGGCCTCCTTCTCGTCGATGGTGCCGGCATTGAGGTCGGCATCCACCGCCATCTGTTTGCCTGGCATTGCGTCCAGTGCGAAACGCGCAGAGACCTCGGCGATACGTTCTGCGCCCTTGGTCACCACCACAAAGTTGATCACCACCAGGATCGAGAACACGATCAGGCCGACTGCGAAGTTGCCGCCGATCAGGAAGTGACCGAAGGCCTCGATCACGGCGCCGGCAGCGCCCGGCCCGGTGTGGCCCTCCAGCAGAACGACCCGGGTCGAGGCGACGTTGAGCGACAGGCGCATCAGGGTGGTGAGCAACAGCACGGCCGGGAAAGCGGCGAAATCCAGAGGGCGCAACATGTAGGCCGCCACCATCATCACCATCAGGGCCACCGCGATGTTGATGGTGAAGAAGACATCGAGCAGCAGAGGCGGCAGCGGCAGCACCATCATCGAGAGGATGGCGACCACCAGCATCGGCGCGGCCGCACCCTGGGCCAGTGCGGCGTTCGATCCCAGCCAGCGCTGCAGTGGTTTGAGTTGTTCCATCAGCGCTCAGGCCTGTCCACTTGCAGAGGGTCCAGATCCTCTGGCACTTCGGGTTGCGCCAGATCGCCGGGCATCGGACCCTCGCCGCGCAGCGCTGCCTTGACGCGGTAGACATGTGCCAGCACCTGCGCCACCGCGGTGTACAGGCTGGCTGGAATGTCCTGGCCGAGTTCGGCGTGGGCGTACAGGGCGCGCGCCAGCACGGGTGACTGCAACACCGGAATGGCATGCGCGCGCGCCACATCGCGGATTTTCAGCGCCAGCAGGTCGGCGCCGCGTGATATGGCCTGTGGCGCACGCATCGTGGCGTCGTCATAACGAATCGCCACGGCAAAATGGGTTGGGTTCATGACCACGAAGTCTGCCCGCGGCACGGCCGAAATGCTGTTGCCCTGCGACAACTCGCGCTGACGCGCCTTGAGTTGGCCCTTGACCAGTGGATTGCCCTCGGATTCCTTGTGCTCCTGGCGGAATTCCTGGTGCGACATCTTCAGGCGCGACTTGTGCAGAAACCTCTGCAGCGGCACGTCGATCACGGCAACCACCAGTATGACAAGCAGCAGCAGGGCCATGCCGGTTTGCAGCCAACCGTTCAGATGGCCGATGGCCGCCACCGAGGGCTGCAAGGCGAGCGAGGCGACGAACTGCAAGCTGGACCCGAGGTACAGCGTTGCCACCACGGCCAGCACCGTCACGATCAGCACCATCTTCGCGATTTCGGCCAGTTTGTCCTTGGTAAAGATGCGCCCGATGCCAGCCAGCGGGTCGAGCCGGCTCAGATCAGGCATCAGCGGCTTGAGGCTGTTCACCCAGCCACCGACCGCGATCGAACCCAACACCGTGGCGACGCCGATCACGAGGGCAAACACGGCACAGGCCAGCAGCGCGGCAAGCGCCATCTCTTGCAGGCGCACCAGCATCAATGCCGGTTGTGCCATGGTGGCGACATCGAAGGAGAGTTGGCGCACCAGGTCGATACGCAAGCGCTCGAACAGCAGCGGGAACAACACCAACAGTGCCAGCGAGCCCATGCCCAGCACGGCCAGATGCGCCAGATCACGCGAGCGCGTGACCTGGCCGTCTTCCATGGCGCGTCTGAGCTTTCGCTCGGAGGCTGGCAGGTTGCGGTCCTGGCTGGATTCCATGGCATGCAGTGAGTGGGACTGGATGCATTGTGGAGGGCCGGAGTAAAAACTAAAGTGCGAAAAGATGGCGCTTGACCGGCCACTTCACCTAATATTGGCCTTCGATCGAGTTCAAGTGCCGACGCGTTGCGGTTATAGCAAGATACGACTTCGGAGCCCGAGTCCGCCTGATTTTTACGGTAGGGGTTGTCTTGTCAGAAGTGCCCATACTTCCTTATCTCCCTCGCTTGCACGAGCGCCAATTAGGATTAAATGATTACGCGTCTGCTCTTCACTGCACCCAATCACGCGGGATAAAACACCGATTGATCGCCAAGTATTGTCCTTGCTCAACATCTGCTTGAGCAGCTTCTGTCGATGCTTATCTGAGCTGCGCTGAATTGATGTCTTTGATCTTTCAATTCGATAGTTGAATAAACCCGAAATAAAAGCGCCAACGACAACACCTCCCAATCCGATCAACGCAACCCATACCTTAGTCTCATTGCCGATTAGTTGGGTCAAAAGCAATAACTCTTGAGGTGTCATTTTGATGGAGTCGGACCTGGTGGCAATAGCTCGTTCTGTTTCTCAAAATATGCTTCTCGCTCCCGTCTTTCCTTTTCGATACTGTGCTTCGCATCTTCCATGAATTCGACGGGATTCCAGTCAAGTGGCTTTCTCGCGGGCAATCCCGCAAAAGCACGCAGCCTTTTAGCTAATACGTACGCATCAATTCCAAGGTCAGCGTAACGATATTGTCTATTCTCAAATGAATGACCGTAGTCCGGCGGGCCAGAATATTCAGAGTCGTTGTCAATGCTCTTGTTGGCAATATAGGTATGGAATGGAATTTCGATTATTTCATTCATTAGCTCGGCGGGCAGCGCCTTCCACTCGACCTTGAGATTTTCAAGTTCAAATGTGGGCGGTGTGGTCTGAATTTGCAGGCGCTCGTGTTTATCAGGTTGCCCGAACGATAGGCCGTCAGAATTTGCATGTTTGGATATGTCTTCGTAATTCATGGTTCTCCTACATACCCATTTTTCGCATAACCCTATGCATTGCTTCATCGGTTCGAAATGCAACTACCCAATCTACAA
>JANOTG010000419.1:0-2083 GCA_031416215.1 Betaproteobacteria bacterium
TCTTGCCTCGACCTGGTAAAGACCTGGCCTGCAGGCGGTGACAACAAGGCTGGTTGACAAAAAGGGGGTTGACGAGCCTTGACCCCGGCACTGGCTCCACAGTTAGGGCTGCTTGGTTCCCCACCTGACCCGGTTGGCCGCTTCACCATGCGGGAAGGCCCGTCAGTGCTTATTGTACGGCGCGCGCAGGCGGCTCGCTTACGCAACCGGCCGGTCGCCACCAAGCCGCAGTCACTAGAATCTGCGCATGTCCTACCTCGTGCTCGCCCGCAAGTACCGTCCCCGGCATTTTGGCGAAATGGTGGGGCAGGAGCATGTGGTTCGGGCGCTCACGAATGCGCTTGATTCGCAGCGGCTGCACCATGCGTATTTGTTCACCGGCACCCGCGGTGTTGGCAAGACGACGGTGTCCCGGATTCTCGCCAAATCGTTGAACTGCGTTGGGGCGAACGGACAAGGCGGCATCACCTCGACACCCTGCGGTCTGTGTAATGCCTGCCTGGATATCGACGCCGGGCGTTTTATCGATTACACCGAGCTCGACGCCGCGTCCAACCGGGGCATCGATGACGTTCAGTCATTGCTCGAGCAGGCGGTATACAAGCCGGTGCAGGGCCGCTTCAAGGTGTTCATGGTGGACGAGGTGCACATGCTCACCGGCCCGGCCTTCAATGCCATGCTCAAGACGCTGGAAGAACCTCCCGAATATCTCAAGTTTGTGCTGGCGACGACCGATCCGCAGAAGGTGCCGGTGACGGTGTTGTCGCGTTGCCTGCAATTCAACCTGCGGCCGATGGCGCCCGAGACCATTGCTGAACACCTGCTGCAGGTGCTGCGGCAGGAGAACGTGCCCGCGGACGCGCCGTCGCTGTACCTGCTGGCACGGGCCGCACGGGGTTCCATGCGCGATGCCCTGTCGTTGGCTGACCAGGCCATCGCCTTTGGCGCCGGGCGACTCGAAGAGGCTTCGGTACGCCAGATGCTCGGCAGTGTGGACCGTAGCCACGTGCTGCGCATCGTTGAGGCGCTGGCGGCGGCTGACGGCAAAGCTGTGGTGGCGGTGGTGGAGCAGCTGCGCGGGCATGGCCTGAACCCCGCCGCAACGCTGGAAGAATTGACCGATGTATTGCAGCGCATGGCGGTGCTGCAGGCGGTGCCGGATGCAGCGGACGCCGCCGATCCGGACTCTGCCACATTGGCGCGGCTGGCGGCGTTGCTGCCTGCGGACGAAACCCAGCTGCTGTACAGCCTGTGCCTGCACGGGCGCTCCGAGCTCGGCCTGTCGCCCGATGAGTATGCCGGGTTGACCATGGTGTTGTTGCGCTTGCTCGCGTTCAAGCCAGCACTGGTGGCGCCGCAGTCGGCGGAAAAAAAAACTCTGAACGGCGTTGAACTGGCCAGCCCGGCCGCGCCGACGCTTGTCGCGCCACGCCCGGTAGCGGTCACACCGCCAACGGCTGCGCCCGCAGGAGCGGCACCGTTGTCCGCCACGGTGAGGCCCGTGCCGGTGGCTGCAGCGGGGGGTATTCCGGAAGGTCAGCGCCTGACCGTTCTCGACGACCCCCATGCGGGGGCGCCTGCGCCAGCAGCTGGCCTGTCGACGGAGCCGGGGTCGGCCGGGCGTGCAGCAGCGAGCAGCAGCGTACTGGCGGTTCCGGTGCGCATCCAGGCTGATTCGCGCTCCGAGCTCGGCGCCGCTCGTGCGGACGCAGTCGACACCCTGGTGCCGACGGAGGAGGGCGCCGTCTGGCATGCTGTCGTGACGCAGCTGGTGGCCGCAGACGCGATCACGGCCATGGTACGGGAGCTGGCCCTGCAGTCGCAGCTGGTGGCGCGTGATACCGACCAGTGGCTGCTGCGGGTGGAGCGCGAATCACTCAACCAGCCCAACAACCGTGAACGTCTGGCGACGGCACTGGCCGCGGCGGGCCATGCAGCCGCACTTTCGGTGGAGATCGGCCGTGTCACGGACAGCCCGGCTCGCCGGAATGCGGCCAGATCGGCGGAGCGCCAGCTGGCGGCGGAACGGGTCATTTTCGAAGACCCGTTTGTCCAGACCATGATGCGCGATTTTGGGGCGAAA
>JANOTG010000420.1:0-5018 GCA_031416215.1 Betaproteobacteria bacterium
TTCCGGAGTTGCGCGCCGACCGGGAGCAGCTGATCCAGACCGTGCTCAATATCGCGCAAAACGCTTGCCAGGCCTTGGTGGATCGTATTGCCGCAGGCGACGCATTGTTGACTTTGCGCACCCGGGTGGCGCGCCAGATCACTTTTGGCAAACAGCGCTACCGGTTGGCACTGGAATTGCATGTCATTGACAACGGGCCTGGTGTGCCAGACTCGATCAAGGACCATATTTTCTATCCGCTGGTGTCGGGTCGGGAAGGTGGCTCCGGGCTGGGGCTGACGCTGGCGCAAACTTTTGTCCAGCAGCACCATGGCATGATCGAAGTCGATAGCGCGCCGGGACGCACGGATTTCAAGATACTGATACCCCTACCCTAGACGCGCGAGGCAAGTCAACTTATGAAGCCGATATGGATAGTGGACGACGACCAGTCCATTCGCTTCGTCCTGGAGAAGGCGTTGCTGCGGGAGAATCTGGCGACACGCAGTTTCACCAATGCGCGTGATGTGTTGTCGGCCCTTGCCACTGCGACTGACATCGACGGCCCGCAAATCCTGGTCAGCGACATACGCATGCCCGGTGGTTCGGGGCTGGAGCTGCTCGATACGGTGAAGCAGAAACACCCCGGTCTGCCGGTCATCATCATGACAGCGTTTTCCGACCTGGACAGCGCGGTCTCGGCTTTTCAGGGCGGCGCATTCGAGTATCTGCCCAAGCCGTTCGATCTGCCCAAGGCGGTGGAACTCATCCGCCGCGCGGTGCAGGAAAGCCAGCGCGAAGAAGTGGCCGAGTTGCAAATGCAGGGCGCGCCCGAAATGTTGGGTCAGGCCCCGGCCATGCAGGACGTGTTTCGCGCCATCGGCAGACTCAGCCAGAGCAATGTTACGGTGATGATTACCGGCGAATCCGGTACCGGCAAAGAACTGGTGGCTCGGGCTCTGCATAAACACTCACCCCGTGGCAGCGCCGGCCACAACGGCCCGTTTGTGGCCATCAATACGGCGGCCATCCCCAAGGATCTGCTTGAAAGTGAATTGTTCGGCCATGAGCGGGGTGCATTCACCGGAGCGCAAACCATGCGCCGTGGTCGTTTTGAACAGGCCGACGGTGGCACCCTGTTTCTGGACGAAATTGGCGATATGCCGTTTGACCTGCAGACGCGGTTGCTCCGTGTGCTCAGCGACGGGCATTTTTACCGGGTGGGCGGGCACAGCGCGGTGAAGACCAATGTTCGGGTCATCGCTGCCACGCACCAGGACCTGGAGCGTCGCGTGCGCGAGGGCCTGTTTCGCGAAGACCTGTTCCACCGCCTCAACGTGATCCGGCTGCGTTTGCCAGCGCTGCGCGAGCGGCGTGAAGACATCCCCATGTTGACCCGTCACTTTCTGGCAGCGAGTGCGGTGCAACTCGGCATCGAGCCCAAACGTATTACCGATCAGGCACTGGCGCGTTTGGCAGGTTTTGCCTTCCCGGGCAACGTGCGCCAGCTCGAGAACATCTGCCATTGGCTCACCGTGATGGCGCCGGCCCAGATGATCGAGCCCAAGGACTTGCCGCCGGAGGTGCTTGACGGTTTGGACACACCGGCAGTTGGGCTCCAGGGGGCTGCGGAGATTGTGCCGCCAGCCGCGCTGACGTCGCCGCCGGTCAACGCCAGCGCCGTCGACCCGCAGCCGGCGCTGCCTGTGGCCGAGCCCGCAGTACATCCGATGGCATGGGAGCAGGAGCTGGGTGCCGAGGCAATGATGTTGTTGACCGGTGGCCAGCCGGATGTATGGGATGTGCTGACGCGTCGATTCGAGTCGCGCATGATCGAGTCGGCTCTGCAGTTCACCAAAGGCCGTCGCATCGAGGCGGCGCAGAAGCTGGGTATTGGACGCAACACCATCACGCGCAAGATCCAGGAACTCGGCCTGGAGTGACTCCGTCCTGGCCCGATCAAGGCGAGCCCTGAAGACGCCAGCTCGGCTCGTGTCGTAAAAGGGCGCTCTGCCTCTCAGTCGCTGATTTCCACCACTACCGGTGCATGGTCACTCGGGCGTTCGTTCTTGCGCGGACCGATGTCGATATGGCAGGAACGCACGGCGTCCTTGAGCGGTCTGCTTACCAGCACATGGTCGATACGCAGGCCGCGGTTGCGGCGAAAGGCAAAGTCCCGGTAGTCCCACCAGCTAAAACTCCTGGGTGGTTGCGCGAACAGACGGTGGGCGTCATGCAGACCGAGCGCCAGCAACGCGCGCAGCTCGTATCGTTCCTCTTCGGTGCAGTGGATGGTGTCCTTCAGTCCGATCGGATCCCAGACATCGGCGTCGTCAAAGGTGATGTTGCAATCGCCCATCAGCACCAGTTTGGGGTGTTGCTCCAGTTCGGTGCGTACCCAGCTGCGCAGCGCCTTGAGCCAGTGCATCTTGTATTCGAACTTGTCCGACCCCGGCGCCTGGCCGTTTGGAAAGTAGGCGCCGATGACACGCGCATCTTCGACACTGGCGCAGATGACTCGGGCCATATCGTCGGCAAAACCGGGAATGTTGCGCACCACATCGACAGCGGCTGTTCGTGTGATCAGGGCGACGCCGTTGTAGGTTTTCTGTCCAAACCAGTTCGCCAGGTACCCGGCTTGTGCAAACGCGTCGACAGGAAAGCGGTCGTCGGTGATCTTGGTTTCCTGCAGCGCCAACACATCGACCGGGTGGTTCTCCAGCCACGCCAGCACCTGCGGCAGGCGTACCGTGAGAGAGTTCACATTCCAGGTGGCGAGTTTCATGGTTTGCGTTGGTAGGTGACCCATTCGAACGGCACCGCCCCAGGAGTTTCAGGCTGCTCGCGGGATACTTCGTGCCAGGTCGAATCAAGCCGCGGGGCGAATGCGTCACCCGCGTGGTCGGCATCGATGTGGGTCACGACGGCGATGGTGGCCAGGGGAAGGGCCTGGGCATAGATTTGCGCGCCGCCGATGACCCATACCTGGTCGTTCTGCGCGCACAGTTGCAATGCCTCATGCAAACCAGCCGCAGCAGCAGCACCAGGCGCCTGCCAGGACCGATTGCGCGTCACCACGATGTTTGTGCGCCCCGGCAGGGGGCGAAACCTCTCGGGCAGGGAATCCCAGGTTTTGCGACCCATGATGACTGGGCAACCAAAGGTCAGGCGTTTGAAATGTGCCAGGTCCTGCGGCACGTGCCAGGGCAGACCACCCTTGTCACCGATCACGCCACCGCGGGCTTGTGCCCATATCAGATGTACACGGGTCATGCCTTACACCGCCACCGGTGCCGCGATCGCCGCATGGCACTGGTAATCAAGCACAGCGAAGTCATCGTAGACATAGTCGAACAGTGAGGCCGGGCGGCGTTTGAACTGCAGCTTCGGATACCCATGCGGCGCTCGGGACAGTTGCAGTTCCACCTGGGTCTGGTGGTTGTTGTAGATATGGCAGTCGCCACCGGTCCAGATGAAATCGCCGACCTCCAGCCCGACCTGTTGCGCCACCATGTGGGTGAGCAGGGCGTAGCTGGCGATATTGAACGGCACGCCGAGGAACACATCGGCGCTGCGCTGGTAGAGCTGGCAGCTGAGGCGCCCGGCGGCGCCGTCGTGTGGTGGCGGGCTGACATAAAACTGGAAGAAGGCATGGCACGGCATCAGCGCCATCTTGTCCAGATCGGCGACGTTCCAGGCACTGACGATCATGCGCCTTGAATCCGGGTTGCTGGTCAGCGTTTTCAGTACCTCGGATATCTGGTCGATATGCCGACCGTCGGGTGCCGGCCAGCTGCGCCATTGCACGCCGTAGACCGGGCCGAGATCACCATCCGGGCGTGCCCATTCGTCCCAGATCGACACACCACGCTCCTTGAGCCACAGGTTGCTCGATGACCCGGTGAGAAACCACAACAACTCCTGGATGATGGAGCGCAGGTGCACCTTCTTGGTTGTTACCAGCGGAAAACCTTCCCCCAGGTCAAAACGCATCTGGTATCCAAACACGCTGCGTGTCCCGGTACCGGTGCGATCTGTTTTCTGCACGCCATGATTAAAAACATGGCGCATGAAGTCTTCGTATTGGGAGCGGATGGGAGCTTGCATCTTCGGCGGAACAGGGCTGGCCTCTAGTATAGGCAGGCCTTGTTTTGTCGGGCAGGCAAAGCGCCAAAATGCGACTTTGTGCACATCGGTGCCACCGCTGCGTCACCGGCTTGCGTTACAGTGATTTTCATGTCGGTGCCCGGGCGGATCATCCCGGGCGGTAGCTGCACCAGTGCTTTTGACGTGGTGCCTCCGACGCCATTCATGTCACTGGTCGATGCCTTGCGCGCTCAGCGTCAGCACCCGATCGGCCAGAGCAGCAGCAGCCTGCGAGTGGGTCACCAAAACCAGTGCTGCGCCGTGCTCCCGGGTCTGTTGCGCCAAAGCCTGCATGACCGCCGAGGCTGTGGCGGGATCCAGGTTGCCGGTGGGCTCGTCGGCCAGCAACAATGTCGGGCGGTGTACCAGTGCCCTTGCGATTGCCACGCGTTGCAACTGGCCGCCACTGAGTTGGCTCGGCAGGCGCTGCGCCAGACCACTCAAGCCGACGCGCTCCAGCATGGCCAGGCTGCGCTGCGAGTTTTCTTCCCGCGCGCCGGGCTGTAGAAGCATGAGGGGCAGCCCGACGTTTTGCACCACATCCAGATGCGGCAGCACATGAAAGGCCTGAAATACAAATCCGATGTGGCGCCGGCGCAGCAGTGCGCGTGCCTCGTCGTCCAGCGCACCGATGTTGTGTTCGCCCACATGTATGCTGCCGGCATCCCAGCGGTCCAGCCCTGCCATGCAATTGAGCAGCGTCGACTTGCCCACGCCGGACTCGCCGACGATGGCGACAAACTCGCCCGGTGCCACATGCATGGATACGTCTTGAAACACCACGGCGGCGCCATAGTTCTTTCGCAGCGCCCTGACTATGACGCCCATGGCCGCTCCTGCAACAGCCGCTCGGCACACGTCAGGAGCTGGCCCAGTGCGTCGGGCCGGTCACA
>JANOTG010000421.1:0-2258 GCA_031416215.1 Betaproteobacteria bacterium
AACACCCAGGGTGTGGGCTACGAATGACGCTGCAGCGGCGACTGCTTGCACCGGCCATGGCACTTCGCACGCTGACGCACCTGACCCGTGTTATCGCCGCGCTGGCCGCTACGACGCTGACCGTGTTCGCACAGGCTGAAACCCAGGGCAGCACGCTCCCGACCAGCAGCCTGCACTCCCCACCGGCGTTCTCGACCATGGCGCCCGGCCCCGTTGCCAAGCCGTGGCGCCTGGCGGGTTTGCCCAAGCAAACAAAGCCATTGACCCAAATCGATATCGCGGCACCTGCCGGCACTGCGGTATTGCGGCTGCGGGCGCAGGCTTCGTATGGCAATCTGGTGTTTGACACGCCGCATCTGGCGCCCTCGCCGCAACTCCTGCTGCGCTGGGACTGGCGGCTGGAACGCGGCCTGGAGCGCAGTGATCTGACAAGCAAAGAAGGCGACGACACTCCGGTCAAGGTGTGCGCCCTGTTCGACATGCCGCTGGACGGCCTGGGCCTGGGTGAGCGCACACGCGTGCGCTTCGCGCGCAGCTTCGCTGGTGAGCACTTGCCAGCGGCCACCTTGTGCTACGTATGGGACCGCTCGCCGCCCATTGGCAGCACACTGGCCAATGCGTTCACCAGCCGGGTGCGCTACATCGTGCTGACCAGCGGCCCGGCGCAGAGCGGCGTTTGGCTGCATCTTGAGCGCAACCTCACAGCCGACTTCCTGCTCGCCTTTGGCCACGAGTCTGCCACCGTGCCGCCCTTGCTGGCGCTGGCGGTGGGTGCGGACTCGGACAACACAATGGGCAGCAGCCTGGCCTATGTAGGCAACATCAGCCTGGCGCCGTGAGTGCTGCCTGTGGAAACATGGGCGCCTCGCCCATGTCCACACTTGGTCAGCCGATGCAACGTCGCCAGTTTCTCGCTCCCCTGCTCGCCAGCCCGGCCCTGGCGCTGGGTGGCTGTGCCTGGGTACAGGACCAGGACCACTCGGAACCTGATGCGCCTTCCATTGGCGCGCTGCTGCTGCCGGTGCGCACGGCCTCGGTGCTGAGCTCCGGCGGTCCGCGTGGTTTCGCCCATGTCGGGGTGCTCAAGGCGCTGCATGAGATCGGGCTTCGTCCAGACATGATCGTCGGCGCGTCCATTGGCTCGCTCATCGGTTGCCTGTATGCCGATGGCATGGCGGTGGCGGAGATGGAGCGTCTGGCGCTGGAATTCAGCATGATGTCGGTGGTGCGCCCCAGTTTCGCAAGCCCGGGTGGCGATCGGGTGAGCGCGGCTGGCATCGTCGACCTGGTCAACCAGATGCTGGGAGACCGCGCACTGGAACAGCTGCCCCTTGCGACGGCGGTCGTGGCCATGCAGCAGGACACACGCGCGGTAATGGCCTTCACCCACGGCAACCCGGGTGTGGCAGTACAGGCCTCCTGCGCGGTCGAAGGCACGCTGGCGCCAGTGCGCATCCGCGGCACCCTGTATGTAGACCCGGACCTTGGCACCCCGATGCCGGTGCGGGCCGCGTTGGGGTTGGGCGCTACCCGCGTGCTGGCCGTTGACGTCTCCGCCCATGAGAAAAAGGCGCCCGCCGGCTCCGAGCGGTACCGCGCTGGTGACTTGCGCAAGCGTGCCCTGACTGAACCTGAAACCCGTGCCGCCCACTTCACATTGCACCCCGAATTCAGTTACTACGTCAACCTGGGCCAGGCGTTTCGCGAGCAGGCGATACGTGCCGGCTACGAACACACGATCAACCAGGCGGCGGCATTGCGTGCGGCGTTTGCCGCGGGCTGAGGGCGTTGCGCGTGTAAGAATCCCCCACTGCTGACGACCAAAGACGGGCTGCTGCTGGCGTACGAGGCATGCGCAGCCAACGACACAGAGAGACTGGATGCGACCGTGAACCCAAAAAAAACAGCTGTCCTGGTGATCTTGGCCGCCGCAGTGAGCGCTTTTTTCGTCTTTGATCTGGGCCAATACTTCAGCCTGGCCTACATCAAGCAAAGCCAGTCCAGTTTCACCAGCTACTACGAACAACGCCCGGTGCTGGTGACCGCGATTTTTTTTGCGGTGTATGTCGCCATCACCGCGCTGTCGCTGCCCGGTGCAGCCATCATGACCCTGGCCTCCGGCGCCAGTTTCGGCCTGGTCTGGGGCACCGTCGTGGTGTCATTCGCCTCCACGCTGGGCGCCACACTGGCCATGCTGGCGGCGCGCACCATACTGCGCGACACCATCGAGAAGCGCTTCGGTAAACGCCTGGTGGAGG
>JANOTG010000422.1:0-2870 GCA_031416215.1 Betaproteobacteria bacterium
CGTGTTCGACAAGCCCCTGGCAATCATGTCCACCAGTTCCTACCGCGCCGACGCGGGAACCCAGCAGGGCAACCTGGATATCGCGCGCTATATCACCACGCCCAAGGGCGAGATCGCCGGCAAGGTGCTGCTGGTGGACGATTTGGCAGATACCGGACAGACGCTCAACGAAGTGATCAAGCTGTTGCGCAGCGGCTACTCGACCATCAGCGAGATGCGCAGCGCGGTGATCTGGACCAAGGGCCTGTCTACGTTCAAGGCCGATTACTCGGTCGAGTTCCTGCCCACCAACCCCTGGATTCATCAGCCGTTCGAAGGTTACGATTCCATGCGGCCGGAACAGCTCATCAGCAAGTGGAGCGTATGAGCGCAAGATTTGCGGCGGGTCTGTCCACGCAACTGGTGCATCACCCGTACCAGGCACCCGCCACGTTTCGTGCCCCTCAGCCGGGTGTTTTCAAGGCCTCCACGGTGTTTTTCGACAACGTGGCGGCAATGCGCAACACGGAGTGGAAGGACAAGAGCGGTTACACCTACGGCCTGCACGGAACACCCACCACCTACCAGCTCGAGGAGCGCCTGTGTACGCTGGAGGGCGGCCTGCAGTGCCTGCTGGTGCCCAGCGGGCTGGCTGCCATCGCCACGGTCGCCATGGCCTTGCTGAAGACCGGCGACGAAGTGCTGATGCCCGACAACGCCTATGGACCTGCCAAGGTCTTTGCCGCGGGCGAACTGGCGTCCTGGGGTATCAGCCACCAGTTTTTCGACCCCATGGACCTATCCGACCTTGCATCCAAGATATCGGCGCGTACCGCTCTGGTCTGGCTTGAGGCGCCTGGCTCCGTGACCCTGGAATTCCCCGATCTGCTGGCCCAGGTCGCGTTGTGCCGCAAGCAGGGTGTGTTGTGCGCACTCGATAACACCTGGGGTGCAGGCATCGCCCTGCGGCCTTTTGACCTCGATCCGTCGAGTGGTCATCGCCTTGCTGTAGACGTGTCAATCCAGGCATTGACGAAATACCCCAGCGGCGGAGGGGATGTGTTGATGGGCAGCATCATCACCGCCGACCCGGCCCTGGGCCGGCGCATCAAGCTGACCCATATGCGCCTGGGGCTGGCGGTCGGCGCCAATGACGCCGAGACCGTGTTGCGCAGCCTGCCCAGCATCCTGCTGCGTTACCAAGCCCACGACGCTGCCGCCCGCGAGCTGGCCATTTGGTGCGAAAGCCAGACGCCCATTGCCCAGGTGCTGCATCCGGCCCTGCCCGGATCGCCCGGGCATGCCCATTGGCTGCGCACCTGCCAGCACGGGCCGGGTGGGGCCGCCGGCCTGTTCAGTGTGGTTTTCGGCGCGGCTTACAACACGGCACAGGTCGACGCCTTTTGTGACGCATTGGTATTGTTCAAGCTGGGTTACAGCTGGGGTGGCCCGGTCAGCCTGGTGGTTCCTTATGAGTTGGCAACCATGCGGTTGGCCTGGCCAACGGGCATTGTGCGCGGTACCGTGGTGCGCTTTTCGGTTGGATTCGAAGCGGTGGCGGACCTGCGCGCGGACCTGGCCCAGGCCTTGCAGGTGATGGTGGGTTGACTGGGTGTTTTCCAGCATTGCGCCCGAGGTGCAGACTGTCTAGGCTGGTTGCCATGGCGGGCCAAGTCGAAATCCGGGCAACAACGAGCTCCGCCGCAGCGGAGCAGGGTCCCGATGCGCCCCCGCCTTATGTCCCTCCGCCAGACGAGGGGCCGCGCAAGGAGATCGTGCAGCTGCGGCTGACCGATCCATTGCGTTGGCTGGCGCGGGGGTGGAACGACCTGACCGCCCATATCGGCATCGGTTTTTTTTACGGCCTGTGTTTCTGGGCCATGGCGTCAACCCTGTCCGTGGTTTTTCGCAGCAGCCCGGAATATGTCATGTCGATCGCCTCGGGCTGTCTGTTGCTCGGTCCGTTTCTGGCCATGGGGCTGTATGAAGTCAGCCGCAGGCGCGAGCAGGGGCGTGCGGCAGATTTGATGTCATCACTGACCTGCTGGGACACACGGTTGCGCAGCCTGGCCATGCTGGTGCTGGTCTTGATCGTGCTCGAACTGTTGTGGGGTCGTGCCTCGCTGGTGGTGTTTGCCGTTTTCTTCCATACCGGTATGCCGTCGACCAGTGGCACGTTGGCGGCGCTGCTGGACCCCCAGAACTGGGAGTTTGTCGCTGTGTATGCCGTTGTCGGCGGTTTTTTTGCAGTGCTGGTCTTCGCCATCTCGGTGGTGTCCATTCCCATGATCCTGGACCGCGATACCGACGCCATCTCCGCTGCCATCACCAGCTTGCAAGTGGTCGCCGCGAATACCGGCGTGATGTTGCTGTGGGGCATGTTGATAACCGCTCTGGTGGTGCTTGCGCTGCTGCCCTGGGGTCTGGGCTTATTGTTGCTGGGCCCCTGGTTGGGACATGCCAGCTGGCATGCCTACCGCGGTGCGGTCGTCTGGCCAATGGAGGAGGCGGCGCGAACCTGACGCGGTCGCGCGCGTGGCGAGGCGTTATGCTGTGGGCGCAACGCCTGAACTGTTACAGTCGTAGCACTCACTGAAAGTACAAATTGGCAACTCCCAACTACGGATACGAAAAGCGCCAAAAAGAGCTGGCCAAAAAGCGCAAGAAAGAGGACAAGCTCAAGCAAAAAGCTGAGCGCAAAGGCTCGGGCCCGGGCGATGAGGCCAATCCCCAGGACGAGAGTTTTCTCGGCGCCTCGGCCCCGGCGCCAGACGCTCCACGGCAGGGCTGAGCCGTCGCGGCCATCAAGCTTCAGCTGCCGCCAGCGCGTTGAGCAAAACGCCTGCCAGCCCTTCCATGGCGGTTTGCGTCCGGTCGGGCGCGTGCAGCAC
>JANOTG010000423.1:0-4243 GCA_031416215.1 Betaproteobacteria bacterium
GTGAGTGTGACAACATGGTCGACCTGGTCGTACTTGAGAAACTGGGGCATGGGGACTTTCTGTTGTTGTGTCGGCACAAACGCTCCTAGACACTATGCTAGCCTGTGTCAGACCGGCCCGGTGCAGCCTGTGCGACAAGACGGTTGCCGGGTTGGGTGTCATCGCTGAAGGAGAATTGCGTGCGTGATTTGTTGAGCCAGCTTCGGCTGGCTTCCTTGCCACAGCGGGCTGAATCGCTGCGTGCCGAAGTCCGCTCCTTTTTGCATACGTCGGCCAAACCGGCCTCGGCTCATACACGTGCCCGGTCGTGGATGGGTTTCGATGCCGTGTTCAGCAAGCGGCTGGCACAGCGCGGCTGGGTGGGTGTGACCCTGCCGAGGCGGTACGGTGGCGCCGAGCTTGATGCGTTTTCGCGTTATGTGCTGGTGGAGGAGTTGTTGATTGCAGGTGCGCCGGTGTCCGCGCACTGGATTGCCGACCGTCAGAGTGGCCCGCAGATACTGAAGTTTGGCACCCAGGCGCAACAAGCCTTTTACCTGCCGCGCATTTGTAGCGGCGACGCCTTCTTCTGTATCGGCATGAGCGAACCCAATGCGGGCTCCGACTTGGCCAGCGTCAGTACGCGCGCCACGCCCAACGCCGATGGTTGGTTGCTCGACGGACAAAAGGTGTGGACCACAAACGCCCACCATTGCCACTACATGATTGCCCTTGTCCGGAGCTCCGGCGAAAAGGGCGACCGGCAAGCCGGCCTGTCGCAATTCATCGTCGACCTGTCGTTGCCAGGCGTTACCGTGCGACCGATCCGTGACCTCAGCGGTGACGCCCATTTTTCTGAGGTGTTTTTCGACAAGGTGCAATTGGCACCGGATGCGCTGGTGGGGGTTGAGGGTAGTGGCTGGGCACAGGTGAATGCGGAACTCGCATTCGAGCGTAGCGGGCCAGAGAGGATTCTCTCCAGCATCGTGTTGCTGGAGTCGTGGATCTCTGGGTTGCGCCAGAGCGGCGATCGGCAGGCCCATGTGGTCACGGTCGGCAGGCTGGCGACGCACCTGGCGGCGTTGCGCTCCATGTCGATTGCCGTCACTGCCCGCCTCGCAGCCGGTGAAAGCCCGGTGGTCGAGGCGGCGCTGGTCAAGGACCTTGGCACCAGCTTCGAGCAGTCGATTCCCGACATCATCGAAGCCGCGTTGGGCGATGTCGCGGGCGGCGCTATCGATGCGGACCTGTACCAAACACTTTTCTATGTGAGCCAGATGGCGCCCAGTTATTCGCTGCGGGGTGGCACGCGCGAAATCCTGCGCGGGATGATCGCGCGTGGCCTTGGCCTGCGCTGAACGGAGTTTTGTATGAACCCATTCCTGGAAGCCTTGGACTCGATCCTGCAAGACCACTGCACTGTTGCCGATGTGCGCCGAATCGAAGCGGGCGGTTCTTCCAGTGTCCTGTGGCAGACGGTCGAGCAGGCCGGGTTCCTGGATCTGCTTCTGCCTGAAGAGCAGGGTGGGGCCGCGTTGCCGTTGGTCGATTTGTTTCCGATACTGGAGCGATTGGGCCGGGCAGTCGTGCCGCAGCCGGTGGCACAGTCGATCGTGGCACGGGCCTTGCTGTCAGGATGCGCAGGTGTACCCACAGGCCGCGTGACTCTCGCCATGCAAACCGAGCGTGACCCCCATGGCGTGCTGGTCAGCCACAGCGTGCCTTACGGTGCAGTCGCCGACTATGCGTTGTGTTGTGACGGAGACGACCTGGTATTGCTGTCGTGCACCGAGGCCACGCGGGTGGTGGTGGGAGATGCGCGTTGTCTTGGCGCGACCTTGCAATGGGGAAATGCGACGCCGTTGCTGCGTCGGGGGCGCGGCTCCGCGGACTTGCGGGCATTTGCCGCAGCCATGACAGCAGCCCTGCTCAGCGGCGCAATGCAAAAAACCTTCGCCATGGCGCTGGACTATTGCAACAACCGCATTCAATTTGGCAAGCAGCTCGGAAAATTCCAGGCGATCCAGCAGCAACTCAGCGTCATGGCGGAGCACCTGCTGGCCGGTGCGCTGGCGGCTGAGCGTGCATTTCATAACACCGGCTCTATTCCGGCGTCCCTGACTTCGGCCATGGCCAAGTCCCGGACCAGCGAGGCGGCGGCAATGGTCGCTGCGACGGCCCATGCCGTGCATGGTGCGATTGGCATGACAGACGAATACGACCTGGGCTTGTTGACCCGTCGCCTGCATGATTGGCGTATCAGCTACGGAAGCGAAAACTATTGGAACCGTGTGGTTGGAGAGCAACTGATGGCGAGCGACGCGGGGATCGTGGATTTCGTGCGCCAGGACAGCGTCGTATGAGGGTTTACGAGGACGCCTTGTGACAGGTATGGATGTGGCGTAAGAATATATTCTGGTGTTACCATCAATATAAACAGTTTGCGAAAGCCGACCGTTTTGGTAGTTCCCCCACCTATCGACCATGAGGAAGACATGACAAACAAGCGACTTTTCAGCCAGTTTCGTTCTGGCAAGGCAATGACCCGGCGCGCTGCTGTATTGGCTTCGGTGCTTGCACTTGGGGCCGCTCTGCCTGTCGGCACCGCGTTGGCCCAGGCGAATTCACGGAACGTGCCACCGGCCGAGTGGGCCAAAATACAAGAAGCTGCGCGCAAGGAGGGCAAGGTCATCGTCTATGCGACGATGGGGCCTGCCCAGCATGAGCGCATCCTGGCGGCGTTTAATGGCGCCCACCCAGGCATCAAGATGGAACTGGTGCGCATCGTCGGTTCAGCCTTGACGACCAAGGTGGAGCAGGAGCGCACGCAGCCGAACGTGGTGGGCGCCGACTTCATCATCACGGCGGACATTCGCTGGGCTGGCGACGCGGTCAAGAAGGGCTACCTGAAAACACCTGTAGGCCCTGCCGCCGCCGCCTATCCTGATGCATGGCTGCGGGGTGGGCAGGTGGCCCTGATGGCCCACACGCCGTGGGTGATGCACTACAACACCAACCTCGTCAAGACCCCCATCACCAGCTACCAGGACCTGCTGCGTCCTGAGTTCGCAGGCAAGTTGGGTGGTGTGTCGCTGGTAGCCGAAGTGGTGACCCTGTTCTACAAATGGCTGGATGAATCGAACCCCGGGTTCCTGGAGAAGTTCGCCGCGCAAAAGGTCAAGATGTATCCCAGCACCGTGGGGTCGGCGAACTCCACCGCCTCGGGTGAGATTTCTGCTGGCGTGTTTTCGGTGATTCCGGTGGATAACGCCTTGCATGCGCAAAAGGCGCCCATGAAGACCGTGATTCCGGCTCAGGCTTACGGGTTCGCCTACGGCACTGCGATCCTGGGTTGGGCCAAGAACCCGAATGCTGCTTTGGTGGTGCAGGACTTCATGATGTCAGTTCCCGGTCAAGCCGCCGTCGTGGGCAATGCTGAGGCCGCCAGCCCCTTGCCCAATGTGCCCGGCGCGCTGGACGTCTCGAAGATCAATCTGACGCTGATCGACTGGGACAAGGTCACTGCGGAAAGTGTCAAGACGTTCGAGAACCGCTGGAACTCGTTGTTTGTCGCTCGTTGACGGGCGAGGTGCGTCGGGTGACGGCACATTTTTCGAAGCGCAGACTCTGTTGCCGCTGACAGCATGACGACGATGCAGAGTTCCGCCCGCGCCTGGTGGGGTTCGGGCGGGCTGGTGCGCCGCCAGATGGTGCCGCAGTTCGCCTGGGTACTGCTGGCCATTGCGGTCGGCTTTCTGGTGTTGTGGCCAATCCTGCAGCTGCAATGGCGCGCTTTCTTGGATGGCGGCTCGGCGTTTGCCCGCATGGCCGAGTTGCCGCGCATAGGCCGCACCATCCAGACGACATTCATCCTGGCGGTGCTGTCGAGTGCTCTGGCGGTGTTCATCGGCACCATGCTCGCGTGGTGTGCTTCGATGTTGCCGCAGCCGGTGCGCCGTATTGGAGAGATCGCACCGCTCTTGCCGCTGGTTGTTCCTGCAGTAGCGGCGGTGACCGGCTGGATCTTCCTGCTGTCTCCCAAGGTCGGTTACCTCAACATGTTATTGCGTCAGCTGCCGGGCCTGGATCGTCTGGAGGAGGGTCCGTTCAATATCTACAGCGTGACCTGGATCGTCATCATCACCGGTCTGCTGCTGAGTTCCTTCGTGTATGTGTTTGTGTTCACCGGGCTCAAGAACATGGGTCAGGAACTCGAGGCGGCGGCAGCCGCATGCGGGGCCCCGCCCGCGATGCGGTTCTTCAC
>JANOTG010000424.1:0-8739 GCA_031416215.1 Betaproteobacteria bacterium
CTTGATGGCGGCCACCGCTTCGTCGGTGAAATAGTCGGTCAGGTACTTGTTCGGTTCGAACCACTTTCCGCCGTTGTAGCTGACGCCAAAACGCATGTTCGGCCACAGGAACTTGTCGATCGGGTCGAAGTCCTGCCTGGAGTTGACTACCCGTTTGTCGTTCTGCGGCAGGTAGAGCCCGCTCTCCATGAAGATGCTTTCGTCGAAGCCCTGGTTGTTGGGTCGCATCTCCCGGGTGCTGCCCAGATGCCATTTGCCGATATGGATGTTGTGGTAACCCTGCGCCTTGAGCAACTCGGCCATGGTCTGCTCGGAGGCCGGCATGCCGAGGTCGCCGAAATCCTTGGCCTGGCCGGCTTTTTCCTTGTCGACAAGCACCGGCAGCAGGCGGTCCCTGTCGGCATACATGGCACCAGCGACGCGGCCCATGGCACCCGGCGTGGGTGTGAACTCGACGCCAAATCGCCATGGGTAACGCCCGGTCATGAGGGCTGCGCGCGACACCGTGCAAACCGCCGCCGCGGCGTAACCGTTGTCGAAGCGCACACCGTCGCGGGCGATGGAGTCGATGGCCGGCGTCGGTGCGCCCTGCGCTGCGTAGCCGCCGCCGTGTGTGCTGACGTCGTTGATGCCCAGGTCGTCGGCCATGATGACGATGATGTTGGGTGGCCGCTGCGCCACCGGCTTGTCGGCGCTGCTTGGGCCGGGCATCCAGGGTGCCGCAACATAGTCACCGCGCGGGTGCCGGATGTCGGTGTACCAGCCAAGCGAATACTGCAGGACGTGCAGGCGGTTGGCATACACCAGCGCCAGTAGTGTGACCAGTACGGCGATGGTGGTGAACAGTGGTTTGCGCAGCTTCATGGGTGTGTCTCGGGTGCTTCTGTCGTTTGGCGCCTGTCAGCCACGGCTGGCCTGCGGTGCTGAATTCATGCTGCCAAGCGGGCCAAACCGATTCCGGCCAGCAGCAGCAATCCTCCCACCAGTGTGCGTACCATGATGAGGCTGACCAATGGCTGCACCGGGAACACGTGGGTTTTCTCGATCGCCGCCCATTTGTGCACGGCGATGTCCTGATGTTCGATCTTCAGCGCAAAACGCAGGAAGTCGCGTCGGCTGCGGTAACGCACCATCGCCACGTAATGCCATTGCTCGGCACCGTCGAAGTCGATGAAGCGCCCGCTGCGCCGCGCGATGAACACCGGGTGGTTGCCGTAGCGCAACAGCGGCCCGATGATGGCGCGCCCATACCGCTGATCCGCCTTGCGCGGGTCGTCGTCGAAGTCATAACCCGGCGGGTAGATCGCCTTGGCACGGTAACGCACCAGATTCTGCATCACGAACTCGCGCCCGTCGTCGCCGGCCACCAGTTCCCGCACCTGCTCCAGAACGGCACGGTCCTGCGCCGTGCGGCAGTACGCAGCCAGTCTGGTCAGGTGGTGCTCTGCTTCTTCCGCGCCCATCGGTTTGCCGTTGCCGCCATACCAGAGCAGGAACACGCCATAGGCGAGCGCCAACACCACTGCAACCGTCAGCCAGAGCATGTCAATCCTGTGCGGCGGCGCGAACGTCCGGCCCTTTCCCCGGCACCGTCATGCGGACTGGCCTACCACGGCAAACTGGGCTGTGTTGTCGTGCAGCCACTGTTGCGACAGTTCCGCCGGGTGTTGGCTGGGATGGAAGTCTTTCGCCAGGTAGTCGCGCCACAGCGAGACGTTGCCACGGATCATGCCGTCCTTGGCAAACAGCAATTTGCCAGCGCTGCGCCAGGTGGTCCAGCGGAACAGGCTGCCGTCGTGCCACAGATTGCGCACCGTCTGGCGCGCCACGTCGCCCAGAAATGTCACCGTGATGTACTTGAACACCTTGATGCGCCAGTAGTGATTGCCGCCGAGGGCCTGGTACATGTCGAACGCCGTATTGCGGTGCTCGGATTCTTCTGCGCTATGCCATTGCCACAAGGTCTGCAGGCGCGGCTCGGCGCCCTCCAAGGCCTCCGGGTGGCGCAGGATCCAGTCGGCAAAAATGGCGGTGAAGTGTTCCGTGGCGGCAGTCGCGGCGACCTTGTTGCGCAAGCCACCGGCAGCGTGCGCGTCGCGTCGCCGCTGCGCATTGCGTTCGATCCAGTTGTCGTAGCCCATCCGCTCCAGATGCTCGTTGAACAACGCGTGAATGCGACGGTGCGTCGCCTCTTGGCCGATGAAACCCTGTACCTCCAGCGCAAACGCCGCTTGGCGCTCGGCTGGCAAGGCCTTGAGCCCATCACGCACCGAGTCGATGAAGAATTGCTCGCCGGCCGGAAAACTCATGGACAGGGCATTGAAGAATGCGGAGCGAAACGCGTCGCCGCCGTTCCAGCGTGCCGGGATGGGGCTTTTCAGGTCTATCAGCAGGCGGCGCACTACCAAGTCTGTCATCGGTACTCTCCAATTTCAATACACAAGTGTATGGAAACAGTGGGACCGTGTCAATCGGCCGGAGTTTCCCCCGGTTTCTTCGACATCGGTCAGGCCGGTCCATAATGAATCCAAGGCGGGCCACAGGCTGGCTGGCCGCTGTTTTTCTGTTACGGATACCCCCTCCCAATGACCTGGTCCATCGTGGCTCGTGATGCCGCCGGCAATTTCGGCGTTGCCGTGGCGAGCAAATTTTTTGCTGTCGGCGCCTTGTGTATCCACACGCGCCGCGCTGTCGGTGCGCTGTCGACGCAGGCACTGATGAATCCGCTGTACGGCCCGGCCTGCCTGGACCTGATGGCGCTTGGTGCGACTGCGGCCGAGGCGGTGGCTGCGGTTGTGGGGCCGGACGCCGGTCGCGCACAACGCCAGTTGCATGTGCTCGGGTCCGCAGGCACGGGCGCGGCTCATACCGGAATCCACTGTGTGGACTGGTGCGGGCACCAACTGCATGACGATTTCAGCGTGGCCGGCAACATGCTCGTTGGGGAGGCGGTGGTTGCTGCGACGGCGCAAGCCTTTCTGGCTTCCTCCAGCCTGCCGCTGGCGGAGCGACTGCTGGTGGCCATGGCCGCCGGGGAGGCGGCCGGGGGCGACAAGCGTGGCAGACAGTCGGCCGCCCTGCGCATTCACGGGGACGAGGACTATCCTCAGCTCGACATCCGGGTCGACGACCATGTGCAACCGATGGTCGAATTGCGGCGCCTTTACCAGGTCAGCCTGGAGCGTTTCCAGCCTTTTGTGTCTTGCCTGGCGGGTCGGCACGACCCAGCCGGGTTGATTGACCGCGCGCTGATCGATGCGCGCATTGCGCAGTTTGTGGCGCAGCACTCCGGGTCGTGCGGGTGACCGCGCTGCTCGAGGTTCAGGGCCTGCGCACCCTGTTTCGTACGGAAGACGGCGAGTTTGCGGCCGTTGACGGGGTGAGTTTCTCCGTCACCGCCGGGCAGACCCTGGCCATCGTTGGTGAATCGGGCTGCGGCAAGAGCGTGACCGCGTTGTCCATCATGGGTCTGGTACCTGATCCGCCTGGCCGGATCAGTGCCGGCTCGATTCGCTTTGAAGGACGCGAACTGCTGGGGTTGCCGAAGCGAGAGTTGCAAGACCTGCGCGGCAACCAGATGGCGATGATCTTCCAGGAGCCCATGTCCTCGCTCAATCCCGCTTTCACCATCGGCGACCAGATCATCGAGGGGCTGATGCGGCACCGGCCGCTGACACGGGAGCAGGCGTCCGAGCATGCCTTGACGATGTTGCGCAAAGTCCGCATCCCGGCCCCCGAGCAGCGAATGAACGAGTATCCGCACAAGCTCTCGGGCGGCATGCGCCAGCGCGCCATGATCGCCATGGCGCTGGCCTGTGGGCCCCGCCTGCTGATCGCCGACGAGCCGACCACCGCGCTCGATGTGACGATACAGGCGCAGATCCTGCACCTGATGCATGAGTTGCAGCAGGACACCGGTACGGCCATCATCCTGATCACGCACGATCTGGGTGTTGTCGCCGAGGTGGCCGACGAGGTGGTGGTGATGTATGCCGGCCGCGTGGTGGAGCAGGGCCCGGTGCAGGCACTGTTCGAGGAGCCGCAGCATCCCTACACGGTGGGGCTGCTGGGTTCGATTCCGCGCCTGGACGGGGAGCAGACGCGGCTGGCGGCGATCGACGGTCAGGTGCCCAATCCAATGCAACTGCCCGCAGGATGCAGCTTTGCCGAGCGCTGCCCGTTTGCCGATGCGCAGTGCCACGCCCAGGCGCCCGTGCTTCGCCCGCTTGGTGCGGCGCACTTCTCGGCCTGCTGGAAGGCGCCGCTCGATGCGGCGCGGTTATTGCGCCCGACCGCCGTCGAGGCAGCGTCATGACCGCAGTGCCATTGCTGCAGTTGCAAGGCCTGGTCAAACACTTCCCGGTGCGCAAGGGCGTGCTGGGCCGCGTGCGCGGGGCGGTGCGGGCGGTCGACGGCGTCGACCTCAGCCTGTCTTCCGGCGAGACGCTCGGCATTGTGGGAGAGTCGGGCTGCGGCAAGTCGACCCTGGGGCGTCTGGCGTTGCGCCTGATCGAGCCGACCGCTGGCCAAATCCATTTCGACGGGCAGGATCTCTGCTCGCTGGGCCCGGCTGCGTTGCGTGCGCAGCGGCGTGCCATGCAGATCATTTTCCAGGATCCCTATTCCTCGCTCAATCCGCGCATGACGGTGGGGCAGACTTTGGCCGAGCCGCTGCTGCTGCACCGCCTGCACCCGGGACGCGAGCCGGCGCGGGTCGTGGAGTTGCTGCACACGGTGGGGCTGGCTCCGCAGCATGCGCTGCGTTATCCGCATGAGTTCTCGGGCGGGCAGCGCCCGCGCATCGGCATCGCCCGGGCGCTGGCGGTGGAGCCCCGGCTGATTGTGTGTGACGAGGCGGTGTCAGCGCTCGACGTGTCGGTACAGGCGCAGGTGGTCAACCTGTTGCAGGACCTGCAGCAGAAGTTTGGTCTGGCCTACATGTTCATAGCCCATGACCTGGCCGTGGTCAAGCATATTGCCACGCGCATCGCCGTCATGTACCTGGGTCGGGTGGTCGAAATCGCCGACAAGCGAAGCCTGTTTGCCACACCGCGGCACCCTTATACCCAAGCCCTGTTGTCGGCTATTCCGCTGCCCGAACCCGGCTTGAAGCGCGAGCGCGTGCTGCTCACCGGAGACGTGCCGAGTCCGCTCAACCCGCCCACGGGCTGCCACTTTCATACCCGTTGCGCACACGCGCGCTCGCTGTGTTCACAGCAGGCTCCACCGCTGCTGGCGGAAAACGGGAGTGCGGTGGCTTGCCATTACTGGCGCGAGATTGCTGCACCCAGGGCATTGCCATCGGCCACCGACCGCACCGCGGCGCGGCAACGCCTCACGCTGTTGCAGTCGGCATTCACGAGGACGGCGAACGCCGCATAATGGTTGTCAAACAGGTCCTGCGCAACGCTGACCCGCTGAATCTGAACCCCCCAACCGGCATTTTGGAGCCCCACCCATGAAAAACACGTTCCGTTCCCGGATTGGCATCGCCCTGCTTGCCCTGGCGCCACTGACGATGCAGGCGCAAAACCTGCGCATCGGCCTGGCGGAAGACCCCGACGTTCTGGACCCGACGCTGGCGCGCACTTTTGTCGGGCGCATCGTTTTTGCAGCACTGTGCGACAAGCTGTTCGATGTGGACGAGAAGCTGGGCATCGTGCCCCAGCTGGCGACCGGCTACGAGTGGTCGGCCGACAGCAAGACCTTGACCATCAAGCTGCGCACCGATGTGACTTTCCATGACGGCGAAAAGATGGACGCGGCGGCTGTCAAGTTCAATCTGGAGCGGCACAAGACCATGGCCGGCTCAAACCGCAGCGGGGAACTGCGCCCGGTCAACACCGTGGACGTCGTGGACACTTCGACCGTGCGCTTGAACCTGTCGGCGCCGTTCACGCCACTGCTGGCAGCGCTGGCAGACCGGGCCGGCATGATGGTGTCGCCCAAGGCGGCGCAGGCCGGAGGCGCCAACTTTGGCGTCAAGCCGGTCTGCTCCGGCCCGTACCGGTTCGTCGAGCGGGTGGCGCAGGACCGCATCGTGTTCGAGAAATACGCCAACTACTGGAACAAGGCCGCCATCCACCTGGACCGCATCACCTACACACCTGTGCCGGACTCCACGGTGCGCCTGGCCAACCTGCGCGCCGGGCAATTCGACTTCATCGAGCGGGTCGCGTCCAGCGACATGGAAAGCATTGCCAAGGACAAGCGCCTGAAGGTATCGCGTATCACCGGCATCGGCTACACCGGCATCACCATCAACGTCGGCAAGAGCGAGCAGGCGCAGAAGAACCCCTTGGGCAAAGACGCCCGGGTGCGCGAGGCGTTCGAGTTGTCGCTGGACCGCCAGGGCTTGGCCCAGGTGGTGATGGACAACGAGGCCATGGTCGGCAACCAGTGGGTTGCGCCCAATAACAGTTATTACGCAAAGAACGTACCCCTGCCCAAGCGCAACGTCGAGCGTGCCCGTGCCCTGCTCAAGGAGGCCGGTGTCACCAACCCCAGCTTCACCCTGATGACCGGTACCAATTCGGAGGCGCAGCGCCTGGCGCTGGTGGTGCAGGCGATGAGCCGCGACGCTGGGTTTGACGTGAAAATCCAGGCCACGGAGTTCGCCACCTCGCTCAACCTTGCCGACAAGGGGGAGTACGAGGCCTACGTGCTGGCCTGGAGCGGGCGGCCCGACCCGGACGGCAACCTGTACAGCTTCCATGGCTGCAAGCAGCCGCTGAATTACGCGGGCTACTGTTCGCCAGAGACCGATGAGTTGCTCAACAAGCAACGCGCGCTGCGCGATCCGGTCGAACGCAAGAAGGTATTCGAGCAGATCACGGCGCGCGTGGGCAAGGAGCGTCCGGTGGTGTACCTGTACCACGTCAACTGGTTGTGGGCCTACAACACCAAACTTTCCGGAGTGCGCAACATCCCCGACGGCCTGCTGCGTGTGCAGGGCCTGAAGATGAACTGACAGTGCGGGCGAACTGCGCAGAACTGCCGGGCCGATGATCGAATTCCTGCTCAAGCGGCTGCTCACCATCGTACCCACGCTGGTGTTCGTGTCGATCCTGATCTTCAGCCTGCAGCAATTGCTGCCAGGAGATCCGGCGCAGGTGCTGGCAGGCGAGGAACAGGACCCGGCGGTGATCGCCCATTTGCGAGCCAAGCTGCACCTGGATCAACCTCTGCCGTTGCGTTATGTCTACTGGGTTGGTGGTGTCCTGCAAGGGGATCTGGGCGAGTCGGTGCGCTCCCAGTTGCCGGTGCTCGACCTGATTCTGCAAAAGCTGCCGGTCACCGCGGAGCTGGCCTTGCTGGCGATGCTGATCGCCCTGATCATTGGCATACCCGCCGGCGTGGTTTCTGCGGTGGGCCGCGGCACCGCCTGGGACTACTGTGCCAATCTGTTTGCCTTGTGGGGCCTGTCCACGCCCAATTTCTGGCTCGGTATCCTGCTGATCATGCTTTTCTCGGTGCAACTCGGCTGGTTGCCGGCATCGGGGTATGAGAGCCCATTCGTGGACTGGAAGGCCAATCTGGCCGCCATGATCATGCCCGCCTTTGTGCTGGGCAATGCCATCGCCGCCGTGTTGATGCGCCACACCCGCAGCGCCATGCTGCAGGTGCTCAGCGCTGACTATGTGCGCACCGCCCGCGCCAAGGGCCTGAGTGAGCGTGTTGTCGTGCTCAAGCATGCGCTGCGCAATGCGCTCACGCCCATCATCACCCTGGGTGCGCTGGAGCTGGGCACCCTGTTGTCTGGCGCGGTATTGACCGAGCAGGTGTTCACGATCCCGGGCTTCGGAAAACTGGTGGTGGACTCGGTGTTCAACCGCGATTACGCCGTGGTGCAGGGCGTGGTACTGGTCACGGCCACGACCTACATCACACTGAACCTGCTGGCCGATGTGGCGTATTTCCTGGTTAACCCGAGGTTGCGCACATGATGGCGGCGCCGACCCTCTCGATGCCGCCCCCGCCTCTGGTGGCGCAGGCCGGCCCGTGGCTGCGTGCATGGCGCCGATTGCGAAAGCGCCGTGGCGCCATGCTGGGATTGCTGGTGGTCTTGATGTTCATCACGCTGGCTCTGTTTGCACCCTGGATCGCGCCCCAGGATCCGATTGCCACCAGCTGGAGCGCGATTCGCAAGGCGCCCAGCGCTGCGCACTGGATGGGCACCGACGAGATCGGCCGCGACGTGTTGTCGCGCGTCATCTGGGGCACCCAGGCGTCCTTGCTGGCGGGCGTGATCAGTGTGTCGATCTCGCTGATGCTGGGAGTGCCGATCGGCTTGGCCGCTGGGTTTTTGGGCGGCTTCGTGGACGGTCTGATCTCGCGCATCACCGATGCGTTTCTGGCCTGCCCATTCCTGATCCTGGCGATTGCGCTGGCAGCCTTTCTCGGCCCCAGCCTCACCAATGCCATGATTGCCATCGGCGTGTCTGCTACGCCCATCTTTGTGCGTCTGACCCGCGCCCAGGTGATCAACATCAAGGTCGAGGACTATATCGAGGCGGCGCGCGCGGTCGGCAATTCGCCGCTGCGCATCGCCCTGCGCCACGTGCTGCCCAACATCCTGGCGCCGCTCATCGTACAGGCCACGCTGGCGATTGCCGCGGCGGTGATCGCCGAGGCCAGCCTGTCGTTTCTCGGGCTGGGCCAGCAGCCGCCTGCGCCGAGCTGGGGCAGCATGCTCAACACCGCCAAAAACTACATGGACAACGCGCCCTGGATGGCGAT
>JANOTG010000425.1:0-8428 GCA_031416215.1 Betaproteobacteria bacterium
GGAATGTTGACCACGGTGCAGGACTGCGGTCGGCATGGATGGCAGCATGTGGGTGTTGTGCCCAGCGGCGCCATGGATGGCGGGTCGCTGCAGCTGGCCAACGCGCTGGTCGGAAACAGCCTGGAACTGGCGGGCCTGGAAATCACGCTGCGCGGACCGACCTTGCTGGTCCAGTGCGACACTTTGCTGGCGTTGGCCGGAGCGCAGTTTGACGCCCGCTTGACTGTCGATGGCCATGAACTACCCTGCCCGCTCAACCGCCCCGTGTTGCTGCATGCCGGTGAGCGGCTGTCGATCGATCAGCCACGCCATGGTTTTCGCGCCTATCTGGCCATTGCCGGGGGCATCGACGTCGCGCCCACACTGGGCAGCCGCAGCACCTACCTCGCCGCCGGGATGGGAGGTATCGAGGGGCGAGCGCTGAAGAAGGGTGACATATTGCCGCTGGCAACTGACGCGCATGTTCTGGCACAGGCACGATTTGACCAATTGAGCGGGGATGCGGCGACCACGACCTGGCCGCTGCAATCGGTGCGTTGGTCGGTGGCACCGCGCAGCCTGCCGCGCAACGAGCCCACGGTTGTGCGCTGTGTGGACGGCCATCATCGACAGCTGTTTACACCCGAGGCTCTTGCGGCCTTCGAGGCCGGCAGCTACCGCATATCACCACAATCCAACCGCATGGGGTACCGCATGCAGGGCGCCCGGCTGGAGCGGGCACAACCCGGCGACATCCTGTCCGAACCAACTGCGCTGGGCACGGTGCAGGTGCCCGCAGACGGCTTGCCGATCGTTCTCATGGCAGACCACCAGACCACCGGTGGTTACGCCAAGATTGCCGAGGTTGCAGCGGCCGACATCGGCCGGCTGGCACAGTTGCGGCCAGGCCAGGAAGTTCGTTTTATGCGCTGCGCGCTGGCTGACGCGCGGGCACTGGCGCAGTTGGAGCACCGCGCTTTGCACATAGCGGTGCAGGCGATCCGGCTCAAGTACAACGCGGCCACTGCGGGCCACTGATGGAGAAATGTTCATGACGCAACACACCGTAGACATCAATTGCGACATGGGTGAAAGTTATGGCGCCTGGACCATGGGCAACGACGCTGCCGTGATGCCGCTCATCACATCGGCCAACATCGCCTGCGGCTTTCACGGCGGCGACCCGGCAACGATTCGCAAGACCATCGCGCTGGCGGTCGAGGCCAATGTCGCCGTGGGGGCTCACCCATCGCTGCCAGACCTGGTGGGCTTCGGTCGGCGCACGATGCACATTTCGGCGCAGGAGATGTACGACCTCGTCCTGTACCAGACGGGTGCCGTGGCAGCCTTTGCCCGCGCTGCTGGTGTGCCCCTGCACCATGTGAAGTGCCATGGCGCCCTGTACAACATGGCGGCCAACGATGAGGCACTGTCCACCGCCATGGCCCGAGCGGTGAAAGACCTCGGTGGCCATGTGCGGCTGTACGCACTGGCGGGCAGCAAGACGGTGGCGGTGGCCCGGCAACTAGGTCTGGATGTCGTTCAGGAGGTGTTCGCCGACCGCGCCTACGAGGACAACGGCAGCTTGCGGCCCCGCTCCCTGCCCGGCGCGATGATCGTGGACGAGGCTGTCGCCGTCGCGCGGGCGATTCGCATGGTGCAGCAGGGGCAGGTGCAAAGCCATGACGGACGGCTGATTGCGGTGTCAGCCGGCACGGTGTGTCTGCACGGCGATCAGCCGGGCGCATTGCAATTCGCCACCGCACTGCGCCGCGCCTGCGCACAACAGGGCATCACGGTGGCGGCTCCTTGACCCATTCCGACGACACAGCAGCAGGGACTCCCACCATGGTATCCAGACAACGTACCGTTGGCATCATCGGACTCGGTTATGGCCGTGCCCATATCGCCGGTTTTCAGGCCGCCGGGGTTCGGGTGCTGGCCCTGTGCCAGCGCGACACCGAGGCGGCGACAAGGCTGGCACGGCAGTACCAGGTGCCGCATGTATTCGGTCGTTGGCAAGACATGCTGGATCAGGCGCGGCCGGACATCGTGGTGATCGCCACCCCGCCGGCGCTGCACCTGCCGATATTGACAGCAGCAATGGCCGCCGGTTGCCACGTGGTATGCGAGAAGCCACTGGCGACCCGCAGCGCAGAAGCACGGGCCATGATCGCAGCGGCCGCCGCAACACCCTGTCAGGCCATCACCAGTTTCAACTGGCGCTTTGCACCGGCGATGCAGCGCATGAAGCAGATGGTGGACGCCGGTCACCTCGGCCGTGTCTTCCATGTCAATGCGCGCTGGTTCAACCCGGCCTGGGTTGACGCCAGCACGGCCCCCACCTGGCGCATGGATCGCGCCCAGGCCGGTTATGGCGCTCTGGGCGACCTGGGTGTGCACCTGATCGATCTGGTGCAATGGCTGTTTGGCGCTGTGGACAAGGTGATGGCGTCCTGTGCGACCGCCCATGCCGGGCGCACTGTGCCGGGTGGCACTCGGCCAGCGGATGCAGAAGACTTCAGCCATGTTGTCGCAGAACTGCACTGCGGGGCCAGCGTGGCCATCACGGTGAGCCGGGTCGCTCGCGGCCTGAACGAACACAGCCTGGAGGTCTACGGCGAACAGGGCGCCCTGGCGCTGCGCCAGACCCGCACCGGTGACGGCTGGCATGTGGGCGAATTACGCGCCGCCAGCGGTTCCGGCTTGTTTGAGCCGGTAGCCATTTCCGACCGCGTTGGCGGCGATGCCCTGTCAACCGAGCGGCTGGAACTCACAGGCCAGGCCACGCTTTGCCCCATGGTGCAACAGTTCATCGCAGACATTGAAAGCGGCCGTGCGGCTACGCCTTCGCTGCAGGATGGCGCCAGTGCGCAAGCGGTGCTGGACGCAGTGCTCGAATCATCCCGCACTAGCTGCTGGGTCACTGTGCAAGCCGACACGGGCTGATCACTTGGCGGCCGCCAGCGCAACCCGGCGGCAGCCCCAATTCGTTCTGCGGTACACTTTTGGTAACTATTAGTTCCCTGCACGAAACTACCACAATAACCGGTCGGAAACCCGCCCTGTGGAATGCGTGCAGCGACTTTTCGGACAACACCACAACACACCAGGGTCACCCCCATGAGCTCGAATCACCGCCCGGACTCCCTCGCCACCAGCCTCGAGAAACAGGGCGTCAAGTACCTGCTGCCGACCTATGTCGACATGCACGGTGTGTCCAAGTCCAAGGTCGTGCCGACGTCGCATTACGAGCGCATGCTGGGTGGTTCGGAGCTGTGTACCGGCGCTGCGGTGGACGGTGTGCCACAGGATGTCAGCGACGAAGAGATATCGGCCCACCCCGATCCGGCGTCATGCACCATCCTGCCGTGGCGGCCGGATACCGCCTGGTTCGCCAGCGACCTGTGGTGCGAAGGCAAACCCTTCGAGCCCTGCAGCCGCAATATCCTGGGCCGGGTACTGGCCAACGCGGCGTCCATGGAGTACGGCGTCAATGCCGGCATCGAGGCCGAGTTCTATGTACTTCAGGACGAGGCAGGTGGCGGCTACCAGCCCTTCAACAAACGTGGCAATCTGGCCAAACCGGCCTATGACGTGGCGCGCCTGATCGAGAACCTGCCCTGGCTGGGCGAACTGGTCGACGCCATGAACCAGCTCGGTTGGGGCGTGTATTCGTTCGACCATGAAGACGGCATCGGTCAGTTCGAGATCGACTTCAAGTACTTCGATGCCCGCACCGTCGCCGACCGCATGGTGTTCTTCCGCTTGATGGCGGACGAAATCGCCCGGCGCCATGGCGCGTTCGCCAGCTTCATGCCCAAGCCCTATGCCGACCGGGCCGGCAGCGGCTCGCACTTCAACATATCCCTGTTTGACCTCAAGGACAAACGCAACCTGTTCGAAAGCCACGACGATGCGCGCGGCTGCAGCCTGTCCGGCCTGGGTTACCACTTCATCGCCGGGGTGCTGAAACACCTGCCAGCGATCTGTGCCGTGGTGGCACCCACGGTCAACAGCTACAAGCGCCTGGTGCCCAAGGGCGCCATGCCGGGTTTCACCTGGGCCCCCATCTTCGTGAGTTACGGCGGCAACAACCGGACCAACACCGTGCGAATTCCGCTCGGCGGCGGGCGCGTCGAACTGCGTTTGCCCGACGCCGCCTGCAACCCCTACCTGGGCCTGGCCATGACCATTGCGGCCGGCATGGAAGGCGTGCGTGATCGCCTCGATCCGGGCGAACCGCATGTGGAGAACATGTATCTCAAGACCCAGTCGGAGCTGGGCGCCATTGGCGTGTCGCGCCTGCCCGCGACGCTCGAGCAAGCTCTCGACGCGTTCGAAGCCGACCCCTTGGGCGCGTCCGTGATGGGCAAAAAAATGGCGTCGGCATGGCTGGAGTACAAACGTGCCGAGTGGCACGCCTATTCGGTGCATGTGACCGACTGGGAAAAACAGCGCTACCTGAAGCTGATCTGAACCGACGCCGCCACACGGCGGTGATAAGCGCACCCACCATGGCAGGTGGCTGGTGGCAGTCATGCCATCACAAGATGAATGCGTAGTTGCCCTGCGGCGCGTCTCGGTCCAGCAAACAGATGATCTTGTTGGCGATCAGCAATGAACCCGTCGTCGACCTGGCGACTTCGACCACCTGGTAACCCGGCCAGGCCCGCGTCTGGCCCTTGCGATGTTCCCAGATCACGAAGTTGGCCCGCGCCACCATGCAGTCGGCTTGGGCGTCGACCCACTGCTCGGCATTCGTCAACATGCGCCGCGTGCGCGACGGGGGCGTCTGGGCATGCAGATGCCCGGTGCGAATCAAGGCGACGCGATCACCCATGCGGCGGCGGTCATCGAGGTAGATGCCCGTAGCCAGGCGCGGGTCGACCGGCTCCGGCTGGGCTGGAACCCAGAACATGCATTGCGCCGTGAATTGCGCCAGCCATTCGTCGTACAAGCGCTCGTCCAGCAGCCTGGCTTCGCGGTACAGCAGTTGCGCCACTTCGCCATCGGCTGGCACGGTGCCAGCTGGCTGCAGACCCGTAGCCTGCTGCCAAAGTGCCAGTAGCCGGGCGTAGCGGGCATCGTTGACATAAGCACCCGACTCCACCGCCGCAGTCGCTGGCATGGCAGCACCGCTCATGTGATTACGCATGGGTGGACATCGCGCTCCATCAACACAAGCCAATATTGGTAGGCGCCGCGGATGCCGGTTTCGTCCGACACCGCTCCGGTGACGACACCATCCGCACCGACCGACTCCCGGTCCGTTCCCAGGCCCTTGCTGAAATCCACCCACTCCATCTCAGGAATGGTGGACAGCGAATGCTGAATGCGCTCGAATATCTCGTTGTCGTCGCGGTACCCGAAACCGGCAAAATCTTCCAGAAACCGGCTCTTGAGGGCATTGACCTCGAGCGGCACATCGTCCAGCACCACACTGTAGGAATGGACGATGGTCTTGTCCACCGCCACCGGCTCGTACACATTGAACGAGCCGGCCCCCGAGATGATCATGTTCGGGTACAGGATCAGGTTGATACCGGCACGCCCGGTCATGTTGAGATAACTCTGCGCCTGCTCGGGGCCAAACTGGTTCTGCAGCGCCTCGGAGTACACCTCGCGCCCTGGTACCGGCCGGGCGCGTTCCCACGGCGACGGGATCGATGGCCGCTGGTCGATCAGTTTGTGGCCATGGCCGAAATACTGCACCACCATGGGTGTGTTGTCACCGCGAAAATGGTCCAGCGCCTTGCCCGCGCCGTGGCGTTCTGCCGTCATCTGGGCGATTGACCGGTGTGTGAACGGCACGTGGTACATGTCGCCATTGTTGTCGTTCTGCAGCTTCCAGTTGGCAGCGAACACCATGCTGCTGGCACGCACGACCCGCGCACCCGGTGTGGTGAAGGCGGTCAACGACCAGTCCATCAGGGCCTTGGCCGGTCCCAGCCACTCCAGCAGTGGCTCGACATCGGGGTTCAACGATCCGAACACATACCCGCCATGGGACTCGATACGCGGAAAACGTCCCAGGTTGTGGGCCGCCTTGTCGAAACCCGGGCCATACCCTTCGGCAAACGTGACGGTGAGCAATTCACCGGTGTTGGAAAAAGACCAGCCGTGGTAGGCACACTGGAAGCGTTTGGCATTGCCCTGGGCCTGCAGGCAGACCGTCGTGCCGCGGTGGGTGCAGCGGTTCATGAGGGCACGGATTTCGCCGTCTGCATCGCGGGTCACGATGACCGGCCGCCGCCCGACCGTGATGCATTTGAAATCGTTCGGGTTCGGTAGCTCGGAGGCATGCAACAGGAAAATCCAGGTACCGCCAAAAACCTGGGTCATCTCGCGCTCGAAGATGGCCGGGTCGGTGAACACGGTGCGATGCACCATGCCGTCCGGCCGCACCAAGTGGCCAAAACTCCCATTCTTGCCATCCGCCAACGGCGGCGGCGCCGGGCGTCGAAGCAGGGGCTGGATGTCGGCCATATGCCGCCTCAAGCCACGTTGAGCGGTGCCAACTCGCGTTCGATCGCCGCGCGGCGTTCGGCATCGGGCAGATGCTGGAAGCGGATGTAGGCGTCGGCAATCTTGCGCGACACCTCCAGAATCAAGGCCCGATCGTCCCCCGCTCCCTTGGGCACCCGAAGTATGGTGTCGCCACCAAATGTAGCCACAAAGGGGTTGTTGCCGGCCTGCGGCGCCATCGGCTCGATGCCCTGCTGCAGGTTGCGCACGCCCTTGCGCAGCGCGTTGCGCAACAAGCGCACCCCCTGATCGGTGCCTCCGAGTGTCTCGCGCTGGTGGCTGTTGATCGGCCCCTGGCTGACCCAGGCGTCCCAGTCACCCGGATTAGATTGCCGTTGACTGAACGGCCGGTCAGCGTTCTGGCCATAAAAATCCACCGACTCCCAGCCGATCTGATCGCGCCGGGAGCGACCTTCTGGATCGTCCATCTGGTTCAGGTTGCGCCAGGCGATCACGTAGGTATTGGTGTCGTCGATCGGGACCGCCCAGCGGGTCAGGCTGGTGCGACCAAAATATCGTACTGCTTCGCCTTTTTCATACAGACCGCCGTTCTGCGAGAAGTTGGGCAACAGATGGTCGTGCATCCGGATCCAGATGTTGTCACCACTGCGCCGCGCATTGGTATAGAAGAAACCAAACTCCCGTTCGTGGTAGTCGACCACCGGCAATTCACCCCAGGCGACCTCAAACTGCACGCCCGACATCCGTGTATGGAGAAACGGCGTGTGGTACGGGTCCATCGAGTTCTCGCTCACCTGCAGCCAGTTGCAGGGGGAGTGAATCTGCCACGGCACCATCTCGTTGCCCGGGTGGTCCATCATGTCGAGTCTGGGGAACGGCGGCTTGCGTTCGGGCGGGCCGAAATACGCGAACACCAGCCCCTTGGTTTCGACAACCGGGTAGGCGCCGTGGAAAAGGCGCTCCTTGATCTGGCTGCCGGGCGCCTCACCCGGCGTATCGAGGATACGTCCCTCGTGGTTGAAACACCAGGCGTGGTAAGCACAACGGATGCCGTGGGTGGCAACGATGCCGTATTCCAGCGACATGCCCCGGTGGCTGCAATGCTTGTGCACCAGGCCGATGTCGCCCGACAGGTCGCGGTACAGCACCAGGTCTTCGCCCAGGATGCGGATCGCCATCGGCTTGTCGCTCAGGCGCGAGCTCATCATGATCGGCTGCCAGAAGCGGCGCAGGTATTCGCCTGCAGGAGTGCCCGGCCCGACCCGCGACAGTTCGTCGTCGACCGGTCGGTCCTTCGGCTTGTTGTAGCCGCTGTAAATCATGTTCACCGCGCGCAGGTTGTCGCTCATGATGTACTCCTCAGGTTGCCAACAACCGTTTCAGGTTGTCGTTCAAAAATTTTGCATCGGTCGGGTTGCCAGCCGGGTTGCCGCCGCGGTGACCCCAGTTGGTCGGGATGGTCAGCAACTCGGCGTTTTTCATGAGGGCCACCTCACGCCGGTTGTCCTCGACCGTGAAATACAGGTCGGTTTCGCTGGGCATGATCAGGGCCCGGGCCGTGATCGCGCCCAGGGCTCTGGCGAAATCCCCCCGGTACGTCATGTTGTCGCTGATGTCGGCGTGTTGCCAGGTCCACATATGGGCCAGCAGGTTGTTGGCGTCGCGGCGCAGAAAGCTGCCCTCCCAGGACATGATCAAAAAGTCTTCCAACGAAGAAAATCCGATGTCACGCCACATCGATTCGCGATAAAACGCCTGCGACAACGCCCAGCCGGCGTAGACACGGCCCATGGCACGCAGGCCGCGCTCGGGCTTGGCGGCAAACCAGCCGTCCTGGAAGTTGACATCGGCCGTCAGCGCCGCCTTGATGCCCTCCAGGAACACAAAATTGTGCGGCGAGCAGCGCGCAGCGCCACAGGACACGCCGATGCGCTGGACCATCTGCGGATACAGTGCAGCC
>JANOTG010000426.1:0-7919 GCA_031416215.1 Betaproteobacteria bacterium
GCCTGACACCTGAAGGTGAAGCCGAGGCACGGCAGGTCGGAACGGGAATCAAGGTGCTCGGCATTCCTATCTCGTCCATACAGGTTTCTCAAACCTGTCGAACCCGGCAAACTGCGGAGTTGTTGCGGGCAGGGCCGCTCAGCGAGAACAGCGATCTCAATCCACCCGCATTGCGCAAGCTGCCGGCAGACCATCCGCAGCGTTTCGATTTTTTGTTGCAGGAGCCGCCGTCAGGCAGCAACATCCTCCTGGTCTCGCATATCCAGGGCGCCAGCAATCCGCTGCACCGCATCTTGATCGATCAGGCGGAAATTGTCGTTTATCAACGCAGCCGGTCGGGCACAGCGGTGGCGGTGGCCCGGGTCAGGGCACAAGCATGGGCTGACCTGTACCGTACCGCGGTACCAGCCAAGTAGCGCGAACGGCAGCACTTTCTTCCGTCAGCCGGTTGTGGGCGGAATGCGACAGGATAGACAAACTTATCGCGCGTCGGCCTCATTTGCAAATCCACCCAGACATATTTGGTTACACTGATTTTGGCTGTTTTCCTCGCGGCACCGAGGGTTTGTGCGATGGGGGTCGAGCCGCTGTTTTGATGGCCATTTCGAGGATGTGATGAATTTGTATTCCCCTTGCATTGGTGCGATACGAAGGCTGTCGGCGACCGCAGTTCGGGCAGTGCAGGCGGGTTTCGTGCTTTCGGGTCTTCGTCGGCTGCGCTTGAGGCTGCTGCTGCCCCTCTTGATGCTTGCGCCGCCCGCGTTTGCGCAGTCGGTTCTGGATGGCACTGACCTCTACAAGTCAGTGGCGCAGGGCGGCAAGGGCTGTGTCTCCTGTCATGCCGGCCCGTCCGCAGGGGCGACCAATAACCAGGCATCCAACAATCCGTCATTGATATTCGCAGCGATCGCGAACCAGGGCGCCCCTGTTTTTGGCGCCATGAACGGCATTGTGCTGAGCGATCAGCAGGCATTGAGCCTGGCGTTGCGTATCGGCCAGCACAAGCTTCCGATTTTCACAGCGGCCGCCCTGACGATGACGGTTCGTTCGGGTACTGCGGGTGTGAGAAACATCTATGGTTCGTTGGTCACCGACGGAAGCGGCGGCGCAGCGATGGATTCCGGCGGGCTGACTGTCAATTCGGTGGCAGCAGTGAATGGGGTGTCGTCTGTGGCTGCCACCAACGGTGGTGCGGCCAGTGTGTCGCAAAGCGGTGCGACTTCCACCATGAATTACAACATCCATTACACGTCGCCGGCCCAGTTTGCCGGCACCGATACGTTCACCGTCAATGTCGTCAGTGCCCTGGGCGCGTCGGCGAACAAGACCATGACCGTGACGGTATTGGGCATCAGCAATGTCGTCCTGACAGCGACCGGATTCAAGGGCACGAACTATGTGGCCGGCGTCAACCCGCTTTATACGGCCACCTGTTCCGGGTGCGCCGCAAACTCGTTTTCAGTCGATCCTGCGACACCATTGCCACCCGGAATGGCCATCAGCCCCTCGACCGGGCAAATCACCGGGATACCCACAACACCGGGTACCTACCCGGTCACCTTGCGCGCCACCAGTTCTGGTGCAACCCATTCGGGTGATGGCCAGGTGACCAAGGACGTCACGATCACCGTGGCTGGTATCACCAGCGCCAATCCGCCAAACTTCCTCCAGGATAGCGCCATCGGCACCTACACAGTCACAGCCTTGCCGCTGCCAATCACGGTTGGCAGTTACACCATGAGTAGCGTGCCGGCAGGGTTGTCGTTCAACACCAGCAATGGTCAATTGACCGGAATTCCCACGCACAGTGGCACGTTCAACAACATCACCTTTGGCGCCACCACGGCGGCCGGAGCCGTGAGCCAGGGCAGTTTCATCATCACCGTTGCGTCGGCGGGCGTGCCGAACGTGATCACGTCGACGCCGGCGTTGCCAGTCTCGCCGGCCGTGATCGGCGAGGTAGGCACGCCCTTGGCGCAAAACTACCAGGTCAACGCCAATCGGCCGCCGATCAGCGCTTATCCGGATGGTGGCCTGGCAGCCACCGGTTTGACCATCAGCGGCACTGGCTTGATCAGTGGCACGCCAACGCTGAGCGGCGATTTTCCAATCATCCTCAGGGCCACTAACTCCAGTGGTACCGGGTCAGCGACGTCTGTGATGGTGCGTGTCAACCCGAACGCGCCGCCGGTGATCAGCGGCACAACTACCGTGACCATACCGGCGAACCAGCCCTACGCGGGTTACCAGATCCAGGCGAACAATTTGCCGATCACCGGGTACTCCGTGGTGCTCCCGAGCGTGTTGCCAGATGGCCTGAGTTTGAATGCCAATGGCCTGATCAGCGGCACACCAACCGCCAGTGGCCAGGTGCTCACCACGCTGCGCGCGAGCAACGTCAAAGGCGACAGTAACGACTTCATACTGACATTCAATATCAGCCCCAGCAGCGCACCTGCCGTAACCTCCAACCTGGTGGCATCGCCATTGGTGACCGGAACCGTCAATTCACCCATCACAGCGGTACAGATCAATGCCACCAACCCGCCGATCACGGCGTACGGGTCGTCTGGTCTGCCGCCGGGCCTGTCCATCAATGGCTCGGGCCAGATCGTCGGCACCCCGAGTGTGAGCGGGGACTTTACGGTTACCGTGAACGCAACCAACAGTTTCAATACCGGTCAGGCGGCGCCGATCACGATTCGCATCAACCCCAATGTAAAGCCGGCGATTACCAGCGCGAACACGGTATCGACCAACGTGAATCAGGCTTTTGCCGGCTACCAGATTGTCGCCAGCAATGCGCCGATTACTGCCTATGCGGTGGTTGGGCCGTCTGCATTGCCGACTGGATTGACGCTGAGTGGCGGTGGCTTTATCAGTGGAACACCCACCGCGAGCGGCATCGTGTCCACGACCCTACGCGCGACAAACCTGGTGGGTAACAGTGACGACTTTGTGCTGACGTTCACCATCGTGCCGACGGCCATACCCGTGGTCTCGTCGGCGCTGGTTGCCGCGCCTACTGCCACGGGCACAGTCAATGTGCCAATTGCTCCGATCCAGATCAGCGCCACCAATCCGCCTATCCTGTCCTACGGCTCGCCGAGCGGTTTGCCGCCCGGCCTGTCGATCAACGGCAGTGGGCAGATTGTGGGAACACCGACCACCAGTGGCGACTTCGTAGTGACACTGAGCGCCACGAATGCCGCCGGGCCCCCGGCTGGCGTGTCTTCTCCCATCACGGTGCGTATCAACCCCAATACGGTGCCAGCCATCACCAGCCTCAACACGGCGACAGGGTTGATGAATACCGTTTTTGGGGGCTACCAGATTCTGACCACCAACGTGCCGATTCTTTCCTACGCTGTGTTGGCGCCGAGCGTTCTGCCCGCAGGTCTGACGCTCAACACGAGCAGCGGCGCCATCACTGGCACGCCCACCGCCAGCGGGTTGGTCACGACCAATCTGACGGCGACCAACGCCGCCGGAACCAGCGTTCCTTTCGCTTTGTCGTTCACCATCAATCCTAGTTCGGCACCTGGAATCACCAGTCCGACCTTTGCCAACTTCGCCGCCGGTGTGGCAATTACGCCGGTGTCTGTCGTGGCGACCAACCCGGTCATCAGTGCCTATGCGGCCACCAACTTGCCGCCTGGCTTGGCCATCAATACGACCAGCGGTGTGATCAGTGGCACCCCGACCACCCCCGGTTTGTTTTCTGCCACTCTGTCGGCGACCAATGTATTCAGCACCGGCAGCCGCGTGGTGCCTTTCACCATCACCGTGCCGACGCCGGCCCCCTGCGCGTTGTCAGTACCTGTCAATACTCCGGGTACGCTCAACGTGGCGACTTGCCTGATCAACGGGTTCGCGCCAACCGGGGCCACTATCGTGTCTTCGCCAGGGCATGGTGTTGCCACGACCAGCGGGCCAATCATCACCTACACCCCCGCCTTGAACTATTTTGGTGGTGATTCATTTACCTACGTGGCAAGTGGTGCCGGTGGTACGTCGCCGCAAGGCATCGTGACCATTACGGTGACAGGCCGCCCGGACCCCACCAAAGATCTGGCGGTAGTTGCGGTAGCCGCGGCCCAGGTCGAGACGGCCCAACGGTTCTCGCGTGCCCAGTTGTCCAACTTCCAGCGCCGTATGGAGGCGCTGCACCGGCCGCCAGGCGCAGACGGGGCCGGGGCGGGCGCATTGCAGGGTGCTGCGCCGGCCGTGCCTGGTGCAGCCTTTGCCGCGGTGGCACCTGGCGCATCGTTTGGCGGTGGCGCTGGCCAAAACGGACAGGCCAATCTGTCAACCTTGCTCCAGCCTGGGCCGGCTGGCGGCGTCACTGCGAATGCAGCACCGATGGCTGCAAATCCGATTCAAAACGCCAATGCCATTGGTGCGGCGCTCGCCTTGCCCCGCACCATCGGCGCCGAGATCGTTGGCCAGCACAACAACAGCCTTGCAACCCGCCTGGAACACGCGGCCCAACCCATCCGCGAAGCTGAAGCACTCAATGCGCTGGTCAGCGGCACCGGGCTCAAGGCCTTGCCGTTCGCCGACAGCGTGATTTCCCTGATCAAGTCGCGTTCGGTCGACCTTGCCAGTATTGGCACGGCGGCGGGTCTCAATACCACGCCCGACAAGACCGGCAAGACCAACTACTGGATCGAGGGTGTCGCAAGTTTTGGCACGCGCGACGCCAGTGGTGGATTTGCCAGCAGTGAGTTCGCCTCCAACGGTATCAGCATTGGTGTCGACCAGCGCATCAATGAGCAGTTGGCTTGGGGCATGGGACTGGGCTACGGTCGGGACAAGACCACGATCGGCACCGATGGTTCGCTCAATCGTGCACGGGGTTATTCGTTGGCCGTCTACGGCAGTTACCAGGTGAGTCCGAACACCTATCTGGATGGTCTGCTGGGGGTCGGTGTACTGGACTTCGACAGCACACGTTTTGTGGCTCCGGTCGGAGCGTTTGCCGTGGCGGAACGCAATGGCACGCAGGTGTTCGGGTCACTCACCGGGGGTTACGAGTTCCGGGACCGCAACACCCTGATTTCGCCCTATGGCCGGTTCGACTTTGCCTCGAGTCGCCTCGGTTCTGGCTCGGAGACTGGCGCCGGTGCCTTTGCGTTGACTTATTTTGACCAGACCACCACCTCGGTGCAGGGCGCGCTGGGTGTACGTGCCGAATCTGTCCATGCAACCCGGTTTGGTTATGCCATACCGCGGGTGCGGGCCGAGCTGCGCCATGAGTTCAAGGGCAATTCGCAGGCCTTTGTTGGTTATGCCGATGGTGTGGGCGGGCGTTTTGCCATTGCATCCGCGGGTGGCTCGCGCGACTCGATCACCCTGGGGCTTGGAAGCGAGTTCCTGATGCGCGACGGCCTGTCGTTGTCGTTGGATTACCAGCTCAACCACTCGTTTGGGCGCGACTCCAGCTATGCCGTGCGGCTGCGCTTGAGCAAGGATTTCGATGCCCGCGGCCTGCCCAAGCTGCGTCTGGCCGAGCCGGACCGGGAGGAAGAGCCACTCAATATCCAGTTTGACGCTGGCTACACAACGGACGACAACGTGACACGTGCCAAGGCCGGGCCGGACCGCCTGCACGACGACCTGTATTCGTTCAACCTCGGCCGCACCTTTTTCCACAACCTGTCGGAAACCTCGCGCCTGTTGTACGGAGGCACCCTGGGTGGCCAGAAGTTCCACCGCTTCAATGGCCTGAGCAATCTGCAGGCCGGGCTGGAGTTGGAATACCAGTACCGTGCGTCGTCCGAATTTGACGAGCCGACCTATGGCGCATTTGCCAAACTCACCGGGGAGGCCTTCGAATCGGCACTGCGCGACGGTTACCGACTGAGCACCGGTGTCTCGGTGCGCCTGCCGCTGTCGGATCGCATTGGCCTGTTTGCCGCAGTCAGCTATAACCTGCGTGATGCCCGTAGCGACGTCTTCAGCACACGCGACAAGTCCTTGCGTGGCAACCTGGACTATGCATTGAGCGATCGTGAGACGCTTTACCTCGGCGCCGACTTCCGTTATGGCGACATTCTGTCCACCGGCCGCGCGTCTTTGGAGAATGTGACCATCGCCAAACTGTTTGTCCAGGACGACGCTTACGCCGGCGGTCAGTTGTTCAGCTACAAGGTGGATGGCCGCACGGTGCTGTTGACGGCAGGATATAACCTGAGCTTCGGCGCCAAGGACTCGATCGACTTTTCCTGGCGCCATGTGCGGGCCACGCCGGGTTTGCGGCCGGCGTTTGTCACCGGCCCCCGGAGTTACAAGGCCAATCAGTTGTCGGCGGTATACCTGCTGCGCTTTTAGTTGAGGAAGTGACGATGTGGTACAGGCGTATTCTGTCATTGTGGGCCAGCGTCCTGCTGTCGTTGGCCTTGGTTGCCTGCGGCGGTGGCGGAGGTGGCACCAGCAGTTCGGGTGACGTCAATCCCTTTGTGCGCGCCGCGGCGGCCGCTGTGGGGCTGGACCGCTTCTTGCTGTATCCGAACCCGGTGCAACTCGACGATGGCACATTCCAGGTTGGCGCGGCCGAGTACGCAGTGGCGTACTACCGGGCAGTCGATCCGAACAACGACCGCGACACGTTGGCGAAATTCAAGGCGTTCAACAGCATTGGGGTGACCACTGGCGGGCATTCGGAATACAACGTGATCGTGGGTGATCAGCGCGACCTGGGTTATGGCCGCAAGATGACCGCGCATCGCAAGCCGGACGGTACGTTGGCATTTGTTGTCGAAAACTATCTGGTGGGCGCGTATGGTGGTTATTCGCCGTTGAATCTGGAGGCCGCCATCAACGGCGTCGCTCAGTGGCATCTGGGCACCAACGCGATCGAATTCAGTCCGGGGCCGCTTGCGGGTTCGGGTGGGCGGCCGGCGGATGGAAGCTTCGTCAAGTTTTACACCTACGACCCCAAGACCGGGACCAGGCTCAACACCATCAGTCTGGATGGGCGACCCGCCAAGGCCATGCCTACAGTGTGTATATCCTGCCACGGCGGCCGCGGCGATCCGCTGACGCCGCCCGACGCCGGCGGCAACAAGTTGTTCGCGCTGGTGATGAACTCCTATTCGCAGCACCGCGGCGACGTGCAGGCGCGGCTGCATCCGTTCGAGCCGGCGTCATTCGACTTTTCCACCATCCCCGGTTTCTCCCGTGCCGAGCAAGAAGCGGCGATCAAGGAGATCAACAAGCTGGTGTTGTGCTCGTTTCCACTTCCTACAGGAACGGTAGCCACCCGTCCTGAAGACATGTGCCGGCGCGTCGCCATCCAGGACGAGTACCAGGGCGTTGCCGCAACGCACCTCAAAGCCATGTATGGTGGTGATCCGCCGCCAGCGAATCCGGCGGCGAATGGCATGCCGAATCCCACCACCTTCACGGTGGACACCTACGTGGAGGCGAGCTGGGACGTGGCGGGCCAGAGGCCGCTCTACCTCACCGTGCAGGCGGAAGCCTGCCGCGTCTGCCATTTGTTGCGCGGCACCGGGAATCAGGCTGACGTCAGCTTCGAGACCTTTCAGCATTTCGACAGTTACAAAGACCGCATCAAGGCGCACATCGTGGATCGTGGCAACATGCCGCTGGCCAAACTGATCTACGACAAATTTCACAGCACAGTGGCCATGCTGCAGACCATGGCCACCTATCTGAAGAGCGTGACCGCGGGAGGCTCATTTGCTGACGGCGATTTGCTGCCAGAACGTCCGATTGCCGACCCAGGGCCGGACCGCGTAGTGAAGCCAGGTGCCACCACCCTGAACGCGGCGATGAGCTTGTATTCAACCGGTTACCAGTGGACTTTGATCGGTGGCCCGGCGGGCGCCACGTTGTTGAACACCGCGTCAGCAACCCCTACGTTTACGGCCCTCGCAGATGGTTTGTACCAGGTG
>JANOTG010000427.1:0-2300 GCA_031416215.1 Betaproteobacteria bacterium
CGAAGTTCTCCACCTGCTTGAGCGTCGCCAGCATCCCGGCAATACCGATGCGGTTGGCGATGAAGTTGGGCGTATCGTGGGCCCGCACCACGCCTTTGCCCAAGCTGCTGGTGACGAAGGTCTCCAGCTGGTCCAGCACCAGGGCGTCGGTGGTGGGTGTGTTGGTCAACTCCACCAGTGTCATGTAGCGCGGCGGGTTGAAGAAATGGATGCCGCAAAAACGAGGCTTGATGGCGTCCGGCAGCGCCGCGCTCAGTTTCGTGATCGACAAGCCGGAGGTGTTGGAGGCCACGATCGCGTGTGGCGACACAAAGGGCGCGATCTTCCGGTACAAGTCCAGCTTCCAGTCCATGCGCTCGGCGATGGCCTCGATCACCAGGTCGCAACCGCGCAGCTGCTCCATGTGTTCCTCGTAGTTGGCCTGGCCTATCAGGGCGGCGTCCTGCGGCACTCCCAGCGGGGCGGGCTTGAGCTTCTTCAAGCCCTCGACGGCACGCAGGACGATGCCGTTTTTCGGCCCCTCCTTGGCTGGTAGATCGAACAGGACCACCGGCACCCCGACGTTGACCAGATGCGCAGCAATCTGCGCACCCATCACACCTGCGCCGAGAACAGCGACTTTTTTGACTTGAAATCTGGACATGGCGTTCCCGGATCGGCCTGCAGAAAAATAGAAAATTACGGTGTCCGGACCCAGGTCTGGGTGCGGCCAAAGGGGCCAATGGAGCCACGCACTTCGAGCTTCTTGCCGCCTTCGATGGGTGTCATCTTCAAGCCGTAGGTCTTGCCGTTCTCCGGGTCGAGGATCTTTCCGTCCTCCCACACGTCCTTGCCGTCGGCTTTCTTGGCGCCGCGGATGATCTCCAGGCCGAGAATGGGTTTGCCCTTGCGGTCGTCAGTGCATTCATCACACACCGCATCCTGTTTGGCGTCTTTGCGCAACAACTTCGTGATCTTGCCTGTCACCACGCCGCCAGTCTCGCTGACCTGGATCTCCGACTTCAATTCCTTGGTCTTGTCGTCGATGGTGTGCCAATTGCCGATGGGGCTCATCTGCGCGCAGGCTGCACCCGCTGCCGCGACCAAAATCAAACCTGCGAATGAATGCCGGACCATGTCTGTCTCCTGAAAAAATTGACGAAAAAAGGCGCCCGCCGGAGCACTCCGGCTGCCGCATGCTAGGCAAACACCGCTTCGGTGTCCATCAGCACTTTCGAGCCGGAACGCGCTGTCAGCATCAGCGACGCGGTCTCGGGGAACAACTTGGCGAAGTAAAAGCGCGCCGTCTGCAGCTTGGCTTCGTAGAACGGATCGGTGTTGCCGGCGGCGATTTCGCGCAGCGCCACCTGTGCCGCGCGGGCCCAGAAATAACCGAATACCAGATGCCCGGCCACGCGCAGGTAATCCACTGCCGCAGCGCCCACTTCATCGGCGTTCTGGAAACCCTTGAAACCGAGCTCGGTGGTGAGTTTGGTCATCTTGTCACCCAAGTAGGCGATGGGATTGATGAACTCGGCCATCTTCTCGTTCACTCCTTCCTCTTCCACCAAAGCGGCGATGAGCTTGCCAAATTTCTTCAACGTGGCACCGTTGTTGCCCAATATCTTGCGCCCCAGCAGGTCCAGGCTCTGGATGGTGTTGGTGCCTTCGTAGATCATGTTGATGCGCGCATCCCGCACAAACTGCTCCATGCCCCATTCCTTGATGTAGCCGTGGCCACCAAAGACCTGCATGCAGCCCGAGGCGGCAATCCAGCCGTTGTCGGTCAAGAAGGCCTTCATCACCGGCGTCAGCAGCGACAACATCTCGCCACTGTCCTTGCGTACCTTCTCATCCGGGTGATAGTGCTCTTTTTCCAGCAGCACCGAACAGAAAATCGCCAGTGCACGCCCACCCTCGGCATAGGCACGGGCGGTGAGCAGCATCTTGCGCACGTCCGGGTGCACGATGATCGGGTCCGCCGGCTTGTCCTTGGCCTTGGTGCCGGACAGCGAGCGCATCTGTATGCGGTCCTTGGCATAGGCCAGGGCGTTCTGGTAGGCGATCTCGGTCAGCCCCAGCGACTGGTTGCCAACCCCCAGGCGCGCGCCGTTCATCATCACGAACATGGCATTCATGCCCTTGTTCGGTTGTCCGACCAGGGTGCCGATGGCACCATTGAGCACCATCTGGCAGGTGGCGTTGCCATGGATGCCCATCTTGTGCTCGATGCCACCGCAGTAGATACCGTTGCGGCTGCCAAGTGTTCCGTCTGGATTGACGTTGAACTTGGGCACGATGAACAGGCTGATTCCCTTGAT
>JANOTG010000428.1:0-13648 GCA_031416215.1 Betaproteobacteria bacterium
CCCTGGTACGAGGGCTGGCGCATGAACACCTGGAACATCCCCGGGGAGTCCCCCTTCGGTGGTGCCGTCGTGCCGCCGCTACTGGTGTCGCACTTTGTGCTGTCGGTCCAGTTCGACCACACCAAGCCGTTCGCCATCGGATCGATCCATACCTTCCACGATTCCGAGATCCTCGAACCCATTCCGGTCGGGGCGACGGTGTGCATCACCGCCACGGCCGTCGACAAGTACATCAAGCGCGAGCGGCGCTACGTGCGCCATGCGGTCACGGTCAAGGACGTGGCCGACGGCACCCTGTACTTCCGCGAGACGCGCGACATACTTTCACTCTGAATACCGCCGCACACCGGGCGCCGCTCAGGTCGCCGGGTCGCGCATCTCCCAGCGGATCTGGTCGATACCGGCTGCCAGCTCCGGTGACAAGGTCGTGCCCCAGGCGGCAACGTCCTCGTCCAGGTGCGCCACGCTGGTGACACCGATGATGGTGCTGGCGACGCGCCAGTTGGTGTAGCAGAAGGCCAGCGCCATCTGCACCGGCGTCAACCCATGCGCATGCGCCAGCGCGTTGTAACGGCGCGCGGCAGCCAAGACCTCGGGCCGGCCCCAGCGCTGCTTGCGCACCGACTCGTACCTGGCGACACGGGCCTGGGCCGGCGCCTGCGGGCCGACCGTGCCGCCCAGGTCGTACTTGCCGCTCAGCAGGCCCACGCCCAGCGGTGAATAGGCCAGCAGCGACACACCCAGCCGGTGCATGGTTTCGTCCAGCGCGTTGTCCACCGCGCGGTTGAGCAGACAGTAGGTGTTCTGCACGGTGGCCACCCGCGGCAACCCGTGTTGCTCGGCCAGACGCACGAACTCGTGCACCCCATAGGGCGTTTCGTTCGACAGGCCGATGTTGCGGATCTTGCCCGCCTTGACCAGTCCAGCCATCGCTTCAAGCTGCTCGTGGATCGGGGTCTGGCTGCGTTCCTTGGCCGGGTTGTAATAGGCCTGACCAAAGGACGGCACATGCCGCTCGGGCCAGTGGATCTGGTAGAGGTCGATCACCTCGGTCTGCAGCCGGCGCAGTGAACCCTCGCACGAGGCGACGATGTCGGCGGCTGTCATATCGGCACCGGCACGCACCCACGGCATGCCACGGGATGGGCCGGCGACCTTGCTGGCCAGCACCAGCTTGTGGCGCGCACCGGGGTTGGCGGCAAACCAGTTGCCAATGATGGTTTCCGTCGCACCAAAGGTCTCGGCGCGGGTCGGCACCGAATACATCTCTGCGGTATCGATGAAGTTGATCCCGTGCGCCAGCGCGCGGGTCAGTATGGCGTGCGACGTGGCTTCGTCGACCTGTTCGCCAAAGGTCATGGTGCCCAGGCAGATGGGGGTTACATGCAGATCGCTCTGGCCGAGCTGGATGGTTTTCATGCGATGGGATTGGTAAGCGTGCGGCAAGACTTGAAGTTTAGAGGCAATGCGGCGGGCAACGACACCCAGGCACGGCAGACTGGCCACCGAAACCGCCACGGCCCCGTGCCCGGCGCGCGCGGGCTTCAGTGCCTGTCAGTGCCGGCGGCCAGCGTCTGCATCCTGCTCCCCTGCCGCTCCGCACTCGGCGTGCGTCCGAACAGGTTGCGGTAACACTTGGAGAAATGCGGCGGCGACTGGAAGCCGCAGGCCACCGCGATCTCCATGATCGACATCGCTGTCTGCAGCAACAGCTCGCGCGAACGGCGCAGGCGCATGTCGAGGTAGTACCTGGTGGGCACCTGCCCCACATACCGCTTGAACAGGCGTTCGATCTGGCGCCGCGACACCCCGACCAGGGAGGCGATTTCGTCCAGGGACAGCGGCTCTTCGATGTTTGCCTCCATCAGGGCGGCGGCCTCGATCAGATTTTCGTGGAACAGGCCGACCCGCGCCTGCAGCGGGATATGCTGGCGGTCCTGGTCGTTGCGGATGCGGTCCAGGATGAACTGCTCGGAGATCAGGGACGCGATGTCGCGGCCGTGCTGCTCCTTGATGATGTGCAGCATCAGGTCCAGCGGCGCCACGCCACCGGTGCAGGTATACCGATCACGGTCGATCGCAAACAGCTGGTCGGAGAACACCACCCGCGGAAATTCCTCGCGCTGCGCCGACATGTTCTCCCAGTGGATGACTGCCTTGTACTTGTCCAGCAGGCCGGCCTTGGCCAGCGCGTAGCCGCCGGTGCATAACGCGCCCAGCGGCATGTGCTTGCGCGCCAGTCGACGCAGGGTGCCAAGCAGCTCGGAATTCACTGCCCGCTCGACGTGGATGCCACTGACGACAAAAACAAGGTCGGCCGGCAGGGCGTCGTCAAGCGCCACGGTGGGGCTCATTTCAAGGCCGTTGCTGGCCTTGGCCGGCACACCGTCCAGCGTTGCCAGCACCCAGCTGTAGACCTCGCGCTTGGTGATGCGATTCGCCATGCGCAAGGGGTCGATGGCGCTGGCCAGCGCAATCATGGTGTAACCCGGCAGGGTCAGGAAGACAAAACGCCGGCTCGGCGGCACCGGGGCGGGGTCGTTGCTGCGCTCGTGCATGGTGCTCACTGTTCGTTTTGAGGTCGGCGCACCAGCCCCAATCGCTGCAGCAGGGGGCGTTTGGGCTCCGATGCGCCAAAGGTCTCGGTGATCCGGTCCAGCATGATAGCGAGCAGGACAACAGCCAGGCCGGACTCGAAGCCCAATCCGATATCCAGCCGCTGGATGCTCGCCAGGACATCATTGCCCAGGCCACCGGCACCGACCATGGAGGCGATGATGACCATCGACAAGGCCATCATGATGGTCTGGTTCACGCCTGCCATGATGGACGGCAAAGCTGCGGGCAACTCGACCTTGAGCAGCAGCTGGAGCGGGGTACAGCCGAAGGTGACGCCTGCCTCGACCTGCTCCTTGTTGACCTGGCGCAAGCCCAGGCTGGTCAGGCGCACCACCGGTGGCATGGCGAAAATCACGGTGGCCAGCACACCGGGCACACGACCCAGGCCAAACAGCATCGCCGCCGGAATCAGGTAGACAAAAGCCGGCATGGTCTGCCTGAAGACCAGCGTCGGACGCACCACGGCCGCGGCCCGGTCGCTGCGCGCCACCCACAGGCCCAGCGGCAGGCCGATGGCCAGGCTGAGAAATGTCGCCGCCAGCACCAGCGCCAGCGTCACCATGGTCTGGGGCCAGAAACCGGTGCCAAAAATCACCACCCAGCAGGCGACGCAGAACAAGGCGAACCTCCAACCCACCCGCAACAAGCCGGTGAGCACAAAACCGCCCGCGATCAGCCACACCGGCGCCGCCAGCAGCAGCGCCTCCATCGCCTCGGTCAGGCCCTCCACCATGGCGCCGAGCTGCTGCATGGCCCCCGGATCGGCCTCGATCAGGCGCTTGACTGCACCGTCGACCCAATCCCCGAGCGGCAAGAATTCACGCATCGACAGACTCCTTGGGCGCCAATGTCTGCAACAGCTGGCGCGCGGTTACCGCACCCAGATAGACACCTGCATCATCCACCACCGCCACCGGCAGCGGCGCGCGCACCACCTGGGCCACCAGTTCGGACAAACCGGTCTGCTGCGCTGCGACGGCCGTGTCGGGTAACAACGCATCACGGAGCGTCGCGGCGCCGCGCGCCAGGGCCGCGTCGAGCGAACCCAGGTTGACGGCACCCAGCAGGCGCCGCCCGGCATCGACCAGGAAGGCCAGGTCGGAGCCAGCCCCAAGCAACTGCGCACGCGCCGCAACCAGTGGGTTCGTGGCGTCATCGTCCGCCACCAGCAACAACACACCCTTGGCATCGGCCACGTCGCGCGCCTTGAAGTACCTGGCGACATCCACGCCCTGGAAAAAGGCCCGCACATAAGCGTCGCTCGGGTTGCGCAGGATTTCATCGGGCGTGCCGACCTGCACGATCCGGCCGCCTTCCATGATGGCGATGCGGTCTCCGATGCGAAACGCTTCGTCCAGGTCGTGTGACACAAACAGGATCGTGCGTTGCTGTTCCTTCTGCAGCTGCAGCAACAGGGTTTGCATCTCGGTTCGTTTGAGCGGGTCGAGGGCAGAAAAAGCCTCGTCCATCAGCATCAATGACGGATCCACCGCCAGGGCACGGGCCAGACCGACACGTTGCTGCATGCCGCCCGACAACTCAGCCGGCCGTTTGGCGGCAAAGGCGGTCAAACCCACCTGGTCCAGCACCTCGCGGGCGCGCTTCTCCCGTTGTCGCCGATCGACACCGGCCACTTCGAGGCCAAACGCGGTGTTGTCGAGCACCGAGCGGTGCGGCAGCAGGGCAAAGGACTGGAACACCATCGCCATGTCCTTGCGGCGCAATGCCACCAGGTCAGCCTTGGACAGGGCGGCCACGTCCTGTCCGTCCACCAGGATCTGCCCATGGGTCGGCTCGACCAAGCGGTTGAGCAGCCGGATCAGGGTCGACTTGCCGGACCCGGACAACCCCATCAGGACAAAAATCTCGCCTGTGTGTACCGAGAAGTTGGCTCCCTGCACGCCCACCAACATGCCGGTGTCGCGAAATATCTGGTCCTTGCTGCGGCCTTGCTGCAGCAACTGTATGGCCAATGCCGGATTCGCGCCAAACACCTTGGCCAGGTCGCGTACCAGGACTTTGTCGGACATTGGCCCTGCGTCAGTGCGGGTCAGCCTCGGCGAACACCGTCAACACCCCGGTGTATCCGTACAAATGGTGGCGGGCGATTTCACCGCCGGCAAAAAACCCCACCAGGGGCACGTCCCCCAAGGCACGCCGCACCAACTGCAGCTCCGCGCTGGGGCCACCGAAATGCGGGCCACCACGGCCAGAACAGCTGACATAGATCGCACCGGCAATGCGCCGTGCCGGGTGCGGCGCGGCCTCCGCGACCGACGCCACCAATGCCGCCGCCACCGAGTTGGTCAGCTCGGCCGGCTCCAGCTCTTCGCGAATTTCGGCACAGACACGCACCAGGTCGGCACGCGCCGCCTGCACATTGCGCTGGCAGAAGGCCAGTTGCATGCCTTCCTGCACCAGATCCGACACTGCCACACCGCGTCGCGCCGGATCCAGCCCGACGATGTGCCGCACCAGCACATCGCTGCCGAAGTTTCCCGCCCGCCCCATGGCGTTACCGCCATCGGAATCCGCCTGTTGCACCAGCCCGACCAGCGTCGTCCGTATAGCCGCCAACGCTTCCTGCGGACGTTCCAGCGACAGCTTGAGATCATCCAGCAGCACATCCAGCGCCGGGTCTCCGTCCAGCGCCGTCAACAGATTCTTGTCGGCGCCGCTGATGCGATGCACTGCGGATACCGGCTGGCAGCCCTGTGTGACACGTGACACCAGACGCACCTGCGGGCCAAATGCGACGCCGCTGAGCCCACCGCTGAAAACCCCGCGCACCGCACCCTGGCCACGCATGTTGCCGTCCCCCGAGGTGGCGAACTGCACACTGCGGGTACGGCTGGCAGACAAGCCACCAAACAGATAACCGGTGGCGGTGCGTGCTGCCATCTCGTGTATCAACTCGGTCAGTTCCGGGGTATTGCCATCGGCATGCACCAGCGCGGTATGGGCCTCGAACCCCATCGGCAGCGGCGCCACACCGGAGAACACCCGGTACTGGTCGGCCGGCAGATCGAGCAGCATCACGGCCAGTGCGGGTTCATCAAAATATTCGGCGTTGTTGCTCGCCACCCCGACACCGACGGTACCCGACCAGTCGGTGATGCCGGGCAATTCGGCACCCAGATGGTCCAGGATGTCCTGCGCCGAGTCAGCGTAGTGGTCGGTGATGTAGAGCAAGGCCAGGGTCGGTGTGTTGGCGTAACCGTGCAAGGCCATCTGGGCCCGCAACTGGGCCAGCACCAGACCGGCGGCCATCAGCCACTGCGGGTGCGTTGCATGGCCGTAGGGGAACAGTTTCATCGCTGCAACGGGCGTTTCAGAGGCAGCCACGAATGGCGTCAGCGCCCGGAAACAGACTTGCGCGCAGTCTTGCGCGCCGTGCCACGACCCGCCGCCGCTTTGCGCGTTGCCTTGATCGCTTCCTTGGCCAGGCCTTGGGCCATATTCTTGGTGACGTCCCGGGCGGTGTTGCGGCTGGCGTCTTTCATGGCGCCGGCAGCGATCTGCTGGAACTGCTGGGTCAGGGAGCCCCACAGTTGCAACGGGTCCACCATGGCGCCGATGCCGGTGGCCGGTTTGCCGGCAGCTTTGCTCGCCCGGCCGGTCGCCTTGGACGCCGCCTTGCCCACACTGCTGGCGGCGTCGGACAAGGTCTTGGCCGCGTTTTCCGCCTTCTCGGTCACCCGTTGCACGCCCTGCGCCACCGAGTCTGCCGCCTTCAGCTTGAAGGCATTGGCCACGTCACCGAGATTGAAGTTCATGCCCTTGAGCGTGGCCAGGGTCATCTTTTGCACTTCCAGCGCCTGGATCGTGGCCCCCAGCGCTTTGGAGTTCTGCTCCAGCCAGAAGTGCACCGCCTTGAGTTCCTCGATACGCTTCTCCAGCTCTTCCAGGTTCAGCGACGGCGCCACCCAGTTGGCAAGATTGGGCATCTGCGGGATGTTTTGCGATGCCCCCTTGGCCAGGTTTTGCAGAAAGTCAAAACCCGGGACGAATTTGCCGAAACCGGCGCTGGCAGTGTCGCTCATGGTGTCTCCCCGTGACCGTCCTGGATTGGACCAGTCACAGCTTAACGCAATGCGGCTGCGTTGGCGAATCGAGGCAAGACGGCAGCACTCATCGGCTTTGCACCGGGGTAGCGGCCACGGGAAGGCTCAGCTCGATCTTTCGCTGCACGCCTTTGGCATCTCTCACCACCAGAGTCAGGGGTACTTTGCTGTCCTTGGGCAACGCGGTCTTGAGATCCATCAGCATGATGTGGAAACCACCGGGCTTGAGCTCGACCGTCGTACCGGCAGGAAGCTCCAAACCATCATGGAGCGGCCGCATTTTCATGACACCACCGTCCATTTTCATTTCGTGGACCTCGGTGACTCCCGCCGCCGGGCTGGACGCCGAGACCAGCCGCGCGTCGTCCTTGGCGGTGATTTTCATGAAGGCGCCGGTGCCCATCTGTCCGGGTACGGCCGTGCGTACCCAGGCGTCCTTGACTTCGACTGTCTGGGCTGTGGCTGGTAGCCATGCGACGGCAAGCACTGATGCAGCAAAAAAGGTTCTGAAGGAGTGTTGCATGGGCATAATTGTCGCACCTGGTCAGGCCACCACCTGCTTCTGACGACGGTCAAAGCGTAAAGTACAGCCATGTCCTATACCTTCGCCTCCGCCACGATCTTGCTGTTGCTGATCACCGATCCGTTCGGCAGCATCCCCATTTTTGCCAACGCGCTGCGCAATGTGGCACCGCAGAGGCGCACGCTGGTGATCGTGCGCGAGGTGTTGATCGCCTTCGCGTTATTGCTGACCTTCATGTTCATCGGTGACGCCTTCCTGCGCGTGATGAATCTCAGCGGCCTGTCGCTGCAGATTGCCGGTGGTGTGATCCTGTTCCTGATCGCACTGCGCATGGTGTTCCCGCCGCCCGAGTCGCACAACACGGTGTTGCAGGGCGAGCCGCTGATCGTGCCGCTGGCCGTGCCGGCGCTGGCCGGCCCGTCGGCTCTGGCCACTGTCATGTTGCTGGTGTCGGAAGCGCCCGAGCGACGTTGGGAATGGATCGCGGCACTCAGCGTCACCATGGTTGTGTGTGCTGTGGTGCTGGTGTTGGCCGAGCGCATCCAGAAGGTGCTGGGAGAACGATTCATCATTGCCGTCGAGCGGCTGATGGGTTTGATCCTGGTGGCAGTGGCGGTGGAGATGCTGCTGCGCGGGATGAAGTCCTTCATCACCAGCCTGCCGCAGGGCTGAATGTTTGTGAGGTGCTCAGTCCGGCGTGTTGCGCCTTGACTTGGGGGCGGGTGCAGCGATTTTCTGGTCGATCGCACCAAACACGGACTGCCCATCACGGCCCTTGACCTCGATGCGGATGGTGTCACCGAACTGCATGTAGGCGGTGGCCGGTTTGCCGTCCTGGATGGTTTCGATGGCACGTTTTTCGGCAATACAGCTGTATCCCCGGGGCCACTCCATGCGGCCGTTGCGCTCCACACCCTTGTTGCTGACGGTGCCCGAGCCGATGATGGAGCCGGCACGTACGTTGCGCGTCTTGCACAGGTGGGCGATGAGTTGTCCGAAATGAAAGGTCATCTCCGGCCCGGCATCACACATGCCGACCTTGCGCCCGTTCCAGGTGGAGTGCACCTCCAGGCCCAGGCGCCCCTTGTCCCAGGCCGCACCCAGCTCGTCCAGGGTCACCGCCACCGGGCTGAAGGCGGTGGCCGGCTTGCTTTGCAAGAAGCCAAAACCTTTGGCCAGCTCGGCCGGGATCAGGTTGCGCAGGCTGACGTCGTTGGCCAGCGCCACCAGTCGGATGGCCTCCAGTGCGCGCTCCGGCGACGCACCCATCGGCACGTCGGCGGTGATCACCACCACCTCAGCCTCGAAGTCGATGCCAAAGTCGCTGGATGGGCACACCACGTCGTCACAGGGCCCCAGAAAATCGTCACTGCCGCCCTGGTACATCAACGGATCGGTGTAGAAACTCGTGGGTACCTCGGACTCGCGCGCGGCCCGCACCAACTCCACATGGTTGATGTACGCCGACCCGTCCGCCCACTGGTAGGCGCGTGGCAACGGTGCCATACAACGGTGCGGCTCAAACGCAAACGCATGACGCGCCTTGCCGCCGTTGAGGGTGTCAAACAGATCCTGCAGCTGCGGCGCGACGAAATTCCAGTCGTCCAGCAGCTGCTGCATGCGATCGGCGATACCGGTCGCATAATGCGCCGTGCTCAAGTCGCGCGACACAAGCACCAGTTGCCCGTCGCGCGAGCCGTCTTTGTAAGTTGCAAGTTTCATGGGATGACAGGTTTCCAGATGGCCGAGGTATCTGATTTTGCATCGCGCCGAAAGGCGGCAGCCAGATGAGTAGCGGCGCCATGCATGTGGCCCGCCCGCTGCCGCTGGTGCCGCTGCTGGTGTTGACTGCAGCTGTGGTGCTGGCGCATGTGCTGGTGCTGGAGATAACACCGGCGCATTTCTCCGCATCCACACCCCTTGCCAGCAAGGTATTCACGACCCGCAGCCTGCAGATCGAGCGGTCCAATCCCGCCCTGGTCGCGCCAGCGCCCACCCCGTCTGCACGGCCGCGCGCGCCGGCAAAGCAGTTGGCCAGCGCAGCCGCCATGACAACCCCGAGCCAACCTGCCGAACCACTGACTGCGGTGGCGCCCGAGCCAGCAGCCCAACCGGAACCGGTGCCCGAGCCGGTCGCCCAGGCGAACGTGCCCGAACCAGCTGCGGTGGCACAAGAGGCAACCGCCGCAACACCTGCGCCGCAGCCAGCCGCCAACGCCCTGGATCGGGACAAGGCGTTGGTGGCGCGAAACTACCTGGTGCCAGGGTCGGTCCGGCTCAAGTTCAATGCCGTTGGCCAGCGGGCAAAAATGGACTACACGGCCCTGGGTGAGATGCTGTGGCTGCACGACGGCAAAAACTACGAGGCCCGCATGGAGCTCAGCGTGTTGTTCAGCAAGCGCAGCCTCACCAGCACCGGGCGCTTGACTGGCGACGGTTTGGCGCCGAGCCGCTTCTCCGACCGTTTTCGATCGGAACAGGCGGCACATTTTGAACGCGACAGGGGGCGTATCACTTTCAGCGCCAACACACCAGAGGCGGCCCTGCTGCCGGGGGCCCAAGACCAGCTCAGCGTGTTTGTGCAACTGGCGTCAATGCTCGCCGGTGACCCGCTCAGCTTCCCTGCCGGCACCACCATCGCGGTGCAAACCATTGGCCCGCGCAGTGCCGAACCCTGGATGTTCATGGTGGAAACCGACGAGCTGATCGCCCTGCCTGGTGGCCAGCAGGCGACTCGCAAGCTGGTTCGCACACCGCGCAAGGACTTCGACCAGAAGGTCGAGATTTGGCTTGCGCCAGCATTGTCATGGTTGCCGGTGCGTATCCGGATCACGCAGTCCAATGGCGACTTCATCGACCAGCAATGGCGGTCAACGAACAGCCCCTGAGCCGCGTTGATCAGGCAGGACAAGGCGTGGCGGGTCTTGAAAAAACCCGATGCCTCTGCAAAGTGTGGGTTATTGATTGTTCAGGGACAATGACTTATGCACATGCTGTACGACTCCGAGACCTTTTGCGTCACCCATATGTTGGCCAATGCACCCATTGCAGGTGTGGTGGATGACCAGCAGTCGCAGGAGCTGGTGAAACCGGTGCCGACGATGGCACGGCACGGCTTCGAGATCATCGACAAACGCGTCGGCAAAGAGGTCTACCTCGACGGCTCATGGGCCGAGTTGTTCCAGCAGCAAATTGTTGCCTGGCAGGTGCGCACACCAACCCAGGAAGAAGTCGAGCACACGCTGGAAGGTTATGCCGGCCTGGCGCAAAACCCAGTTGTAGTGCACTGAGAGCCCTGGGGGGTTTCTCGCGCCGCGAACCTGACATCACCCGAGCACCTGTGCGCCTGCTGCCGGGATTCTGGGTGCTGGCCGTTGCCGCAGCGCTGCACGGCTGTGCTGCACTGAGCGACAAGGTCGGGCAGCGCATGTCTGTGTTGCTGCCCGCGGACGTGTTGTTGTTGGGCGAACAGCACGATGCGCCGGAGCATCAACACCTGCAACTGGCCGTCGTGACCGAACTCGGGCGCCGTGGTCAACTCGCCGCACTGGCGCTGGAGATGGTCAGCCAGGGCACTTCGACGGCTGGATTGCCGGCCGACGCCTCTGCCGAACAGGTGCAAGCCGCGCTGCAATGGAGCGACTCGGCATGGAGCTGGCGCAGCTACGGTCCAGTCGTGATGGCGGCGGTGCGTTTGCAGATTCCGGTATTGGGGGCCAACCTGCCACGTACCGCCATGCGTGCAGCCATGGCCAACGAGAACTGGGACAAACATCTGGACGCAGCAGCGCTGGAACGGCAACGCGAGGACATCCGCAGCGGCCATTGCCAATTGCTGCCCGAGAGCCAGATTGCCCCGATGACCCGCATCCAGATTGCGCGCGACGCCGCCATGGCGGCCACGGCGCTTGGCGCCCGCCAGCCTGGCAAGACGGTGCTTCTGGTTGCCGGTGGCGCCCATGTTCTGCGCGGCACTGGCATCCCCACCCATTGGCCAACCGGGGTGTTGAGCCGTGTGGTTCTGGCGGTGGCCGGATCGCCGGACCCCGGGCGGGCCGTCGGCGCCGATCTGGTGTGGCAAACGCCGGCACTCCCGCCCAAGGACCATTGCGCCGACCTCAAAGGCAAGCTCAGACCCTAACAGGCTGTCAAGTCACAACGGGTGCGTGGCAACCTCAGGTTGCAGCATAGACACAGAACACGCCGTCAGGTTGCGCAGACGTCGTGTAGTGACGATCGAGGGTGAACAATAACTGGCGGATGCGACCGTGATCCACCAGCGCTGCAAGTTTGTCCTTGAAACCCAGCGACTCGAATACTTCCAGTTTGACCGTGAACGCAAACGGTGCGCCGGGTTGCAGCACCCGAAACAACTCATCCAGGCAACGTGCATCGACATGCCCATGGGTGAAGATGCCACTGCCCAGGGCGCCACCATAACGTGCGTCGGCGATGGGCAATGGGGCGTGCAAATCGGCGTTGATGAAATGCCGATAGATACCGCGGTGCTCTGCCACCTGCATCATTTCCGGCGAGACGTCGATGCCGTCGATGACCGAAAACCCGTGTGTCGCCAGATTGTGGCCGGCCAAGCCGGTGCCACAGCCCACGTCCAGTACAGCCGCGTCCCGCGCCACCAGGTGGCGCGCCAAAAGCCCAGCCACAACGGCAGGTGACTGGTAATTGAGCCCCTGCAGCATGGTCTGGTCGTAGGTTTGTGCCCAGTCGCGGTACAGCGCGCGGGATTTTTCGTCGCTGTCCAAGGCGTAGGCGCGCTCCAGCAGTTGCGCCGCTTGCGGGCTCACGCCATCCGGAATTTTCTTTTCGGCCACCATCGCCGCAGTTTACGGGAGGCACCGTGCGTGATGACGCAGCGGTAAGCATGGCTACATCCGCACGCCTAGGGTTTACCCTAATTGATTGGCAGAACCGGTCGCCGTATAACCTTCAACTGTTCGCATAAGAAACACTGTTTTACCTATAAATCAATATCATGAGGCCAACAATGCCGCAAAACCCCAAATGGCCATGCCGGGGCAGCACAGTCCCGGACGTGGAGCAAATGGAAACGGTGCGAACTGGCGACTGCAGCGCGACGCGCGCCCACAATAACGTCACAACAGCGCGGGCAGGTCGATCATGAGTGTTTTGGGAATTGACGAAATCACATTCGGCGCGACCGATCTGGCGGCGTGCCACAAGTTCTTTCAGGACTGGGGCCTGACGCTGCTTTCGCACAGCAGTCAGGAACTGGTGTTTGAGTCCCTCAACGGTTGTCGCGTCATCGTGGCGCACTCTGACAAACCCGATCTGCCCAAGGGGATAGAGCCGGACCCGAGCTTGCGCCAGGTGGTGTGGGGTGTTGCGAATGCCGACGATTTGGCTTCCTGCGGAGCACGGCTGCGCGGCCAGCCCGGCTTCGCCGATGGCGGCGGGCGCATCGGCTGCACCGACCCGAACGGCCTGTCGATGCGGCTGCAGGTGACTCGAAAACGACCGCTGGCGCTGGACTGTGCCCGCACCAACACCTGGGGTGAGCGCCCACGCGTGAACCAGGCCAGCCCGGCTTACGACCGTGCCACACCGATCGAGGTGGGCCATGTGGTTTTTTTTGTTACGGACCTGGCGGCCACCACCGCCTTCTACCAGGAGAAACTGGGTTTTTGCATGTCCGACCAGTACCCGGGCCGGGGCAGCTTCCTGCGCTGCGAGCCCGTCGGCGGCCACCACGACCTGTTCCTTCTGCAGTTGCCAAGCCCCAAGGCCGGCCTCAACCATGTGGCGTTTACGGTGCGTGATGTGCACGAGGTGTTCGGCGGCGGCTTGCACATGTCGCGCTGCGGCTGGGACACCGAGCTCGGTCCCGGGCGCCATCCCGTGTCGTCTGCGATCTTCTGGTACTTCCAGAGCCCCGCTGGTGCATTGGTGGAGTACTACACCGACGAAGACCAACTGACCGCCGAGTGGCAGCCGCGGGACTTCACCCCTGGGCCGACGGTGTTTGCCGAATGGGCCATCAAGGGCGGCATTGACGGCCATACACGCCGGCAAAAAGACGCCGACGCCCCCAAGGGCCAATTCATCACGGACCGCAAGTAGCCGCGCAGCAGACCACCGCGCCAACCCAACCATCCCGCCACGCGAAAGGCAGACCATGAACCCCGCATCCCTGTACAACGAAGTACACCAGAACCGCACCGCACCACCCACCAGCTACGAGAGCCTGCTGGGAGACGCACTTGAGCGCGCGTTCGGACAGGGCATCCACGACCTCGACGGGCTGGTCGCCTACCTGAACCACGCCGGCCCATCGGCGCCCAACGGACAGGCCTGGAGCAATGCCACCTACCAGCAGGAAATGGCCCGTCTGGGCGCCTGAGCAAGACATATCGGAGACCACCATGAACACACCTGTCATCCCCATCCAGGCCGACCCGGTCGA
>JANOTG010000429.1:0-3806 GCA_031416215.1 Betaproteobacteria bacterium
CGCCAATACCGGAGCCCGAGAGTTATGCCATGTTCCTGGTCGGCCTGGGCGTCATGGGTGCCATCGTACTGCGGCGAAAGAAGTCGCGCTGATACACGATTGGCAGCAGCGCCACGCTGACAATCATCACGGGGCTGCAACGCAGCCCTTTTTTTTCGCCTGCACTTTGTGAACGAATTCACGCAAACCCCCTGCAATCCGGAACTCCGCCGCCAGTGGCGGCCCCGGCGGCCACCCGGGGTTCCTAAAATTGATTGTCATGATCGCTTCCTCGGCGGGTGTTTTACTGCTGCGGTCAATCCCGAGAATTTGCGCCGCCGTGGCGTAACCCGGCCACAGATCGACGTTACTTCCCCCTATGCCGTTTTTGCCCTCTTTGTCAACCAAGGAACTTCATCGCTACCACCGCGTCGTGACCGGATCCGTGGATGTCCGCAGCCACTTTGACGTTTTGGCGTGGCTGCAGGGCGACATGCAACGTTATCTGCCGCACGATATTCTGATTGCGGCTTGGGGAAACTTCCAGAATGGCGCGATTCACCACGACGTGATCTCGCCGATGCCAGGTGTGCGTTCGCACGACTCCAACACGTCCACAGTGACGCCGATGCTGTCGAGCCTGTTTGCGCGGTGGGTCGCGTTCGGCCGCAAACCGTACTCGGTGAAAGCCGGACAAGGCGGCTTTCTCGTTGAGGAAGTCGAACGCGCCGGCGCTGTTGGCCGCGCTTTGGGCAATATGCGCTGCGCCGTGGTCCATGGCATCACCGACGCGCGTGGAAGCCATGATTGCCTGTATGTGGCTTTTGCCGCCAAGGCCCAGTTCGGCACCAAAGAAAGCAGTGCGTTGGCTTTGGTATTGCCGTATATCGATACTGCCTTGCGACAGGTAACCCACTTGCCGCATCAGGGCAATGCCCGCGCAGGCAGGGCCCATGGTGGAGCAAAAGATGAGCCTGGTGACGCACGCGTCAGCACAGACGTCACAATGTCACCCGAGCTACTTGCCGATTACAATCTTACTAAGCGTGAAGCCGAAGTGCTGCGCTGGGTGGCAAGAGGCAAGACCAACGCCGAGATCGCCCGGAACCTGCACATCAGTGCTTTCACGGTCAAGAACCACATGTGCCGCCTGTTCCAGAAACTCGACGTGAGCAACCGCGCGCAGGCCGTCAGCAAACTCGTGCCATCAGCCAGCAATGTCCAAAACTGATGCGGTGCTTTCCGCCGCCACCTTACTAAGACGGCCGTCCCAGTCGGTGATCGGCAAAGACAATTTCCTGAGTCTGATCGAATCTTCCGCGGGACCCTGCGTTTATGTCTTTTCGCTGTGGGCCATTGCCTTTTACTTCGACGGGGAGTTGCCTGCGCCCACGCTGATACTGTCAGTGCTTGTGTTTGCGCTCACTTTTCCGGGGCAGGCGCATTTGCAGTCCAGCGTCGGTCGCAGCCTGCTGGATATCGCGCTGAACTGGTTGTGGGTGGCCAGCTTGTTGTTGTTGACCGGCTTTGCAACCGGTTATGTTCGTGAGTTCACGCAGGCGGCCCTGGTGACCTGGTTATGGGTTGCCCCCACCGCAGAATTTGCACTACATCTTCTCTTGCGCGCAACGGCACCGTGGCTGATGCGACTGCAAGGGCCGGCGCAGCGCGCCATCATCGTTGGCATGAACGAACAGGGCATTGCCCTGGCGTCCCGTATCAAGCAGACGCCCTACTCGCGTATCGAGTTGCTTGGTTACATCGACAGCCGCGACCAGCAACGGCTGGACCCGGGCGGCAGGCACAAATTACTGGGCACACCTGCCAATCTTGCCAACATCGTGCAGCAAAACCATGTGCAGCTGATCTACCTGTCACTACCCATGGCGTCGCAGCCACGCATTCTGCAATTGCTCGACGACCTGAAGGACACCACCGCGTCGATCTACTTCGTGCCCGACATGTTTTTCACCGACCTGATCCAGGGCCATACCGGAACGGTCTGCGGAATGCCGGTGATATCGGTGTGCGAGACGCCTTTTCGAGGCACCGATGGAGCCCTCAAGCGCTTCAGTGACATCGTTCTGTCACTATTGATACTTACAGTCATAACTCCCTTGTTGCTGATCCTGGCCTTGGCGGTCAAGTTCACATCGCCGGGCCCCATCATCTTCAAGCAACGCCGCTACGGTCTGGACGGCAACGAGATCGTCGTCTACAAGTTCCGATCCATGACTGTCACTGAAGACGGCACCCATATCGTGCAAGCCCGGGCCGGTGACAAACGCGTCACTCCCCTGGGCGCCCTGATGCGTCGCACCTCGATGGACGAACTGCCACAGTTTGTCAACGTGCTGCAGGGTCGCATGAGTATCGTCGGGCCGAGGCCGCACGCCGTGGCGCACAACGAGTTGTACCGCAAGCTGATCAAGGGCTACATGGTTCGCCACAAGGTGCGCCCGGGTATCACCGGTTGGGCGCAGGTCAATGGCTACCGGGGTGAAACAACCACACTGGACAAAATGAAGGGTCGTATCGACTACGACCTGGATTACCTGCGCAACTGGTCGCTGCGGCTGGACCTGCACATCATCCTGAAAACCATCCGTTTGGTACTCAAGGACGAGAAGGCGCATTGACCCATGGCGCTGCCGCACCTCATTTTCTGTATGCTGACTGTCACCCTGGCAATGACCGCCAACAGGGCGCTGGCCGAAGGCGGCAATGACCTGCGGTTTCGCGCCAATACGACCGTGGTGCATGACAGCAACATCTTTCGCCTGTCTTCCGGCGCCAACGTGCAGGCGCTCACCGGTCGCAGTTCCGCCGCCGAAACCATTGGCATTGCCGGAATCGGCTTGAACTACAACAAGGCCTACAGCCTGCAACGCGTCGAGGTCGATGTCGGACTCAACAAATACAGCTACCAGAAGTTCAGCTACCTCGATTTCAACGCCATCAATTACAACGCCGCCTGGCGCTGGGCCTACACACCGAAGCTGCGCGGTACGTTGGCAACTTCGCGCGAACAGACGCTCAATAATTTCGTCGATTTTCAGGGCTTCAACCAGCGCAACGTACGGGCCGATACCAATACCCGCTTGGACGCCACTTATGAACTCGATGCCCGCTGGCGCCTGAGCGCTGGCCTGGACCGATCAGCGCGCAACAATTCGGTTCAGATCACGCAGGAGGCCGACTACCGCCTTACGGGTGCACAAGCCGGAGTGCGTTACGTACTGGCATCGGGCAGCGCCATCGGTTATTCATGGCAAAACTCGACCGGCATCTACACGTCGAATCGCACCATACCGTCACCCGGTTTTTTTGACGACCGGTTTGACCAGACCGACAACGCCATCGTCGGCACCTGGGTGATCGGCCGCGACAGCAGCGCGGATTTCCGTATCGGCCATCGCAACCGCAAATACCCCACCTATTCACAGCGCGACTTCGACGGGTTCACAGGATCAGCCACCCTGAACTGGTCACTGTCGCCCAAGTCCGGCTTGCGCGCCGGGTGGACCCGCGAGCTCGGCGCCTTCGAGACGGGCAACTTCAACTTTACCCAGACCGACCGATTTTCGGTCGGCCCGGTATGGCAGCTCAGCCCGAAGGCGACGATGCGTGCGCAACTCGCCTATGCCACACGGGATTTTCGCGGCACACCCACTGCAGTCGCCACCCTGTCCCGGCGCGACATCACGCGCGACGCCAGCCTCTCGCTCGACTGGCAACCTTTTTCGTACCTGACGTTCGGCGCCGCGGTGCAAAATGCCAGACGCTCCTCCAGTCTGGCGGGTTTCGACTACACCAGCAACTCCGTG
>JANOTG010000430.1:0-2999 GCA_031416215.1 Betaproteobacteria bacterium
ATGACGCTGAGTTTCACGATGGTGTAGCCGACGTAGACCCAGCCGAAGCCCATGTACAGGAGCGCCGCCGACAACCACAGGCCCGGCATCAGCGCGTAATAGAAGGCATTGTTGCGGTAGACGATGCGCACGCTCATGTAGGCGGCCGAGTGGTGGGCACGGTGCAGCGGCCACATCGCCGAGGTGTGGCTCAGGCGGTGCCAGAAATACTGGGTCAGGTCGTCCGCCAGCAGCAGCACGATGAGCATCTGCCACCACGCCCAGTGCGCCAGGGCGTTGCGTTGCCCAGGGATGAGCCATTCACACAGGGCGGTGGCGGCGGTCAGCACGGCAAATGAGATGGCGGGAAACAGCAGCGTCACGGCGATGTCGAGCCGGTTGTCCTCGCGTGTGGCCTCGGGTGCGAAGAACTTGCCCTGGATCAACTCCGCCGTGGCAAAAGCGACCAGCACGCTGACGGCAGCGACGAATTGCACGGTTTGTTCCTGCATGGTTGTTACTTCTTCGTCTTTTGCACTGTGGTGTTGCGGGGATTTCTCTTGACGACTTTTGCTGTGGGTACCGCCCCGGAGGTGGTCACTGCGCGTCGCGTACGTGGCGTGCTCTCGGCGGCCGTTGCCGCCGAAGTCGCACGGATCGCCTGCTCCAGTTCGTTGATCGCCTCATCGGTATGGTCCAGCAAACGTTGCAGCGCCGGCACGGACCGCCGGCAAGCGGTGTACCCAAAACCCAGGTTGTCGCCGTAGCCGCTGATGGTGATGTTCAGCGCCTGGTAGTGGGTCGGGATGGACACCGGGTAGACCTCGTCCAGCCGCGCGCCATTGAGATACAGGGTGTGCCTGGGGCCAGGTACGTTGGAGATCACCAGGTTGAATACCGGCCGCGTGCCAGCGCTGCCGGTCAACATGCCTGGGCCCAGTGGCGCCACGGTGGTCATGCCATGGGCCATTTTCTGCAGGCGTGGCATAGCCGAGAGCCGGGTCTTGGCCTCGCTGGTGCTGCGCACGATGGCGCCCAGACGCTGCAGCGGGTCGGACAGGTGTGTGGCCAGGTTGGCCAGCAGCAAGGTGACCTGGTTGCCGCCGGCATCGGTCTCGCCGTGCAGCGACACCGGCACCATGGCGACAAGGGGCTTTTTCGGCAACTTGTTCTTTGCCTGCAGGTATTTGCGTATGGCGCCGGCGCAGATGGCCAGCGTCACGTCGTTCACCGTGGCTCCGGTGGCCGCGCCAATGGCCTTGAGGCGGGACAAGGGGTAGGACTGGGCGGCAAAGCGGCGCGAGCCAGAGATCTCGACGTTGAAGACGGTGGGCGGCGCCTGAAATGGCAACGCGCCACCGACTTGATCTGCTGCCCCTGCTCCAGCACGCAACAGGTCCCACAAGCCGCTGCCGATGCCAGGCAGGATCTCGCGGCCAGCCCGTGCTGCCTCCGACAACTGTTGCAACAAGCCCGTCGCCGGCTTTTTGCCGCGCGAAGCGGCGGCGCGTGCCAGGTGCTGTGCCCACAGCGGTGGTTTTTGCTCCGTGGCGTCGCGCGACAGGCCGTCGGCCATCATCCGGGCGCCGGACACGCCGTCCACCAGCGCGTGGTGGATCTTGATGTAGGTGGCAAAACGTCCGCCCGGCAATCCCTCGATGACATAGGCCTCCCAGAGTGGCCGATTGCGGTCCATCAGGTTGCCGTGCAGCCGCGACACCATCACCAGCAGCTCGCGGATGCGCCCAGGGTGAGGCAGGGCGACATGGCGCAGGTGGTAGTCGAGCTCGAACTCCTTGTCGTCTTCCCAATGCCACAGCCCCATGCGCAACACCGGCCGCTGGTTGAACGGCGGCAACGCCTTCAGGTGCTGACCCCATTGCTGCAACAGCCGGGCGACAAATTCCGGCCCGGCGCCCTTGGGCGGTGTGTACAGGTTCAGCCCCGCAACATGCATGGGCTGGCTGCGTGTCTCCATCCACAGGAAGGCGGAATCGGTGGGGCTGAGTGTGGTCATGGCGCTATTCCTTCGAGACGCTCGATCGCGGGCATGCCCCAGCTGCCATCGAGTGCGGCTGGCTTGGGCCAGTACAGGCGAGTATTCAGCATGAAGGTTTGTCCGGCCTTGACCGGCAACCAGTTGGTGCGCCGGTCGTCCGCAGGAGCGTGGGCCTGGATCAGCAGGTCCAACGATCCATCGGGGTTGAACACCAGCGGATCACGGTCACCCAGTGCATAACGTTTGAGTGGGTTGTCAATGAAAAAGTCATCCGGCCCGTAGGCGGTGATGGACCAGAAGGCATTGACCGGCGGCAAATCGGCGCGTTTGAAATGCAGGCGGTAACGTTTGCTGCCGTCCAGCATCTGGCCCTGGCTGTCCACACTGGCGCTGGGATAGGTGGCGTCCGCATTCAGGTTGGCGCCCAGACCGATCATGGCTACCACGGCACGGATGTTGTAGGCAGTGCCGTAATTTCCCAGGTTGCCCGGCGGCGTGATCCAGCCGCGCACGGTCGGGCGTTTCGACAGTTCCCTGGCAATGGTCCGGTCTGCAAGCCAGCGTCCCAGCGCGACAGCCCAGCGGTCGAGCAGGCCCCATTGCGGCGGCTGGCCCACCGCCAGCCCCAGGCGCAAGAGTTTGGCCAGCATCGGCCCGTCGGCGGCGGCAGGCGGATTGTCGACCATCAGGTTCGCCAGCCGGGTGAAGAAGCTCTGGACATCCATCGCCTGAATCTGAACGATGGGCGGTATCTTTGGTCCGTCGATCGGGCGTTGCCGCATGGTCGCCGCAGCGTAGTCACCACGGGCGGACTGGAACTGCGCCAGGCTGCGCAGCGTGATGCCGTCTTGCAGCCGGTGCACCGTGGCGTAGTCAGCTGCGCCATTGGTCTGTGTTCGACCGATCAGCCAGACCATGCGCGTCGGGGCCCGCAGCAAGGTCATGTTGTCGGGTATCTGGCCCTGCCAACCGGAGCCCGCCAACAGGTACCGCCCACCAGCCGTGCCGGTGCTGCGGCTTC
>JANOTG010000431.1:0-22198 GCA_031416215.1 Betaproteobacteria bacterium
CATAACCTCCACCAATTCCGAGCTCATGCGCGGGCTGCGGCTGGGCCGGCAGGAGAAACGCTTGCTGATCGCCGAACACCAGACTGCCGGGCGTGGACGACTGGGGCGGCAGTGGATCGATGGGCCGGCCAAGGACAACGAAGCCGGTGGCGGCGACCTGTTGTTCTCGCTGTGTCTGCCGCTGGCCAACGACCATTGGGCGGGCCTGTCGCTGGGCTTAGGTGTCGCATTGGCGGACAGCCTGCATGCCGATGTCAAGTTGAAATGGCCCAATGACCTGTGGCTGGGGGGGCGCAAACTGGCCGGCATCCTGATCGAAACGACCAGTCTGGGCGACACACGTCATGTAGTGCTTGGCGTCGGGATCAACGTCGCAGCGCGCGGCGCAGCCGGCTGGGACCCTGGGCCGGCCTGGGCGCAGGAAGTTTTGCCAGGCATTGCAGCTCCCGCATTGTTGCAGCGCGTGTTACCCGCCGTGTTACTGGCGTTGCAGCAGTTTTCTGCAAGCGGTCTGCAACCCTTCCTGCCCGGATTCGCGGCGCGGGATCTGTTGCATGGTCGTTCTGTCGTGATGAGTGACGGAACGACGGGAGTCGCCCGTGGTGTCGATAACGATGGTGCGCTGCGGGTGCATACTGCGCTGGGCATGAAAACCATCATCAGCTCCGAGGTCAGTGTGCGACCGGCGGCGACCGACGGGCGGGCGTGATGTTGCGTCTTCTGGTTTTGCTGCTGCTGCTGTCCAATCTGGGTTATTTCGCCTGGAGCCATGGGTTTTTGCGAACTTACGGGTTCGCGCCAGCGGCCCAGAATGAGCCGCAGCGCTTGGCGCAGCAGATACGGCCCGGCCAACTGCGCATCCTGTCCAGCGACGAGCTTCGCACAGCCGATGCGGCCGCGTCGGCGGTGGGCAAACCCGCACAGTGCCTGCAATCAGGCGTGCTGGACGCGGCGCAGGCCGAGGTAGTGCGTCAGGTCGCCGAAGCCAGCCTGCCGGTAGGTAGCTGGACACTCGACGCCGTTGTCGAGCCGGCGCGCTGGATTGTCTATATGGGCAAATACCCCGACGCGCAGACCTTGGCCAAGAAGCGCAGCGAACTGGCAGCACTCAACCTGCGTTTTGAGCCGCTGATCAATCCGGCACTCGGGTTTGGACTGTCACTGGGTGGATTCGACAACGAGGCAAGTGCTCGTGCCGCCCTCGCCAGCCTGAGCCAGCGTGGCGTAAAAACGGCCGCCGTGGTGCAGGAGCGCGCTGAACTGCGCGGCAGCATATTGAAGCTGCCATTGGCCGACGATAACCTGCGCGGCCTGCTCGATGCGCTCAAGCCGGCCCTGGGGGAGCGCGCCTTGCGTTTCTGCCCGTGACACCCGCCTGAGAACGATCAGCACCTGCGCCGCGCCCCGGGGCGCCACAACAACCGCCACTTGCCTGCATGTCGGTTTGTCATGGTTCGGTTCACAATAAGGCACCACCAAGACAGGAGGGCAGATCCATGAAGCAGACCCAGTTGCTGCAGTTCGACGGACGGGGATTTCTGCACTGTCGGCAGGTTCTTGCTGACTACCTTCCTGGTGTGGATCCTGGTCTCACGGCGCTCGGTGAGCGTGAGGCGCTGCTTGCGGGCCCGACTTTCACGGCTCTGGAGCGGGCCTATGGAGCAGCCGCTGCAGCCCGTGTGATCGGCGCTGCGGGCGTCGTCCATATCCAGCCATTGACCGAGAGCGAAGCGCTTGCCCGACTGCAGGCGCGAGACGTTGCCGTGCTGCCGGTGCGCCCCAGTGCCGGAGTGCCACGGGCCTGGTATCTGGACGAAGTCCATGTTCGGGCTGCATGGAATCAGCATTGGGGCGGCCCCGACGGCATCGATTGGGGCGCTGTCAGGGTCGGTCAGATCGACACGGGTTACACCCCTCACCCGGTGTTTGGATTCGGCGGCACTGCGTGGCTGGACGTGGCGGCTGCCCGCACGTTCTTTGCCGTCGGCGCTGGCGGCGGCGATCCTGGTCCAGGCCAGGGGATTGACCCGCTTGCCGCGCTCAATGATGGGCACGGGACCCGGGTTGGCAGTGTCATTTGCGGCAGTGACCCGGCCGCGCCCGGTGGCACCTACCTCGGGGTGGCACCGAAAGTGCCACTTGTACCGGTGCGCATCGCCAATACCGTGTTGATCACCCATGCGCAGCAGGAGCTGGCGGCAGCATTGCGCTACCTGGTCAACGAGGCCAGGGTTTCGGTGATCAACCTGAGCATGGGCTTCCTGCCAAGGACGCAGATGGGGGTGCTGGACAAAGCCATCGACGAGGCCTATCTGGCAGGTGTGGTGTTTGTTTGCGCGGCGGGGCAGCCGTTGCGCTCGGTTATTGCGCCCGCCCATGGCAGACGGACCATCGCGGCCGCCGGCAGCACGGTTGGCAGCGTGCCGTGGGGCCAAAGCGCCTATGGCTCTGCAGTCGACTGGGCCGCACCAGCGGCACATATCTACCGGGCCGAGATGCGCCGACTATCGACGCCGGCCTATGCGGATCGCGGGGACGGAACGTCCTACGCGACGGCCATCACCTCCGGAGCTGCTGCATTGTGGCTGGCGCGACACGGTCGTGCGCTTGATACGGCGTACCCCGAAGCATGGCAGCGTGTGGAAGCCTTCAAGACGGTGGCGAGGACCACTGCCCGGAAAATGCCGAACCAGCAACCCGGGGCCTTTGGCGCCGGGATACTGGATATCGGCGCTATCTTGAATGCGCCGCTGCCATCGTCAACCCTGCTGCGCCAAGAGCCTCCCGCATGAGCTGGCGCGTGCAGGCCGCGCCTCATCCAAGTGTCGATTCGATCTGCAGGCTGGTGTCAAAACGCACTGTGAACAGCGCACCCGGCGGGGTCTTGCCGTGGTGGGCGTCATCCAGCGCCACCGATGCTTCATGGAGTTGCGCAATCTCCAGCACGATGGGCAACCCGAGGCCGGAGCCTTCCGCCTCGCTTCCCAATGTTCGGTAGAAGGGTTTGAAGACCAGTTCGCGCTCAATGGGCGTTATGCCGGGGCCGGAGTCTTCCACTTGCAGCATCAGCACCTGCTGCAGCGGATTGGCCACGATGCGCGCCGTCACCACGCCCGGATGCTGCGGGCTGGACGGCGTGTAGTTGATGGCGTTGATGACCAGATTGCGAACCATTTCCTGCAACAGCGTGGGGTTGCCCTGCAGTACCACGCCGGGTTCACCTGGCTGCAGACCCTCATATCCCAGGTCGATCGACTTCTCCAATGCACGTGGCAAGCAGTCCTGCACCGTCTCGATGGTGATTCGGGCCAGGTCGCACCGCTCTCGGCTCATGGCGCTCTGGCTGCCTTCGGCCCGCGCCAGGGCCAGCAACTGGTTGACAGTATGGGTGGCGCGCACACTGGCGTTGCCAATCTGGCGCAGCGACTGTTTGAGTTCGTCGGCGCTCGCACCGTGGCGTTGTGCCAGGTCTGCCTGCATGCGCAAGCCGGCCAGCGGAGTCTTCAATTGGTGCGCGGCATCGGCCAGAAAACGTTTCTGGTGGCTGATCGAGTTTTTCAGCCGCAGCAACAGATCGTTGACGGAAGACACCAGAGGCACCACTTCCTGCGGGATGGCCTCGAAGTCGATCGGACTCAGGTCATCCGGCTTGCGCGCACGAATGTGTTCTTCCAGCTGGTTTAGCGGCTTGATGGCGTAGGCCAGGCCGAGCCATACCAGCAACACTGCCAGCGGAAGGATCACAAACTGCGGCAATAACACACCCTTCACGATCTCGGTGGCGAGTACCGCACGCTTGTCCAAGGTTTCGGCCACCTGTACCAGTGCCGGTTGGGCATTGGCGAGGTCGAGCTTGACCCAGGTGTAGGCGACCTTGACGTCGACGCCACGGTGTTGCGCATCACGCATGCGCACTTCGTCGAAAAACGGTGCTTCACCGTCGTCTGGCAGTGGCAGGTCACGTTCGCCACTGAGGACTTCGCCGCGCGCACCTAGTATCTGGTAGTAGACCTGATCTGACTCTTCAGCACGCAGCAGTTGGCGTGCCGGCAGCGGCAGGTTGAACTGCACCGTGCGGTTCCTTACCGTCACCAGGCGCGCCAGTTCGCCGACATTGAACTCCAGCGCCCGGTCAAACGGTTTGCCGGCAACACTCTGCGCCACCAGCCAGGTCAGCACGAGGCTGATGGGCCACAACAGCAGCAACGGCGTGATCATCCAGTCCAGGATTTCACCAAACAGCGAGCGCTGTTCAGCGCGAAAGAGCTTCACGATGCCGGCCTGTCAGTCCGGTATTTTTTCCAGGCAATAACCCAGGCCGCGTACTGTGGCGATACGAATCGAGCCTTTCTCGATCTTCTTGCGCAGCCGGTGGATGTAGACCTCGATCGCATTGTTGCTGACCTCCTCACCCCACTCGCACAGGCGTTCGACCAACTGGTCTTTGCTGACCATGCGGCCGACACGTTGCAGCAGCACCTCGAGCAGCCCCAATTCGCGCGCCGACAATTCGATCATCTTGCCGTCAATGCTGGCCACCCGACCGGCCTGGTCATACACCAGCGGGCCATGACGGATATGGTCGCTGGCGCCACCCATGCGCCGACGCAGCAATGCGCGCGCGCGGGCTTCGAGCTCCTGCAGGCTGAATGGTTTCGCCATGTAGTCGTCCGCACCGTAGTCGAGCCCCTTGACCCGCTCGTCGACGCTGTCGGCTGCGGTCAATATCAGCACCGGTAGTGACGAGCCGCGGGCACGCAGTTTGCGCAGCACTTCCAGGCCATGCATCTTGGGCAGACCGAGGTCGAGGATCAGCAAGTCGAATTCTTTGTTCGTCATGAGCGCGGCGTCGGCCTCGCTGCCATTGGCCACATGGTCCACCGCAGCACCGGTGCCACGCAGGGCCCGCAGCAACCCGTCGGCCAGGACGCGGTCGTCTTCGGCGATGAGAATACGCATCGTTGTCTCCTGCCGGATTCAGTTCCGGATTGTCCGGATGATTCTAGGCCGTGCTTTCGGCGCGCCAGCACCCGGCTGATTCCAGTGGCTCGGAGCCGTTTCGCGCCACCCTGCATCAACCGTTGTATGCCTCCAGCCCCAGCTGCACCACGGTTGCCACTGCAGGGCCGACAGCTGCTGCGAATTCGGCCTGCGCCTGGTGCACGCCCTGTGCATAGGCATTCAGCCATTGCAGTCCGCTGGTGGTGAAAACAATGCGGATCGCACGTGCGTCGCGGGTGTCCGGCTCGCGACGCACCAGATCCCAGGCGCAACACTGGTCGACCAGCTTGCCCATGGCCTGTTTGCTGACACCCGCGCGTTGTGCCAGCTCGGTCAGCCCGCACCCGTCCAATGGGAGATGTCGCGTGATGTGGATGTGTGATGCCGTCAGCGCGCCACGGCCAGCCAGATTGGCCAGCGAAAGCGCAAGCTCGACGTTGCGCGACATGACGGCAAGTACCCGGGCGTCGAACTGGCGGCTCGCCTGGTCCAGCATCTGCCCGAGGTGGGTCTGTCGCCATCGCTGGTCAGCAGTAAGGTCTTGCATGCTCCAAATAGTAAAGTAAATTGACTAAAAAGCGCGTTTACTTGATTCAATTCGGAAGATAAGATACTGTTCAGACATCCAGCCTGTCATTATTGCCAGACATCCTGATTCCACCTTAGCAACACCAAGGAGTACCCCATGGACACAGCAGTCAGAGCCGTCACATCGGCAAGCACCGAAAAAGCCAAAGCCTTGCAAGTCGCACTGGCCCAGATTGAAAAGCAGTTTGGCAAGGGCACCATCATGCGACTGGGTGAGGGTGAGGTGATCGAAGATATCCAGGTCGTCTCCACCGGTTCCCTGGGGCTGGATATTGCCCTGGGCGTAGGTGGTCTGCCGCGTGGCCGGGTGATCGAAATCTACGGCCCGGAGTCGTCCGGCAAGACCACCCTGACGCTGCAGACCATCGCCGAGATGCAAAAAACCGGCGGGCAATGCGCCTTTGTCGACGCCGAGCATGCGCTGGACATCCAGTACGCGCAAAAGCTGGGCGTCAATCTGCAAGACCTGCTGATCAGCCAACCCGACACCGGTGAACAGGCGCTGGAGATCGTCGACTCGCTGGTGCGCTCCGGTGCGGTGGACCTGATCGTGATCGACTCGGTGGCAGCTCTCACACCGAAGGCCGAACTTGAGGGAGAAATGGGTGACTCTCTGCCCGGTTTGCAGGCGCGCCTGATGAGCCAGGCCCTGCGCAAGCTCACGGCCCACATCAAGAAGACAAACTGCATGGTGATCTTCATCAACCAGATCCGCATGAAGATCGGCGTGATGTTTGGCAGCCCGGAAACCACCACCGGAGGCAATGCGCTCAAGTTCTACGCCTCGGTGCGACTCGACATCCGCCGCACCGGCACCATCATGAAGGGCGACGAGGCGATCGGCAACGAAACCAAGGTCAAGGTGGTAAAGAACAAGGTCGCGCCGCCCTTCAAGACGGCCGAGTTCGACATCCTTTTTGGTGAAGGCATCAGCCGCCATGGCGAGGTCATCGACATGGGCGTGAACGCGCATATCCTGGACAAGTCGGGTGCCTGGTATGCCTATAACGGTGAAAAGATCGGTCAGGGGCGTGACAACGCACGCGAGTTCCTGCGCGAAAACCAGGAACTGTCGCGCGAAATCGAGAACAAGGTGCGCGAATCACTGGGCATTCCGTTGCTGGCCGAGGCGCTGGACTCCGAGCCGCCGTCCCGTACCAATGGCAAGAAGGCCGACTGAGTTCCGAGCCTGCTTCAGCGTCAACCAACGCGCACATGGCGCAGCAACTCTCGCTCAAGGGCCGCGCCTTGCGGCTGCTGGGCAACCGGGAACACTCGCGCCTGGAGCTGCAGCGCAAGCTGATCCGCCATGCCGCGGGCGCCGCCGAGCTCGATGCGGTACTGGATGATCTGCAAGCCAAGGGCTTCATCGATGAGCAACGGGTTGTCGAGTCGGTGCTCCATCAGCGTGCTGGCAAACTCGGTGCGGCGCGGGTACGCCATGAGCTGCAGAAAAAAGGCCTGTCCGCACCCGCGGTCAACGCGGCGGTGGCGCAGTTGCAAGGCAGCGAGTTGGCGCGGGCACACGCCGTGTGGGTGCGAAAATTCGCCGCCCACGCCGCAGCTTACGATACCGCGGACGCGGCGGCCGCGCGGGCCAAACAAGTGCGTTTCCTGGCCGCGCGGGGCTTTGCGGGGGAGACTATCCAACGCGTCGTGAGGGGGCTGTCGGACGACGAAATGCCGGACTTGCGCTGACAGGAAGCGCCCGCCCTGCCGGGTTGTCTTACAGGGACAGCATCAACCGGATGTTCTGGACCGCAGCGCCACTGGCGCCTTTGCCCAGGTTGTCCAGTCGGGCAACCAACACAGCCTGGCTGAAACCGTCGGCACGCGCATCGTTGGAAAACACGCGCAGCTCCATCTTGTCAGTGTCGCGCAACGCGACTGCATCGAGTTTGCCGTCCGCCGTGGCCGGCTCCACCGACACCCATTCGCTTCCAGCATAGTGCCGCGCCAGAGCCGCGTGCAGGTCCGACGCCGACGGTTGTCCGGGCAACAAGTCCAGGTGCAAGGGAAGCTGCACCAGCATGCCTTGCCGGAAATTGGCAATGCCGGGCAGAAACACAGGGCGCCGTTCGAGCCCCGAGAAACGCATGATTTCGGCGATGTGTTTGTGCTTCAGACCGAGCCCATACGATTCAAACGCTGGTGCGACGCCCGACTCGTACGCTTCGATCATGCTGCGCCCGCCGCCTGAATATCCGGTGACGGCCGGCAGCGTGATCGGATGGTCGGGCGCCAGCAATCCAGCATCGATCAACGGCCGCAACAGGGCGATGGCCGCGGTGGGATAACAGCCCGGATTGCTGACGCGCATGGCCGCCGCAATGGCCGCCGGTTGCGCGCGGCTGAGTTCGGCAAAACCGTACACCCAGCCAGCTGCGACCCGGTGTGCAGTGGAGGCATCGATGACACGTGGGCCCGGTCGACCGGTGGCGTGTGCCACCGCGTCGAGCATGGCCACCGATTCAATCGCTGCAGTGTCGTGCAGACACAACACAACCAGGTCTACCTGGGACATCAGTTCGCGCTTGGCGTTGTTGTCTTTCCTGAGCGCAGGGTCGATGCTTACCAGTTCGACCTGCGCCATGTTTTGCAGCCGCTCGCGGATCTGCAGCCCGGTGGTACCAGCTTCGCCATCGATAAATATCTTGACCATGGTGTTGTTCCGCGTCAGTTCGCCCGGGGCTTGATGCGCAGTGTAAGACCGCCCCGATTTTGGTGCATTGCAGCATGATACATTCAGCAACGTCGTTGTCTGCAGTCTGCTTCTGACCCAAGGATTTCGACGGCGAGTCAGGTTTTTTCCAGTTCCCAGAGAGGCCTCATGAAGATTCACGAATACCAGGGCAAAGACATCCTGCGCAAGTTCGGCGTGCCGGTGCCGCGCGGCATTGCGGCGTTCACCGTGCAGGAGGCGGTGGAGGCAGCGCAGAAGCTGGGCGGGCCGGTGTGGGTGGTGAAGGCGCAGATTCATGCGGGAGGACGCGGCAAGGGTGGTGGAGTCAAGCTTGCGCGCTCGATCGACGAGGTGCGCAAGTTGGCAGGTGAAATCCTGGGCATGCAACTGGTGACCCACCAGACCGGGCCCGCAGGGCAGAAGGTGCGCCGCTTGTTGATTGAAGATGGCGCCGACATCCGCAAGGAGTACTACGTATCGGTGGTCACCGACCGGGCTTCACAGCGGGTTGCGCTGATGGCATCGTCCGAAGGTGGCATGAACATCGAAGAGGTGGCGCATGACACACCAGAAAAGATCATCAAGGTATTTGTGGACCCCGCCACCGGGCTGACCAGTGCGCAGGCACGTGAACTCGCCGACGGCATCGGTGTCCCGGCGGCGTCGACTGCGCAGTGCGTCGATGTGCTGCAAAAACTCTACCAGTGTTACATGCAGACGGACGCGTCATTGGTCGAAATCAACCCGCTCATCCTTGAGGGCAACGGGAACATCAAGGCGCTTGATGCCAAGTTCAATTTCGATGCCAATGCCTTGTTCCGCCAGGCCGAGATCGTCGCCTACCGTGACCTGGATGAGGAAGATCCGGCCGAGGTCGAGGCCAGCAAATTTGACCTTGCTTATATCAGCCTGGATGGAAGCATTGGTTGCCTGGTGAATGGAGCCGGCCTGGCCATGGCCACCATGGACACCATCAAGCTGTACGGCGCCGAGCCGGCCAACTTTCTCGATGTGGGCGGCGGGGCGACGCCCGAGAAGGTCACGGAAGCCTTCAAGATCATGCTGAAGAACCCCAAAGTCAAGGCCATCCTGGTGAACATCTTTGGTGGCATCATGAAATGCGACACCATCGCCACCGGCGTCATGACGGCCTGCCGGGCAACCAACCTGACCGTTCCGCTGGTGGTGCGCATGAAGGGCACCAATGAGGATCTGGGCAAGAAAATGCTGGCCGAGTCGGGCCTGCCGATCATCAGCGCCGACACCATGGCAGAGGCGGCCCAGAAGGTCGTCGCTGCGGTCCAGTGATCGCGCGCCAGTCCAATCCAGTGTGATGAAGGAATCCAAGTGAGCATTCTGATCAACAAGAACACCAAGGTCATAACCCAGGGTATTACGGGAAAGACAGGACAATTTCATACTGAAAAATGCCAGGAGTATGCGAATGGCAAGAACTGCTTCGTCGCCGGGGTGAACCCGAAAAAAGCCGGCGAATCGGTTTTTGGCATACCGATATTTGCCTCTGTCCGGGACGCCGCCGCCGATACCGGTGCCACGGTGTCGGTGATCTATGTGCCACCGGCCGGTGCGGCCGCCGCCATCTGGGAGGCGGTCGAGGCCGAGCTGGACCTCGTCATCTGCATCACGGAGGGAATCCCGGTGCGCGACATGCTCGAAGTTCGCAACAAAATGCGTGCCCGGGTGGCGGCAGGCGGGAAGGACACCTTGTTGCTGGGACCCAATTGCCCGGGCTTGATCACACCGGAGGAAATCAAGATCGGCATCATGCCGGGTCATATCCACCGCAAGGGCCGGATCGGCGTTGTCAGCCGCTCCGGCACGTTGACCTACGAGGCGGTGGCGCAGTTGACGGAGATCGGCCTTGGCCAGTCCAGTGCGGTCGGCATTGGCGGTGACCCGATCAATGGGCTCAAGCACATTGACGTGATGCGACTGTTCAACGAGGACCCGGACACGGATGCCGTGATCATGATCGGCGAGATCGGTGGCCCCGACGAGGCGGAAGCCGCGCGCTGGTGCAAAACCAACATGAAAAAGCCGATCGTCGGTTTCATTGCGGGTGTTACCGCGCCTGCCGGCAAACGCATGGGCCATGCCGGTGCGCTGATATCGGGCGGTGCCGACACGGCGGACGCGAAGCTGGCGATCATGGAAGAGTGCGGGTTCAAGATCACCCGCAATCCGTCCGAGATGGCCAAATTGCTGAAATCCAGCCTCTAGCAACGGGGCGCCGCAAGCGCCATGCGGGGTAGCGATGGTGCGGCCCCCTGTTGCAGCCGTCCCAGTTGTCTTTTTCGTATTGCAGCGGGTATTAGGAAGACCGTAAATGGAAGAGTTTCTCACCGCCCACTTCTGGATAGCCGTTGGTCAGATCATCATGATCGACATCCTGCTGGGTGGCGACAATGCCGTGGTGATCGCCCTGGCCTGTCGCCAGCTACCCCCGCATTTGCGTACCAAAGGCATTCTTTGGGGAACTGCCGGCGCAATCGTGCTGCGCGTCGTTTTGATTGCGTTCGCCTTGACGCTGCTGCAGGTGCCCTATCTGAAGCTGGTCGGTGCCGCACTGCTGCTGTGGATCGGTGTCAAGTTGCTGGCGCCGCAAGAGGAGGACGGACAAATGCATGTTCAGTCCAGCGACAAGTTGTGGGCTGCGGTCAAGACAGTCATCGTGGCGGATCTGGTGATGAGTGTGGACAACGTAATCGCCATCGCCGGTGCCGCCACTGGCGCGGGCGGCCAACATCAGGTACCGCTGGTGATATTTGGCCTGCTGGTCAGCATCCCCATCATTGTCTGGGGCAGTCAAATGGTGTTGAAACTGATGGACCGCTTCCCTGCCATCATCACCGTGGGCGGCATGTTGTTGGGTTGGATTGCCGGCACGATGGCACATACCGATCCTGCAGTGCAGGGTTGGCTGCCGCAGACCAAGGTCTGGGGCTTTGGTCTGGGAACAGTGGGCGCACTGGCTGTCTTGTTGCTGGGAATGGCACTGAAGAATCGCGCCCGACCTGCAGCATGAATACCCTGGATGCGGGGTTGCCTGTCCGGTACGGTGCGCCGGCAAGCATCTGCTGTTGGTGCAAAAAAACGACAAGTCGGGGCCGGTCAGTACCTTGTCGTGCCTTGCAGCGTCTGCTAAGGTACTCTCTTGTAACAAATTTTGTGCATTTGGACACGCATGGGTCGCGTATGGGCGACACTGGCGGACTGAAAACCAGGTTGAGGGTTGACCGTGGCAACTAAATCATCATCAAAACGAGCCAACTTCTGGCGCGCTGACTGGTTTGCCGGCGTCGCGATCGTGATTGCAGTGATGCTGCTGAATCAGGTCACCGACTTGATTGGCACCCTGGAGCGGCGGTTCTATGATTTTGCGAGCACCAGCACGTCGCGCCAGCCATCGGACCGCGTTGCCATCATTGCCATTGACGATCAGAGTATCGCCAATATCGGCCGCTGGCCTTGGTCCAGGGATATCCATGCCAAGCTGATCGATCTGCTGGCGGCCGCCAAGGCCAAGACGATAGTCCACACGGTGTTTTTTATTGAGCCACAGGTGGACCCCGGGCTGGTCTACATCCGCAAAATGAAGGGGCTGTTGCGTCAGACGTCCGACCCTGCCAGCGACCAGGCGGCAAGCAATACCGAGCTGAGCAAGGTGATCGCCGAGGCGGAACTGAAACTCGATACCGATGCAGTCCTGGCGGCAAGCATGAAGAACGCCGGCAATGTGTTGGTGCCGTCGGTTTTTTCGCTCGGCGAACCACAGGGCAATCCGGACAAGCCGCTGCCGGCCTATGCTCTCAAGAGTGCCATCAGCGAAAAGAACGGCTTCTCGATGGCCGCCATCAATGGCCAGCAGCCGATCGAGGCGATTGGCTCCGCGGCCAGTGGCATAGGGCATTTGAACCAGTTCCAGGATGTGGATGGCGCTGTGCGCCTGGAGCCACTTCTGGTCAACTATTACGGAAACGCCGTGCCGTCGATGGCCCTGCTGGCGGCGGTCAAGAGCCTGAACTTGAGTTCTGCAGACGTCAAGCTCAACGTCGGCGAGTCAGTGCAGATCGGCAAACTGCGAGTCAAAACCGATGAGTCCGCGTTGATGCTGCCGCAGTTTTACAAGGGGCGGGACGGGCGCCCGGCATTTGCGATCGACTCCTTTTTCGACGTCTTGAACGGCAAGATTCCCGCCTCGAAGTATGCCGACAAGATTGTGGTGATTGGAGCCACGGCGGCCGGCGTCGGCAACACCTTTCCTGCACCCGGTTACGCAGCGCTGTCGCCCGCTGAAACGATTGCCCACATCACCTCGAGCATCCTGAGCGAACATTTCATTGTGCAGCCGAGCTGGGCAGTATGGGCCACCATGGCGGTGTTCCTGCTAGTGGCGGCTTACGTCGTTGCCCTGCTGCCGCGGCTTTCTGCCGGCACCGCGGCGATCGTCACACTGGTGGCATTCATTACTCTGTTGGGCGCGGAATTCTTCCTCTTGTCGAATGGTGCAACCTGGGTCAAATTGGTGTTGCCGGCGGTATTGTTGGCCATCGGGCATTTGGCCCTCACCACCAAACGTTTCCTGGTGACGGAGGCCGGCAAGCTGAAGTCGGACGAGGAGTCGGCAGAGACCAACCGCATGATGGGCCTGGCGCTGCAGGGTCAAGGCCAGCTCGACATGGCCTTCGACCGCTTTCGCCGCGTACCGATGAACGACGCCGTGATGGGCAACCTGTACAACCTGGCCCTCGACTTCGAACGCAAGCGGCAGTTCAACAAGGCGGAGTCTGTCTATCAACACATGGCTGCTTATGACAAGGACTACAAAGACCTGCAGTCCAAACTCAATCGCGCCAAGAACATGTCCGAGACCGTGATGCTTGGCGGCGGTGGCGCCCACCCGGGTGGAACCATGTTGCTGGACGGCGGCGCAGTCGAGAAACCGATGTTGGGCCGTTATCAGGTCGACAAGGAACTGGGCAAGGGGGCGATGGGTGTTGTCTACCTGGGCAAAGACCCGAAGATCGGCCGTGTCGTTGCCATCAAGACCATGGCATTGAGCCAGGAATTCTCGGGTGACGAACTGGTCGATGCGCGCGAGCGGTTTTTCCGCGAGGCCGAAACCGCAGGGCGCTTGCAGCATCAGAATATCGTCACCATATTTGATGCAGGGGAAGAGCACGATCTGGCATATATCGCCATGGAGTTTCTCAAGGGCAAGGATTTGCTGGACTACTGCAAGGACGGCAACCTGTTGCCGGTGCCCAAGGTGCTGTCAATCGTGGCACGGGTCGCCGAGGCGCTGTCTTATGCACATCGGCAGAACGTGGTGCACCGGGATATCAAGCCGGCCAACATCATGTACGAGCTCGACAGCGACACAGTGAAGGTGACGGACTTTGGTATTGCCCGCATCACTGACTCGAGCAAGACCAAGACCGGCCTGGTGCTGGGTACGCCCAGTTTCATGTCTCCGGAGCAACTGGCTGGCAAGAAGGTCGACGGGCGCTCTGACCTGTACTCGCTGGGCGTGATGCTGTTCCAGATGCTCGCTGGGGTGTTGCCGTTTCGCGGTGAATCCATGGCCGAGTTGATGTTCAAGATCGCCAACGAGGAGGCGCCGGACATCCGCATCATTCGCAAGGAGTTGCCCGAGAGCCTGGCGAACGTGGTTGCTTTGTCGGTCAGCAAGCGTCCTGAAACGCGCTACCAGGATGGTGAGCAGTTTGCCGCCGATCTGCGCAACGTGATGGCCGAGATGGGTGGCGCGCCGGTGGCGCAGCCAACCATGCAGACCGGTGCCATTTCCGCTGCGGCGGTTGCAACCGGGAGTGGCGGACATGAAAAAACAGCCGTGTTCGCGACGTCTGCGGTCGCCGCCGTCGCTGCAGCGCCCACGTCCGATTTCGAGCGAACCGCTGTGCATCAGGCCGCGGCTGCAACGAAACCGGCTCCGGATTTCGAGAAGACCGCTGTCCATCAGACTGGCGCCACCAACCGTCCGCCGCCGGCCAGTCCTGCACCGGACTTAGAGCTATAGCCAGCAAATAATGAATTACACGTTCTGTACGCGAACCGACCCGGGCCGGGCCAGAGACAACAACGAAGATGCAGTGGCGCTCGACACCGACACCCATTTGTGCGTTTTGGCAGATGGTATGGGCGGTTACAACGCCGGTGAAATTGCAAGTGGTATGGCGACGGCGTTTATCAAGTCCGAGATGGCGCGCTGGTTGTCCGAAGCAGGGCGACATGCGAAGGTCAAGGAGATCCGGCGCGCATTGGAGATTTGTGTCGACGACGCCAACCGGTCCATTTTTAATGCCTCCGACTCCAACCCGCAGTACTCGGGCATGGGGACGACCCTGGTCGTCGCGGTGTTTCATGGCGCCACGTTGATACTGGGCCACATCGGCGACTCGCGCTGTTATCGCCTGCGCGGTGGCGAGTTGTCACAGATCACCAAAGACCACTCACTGTTGCAGGAGCAGATCGATGCCGGTCTGATTACGCCGGAGCAGGCTTCCACCTCGTCGATCAAGAACCTCGTTACGCGCGCGCTCGGTGTTGAAGATGCGGTGATGCTCGACCTGCACGAGCACGAGGTCGAGGCCGGAGACTGTTATCTGCTTTGCTCCGACGGGCTGTCCGATATGGTTGACGATGGGGAAATTGCCAGTATCCTCGGGGGTGAGGCACCCATGGAGCAATTGGCGGATGCTCTGGTGGTCTCGGCCAACGAACACGGCGGGCGGGACAATATCTCAGTTTTGCTGGTTCAAGCGGACGCAGCCCCCGAAAAGCGCGGCCTGATATCCAGGTTGTTGGGAAAATAGATAGTAAGCTCATGCATATCTCGAAAACCAGTCACAGGAATAGGAGTCGGTCATGCCGAAAATGATCGTGTCGATCGATGGGGTTGTCATCAAGGAAGTCCAGCTCACCAAGGACCGGACCACCTTGGGTCGTCGACCATACAACGATGTGGTCATCGATAACCTGGCCATCAGTGGTGAACACGCAGTGTTCCAGATGACCGGGCATGATGTTTTTATCGAGGACCTGAACAGCACCAATGGCACCTACGTGAATGGCAAGGCCGCCAAGAAGCAGCAGCTGGTCAATGGCGATACGGTCGAAGTCGGCAAGTACAAGATCAAGTATGTCGCCGAGGTCGCTGGAGACGGGTTCGAAAAGACGATGATGGTTAAATCGGCGCCGGCCGCGGCGGTGGCGCCGGCGTCGGCAATGTCGCATGCCGCGCAGCCAATGGCTGCGCCAAGGCCGGCGGTGGCTGCCGCACCTATGGGACAGGCCTCGATCAAGGTTCTGTCGGGGGCGGCTTCCGGCCGCGAGGTGCCACTGACGAAAGTCGTCACCACCATCGGCAAACCCGGCGTGGCGGTTGCGGCGATTACAAAACGCCAACATGGATTTGTCGTACACCATGTCGAAGGAGCGGGTAATCCGTCGCTCAATGGCGCTCCGATCGGTACCGACCCGGTCCCGTTGAAGAATGGCGATTTGATCGAACTTGCCGGCACGCAAATGCAGTTTGTACAGGCCTGACGCCAGGCGCACTTGTAATCAGATCTGGCTTGCCAGATGGTCAATTAGCGGGGTGGCATGGGATTACTTCTGAAGCACTGGCCCCGTATCGCAGTCACACTGCTGCCTTTGGTTTTTACCTTGTTGCATGCAGTCGGCGTCATGCGCCTCGGTGTGCTGGACCGGCTTGACAACATCATCTACGACTCGCGGCTCAGGGCAACCATGCCCAAGACGCTGGATGATCGCATCATCATCGTTGACATCGACGAAAAGAGTCTTGCCGAAGTCGGCCGCTGGCCTTGGGGACGTAACAAACTCGCCGAACTGACCGATGAGTTGTTCGACCGGCAGAAAATTGCCTTGATGGGGTTTGACGTCGTGTTCGCCGAGTCCGATGAGAGTTCAGGGCTCAAACGCCTCAATGAACTTGCGCAGAAGGAGTTGCGCGATCAGCCCGGCTTCATCGAGAAGTTGCGCCAGTTGCAGCCCTCGCTGGACTATGACGCCATGTTCGCACGGTCGCTGGAAAAGCGGCCAGTGGTCATGGGGTATTACCTGACGAGTGATCGGGATGGACGCACCTCGGGTGTGTTGCCGGCACCGGTGATGACCAAGGAGTCGCTACAAGGGCGGCCGATCAGTTTTACCACCTGGAACGGATTTGGCTCCAATATTGCCAGCCTGGCCAGCGCGGCGCCGATGGCGGGCCACTTCAACCCTATCGCCGAAGGTGATGGCGTGGTGCGTTCGCTGCCGCTGATTGCGGAGTTCAAGGGTCAGTACTACGAGTCTTTGTCTCTGGCCATGTTTCGCATGTTGGCGGGCTCCCCCATCGTGGCGCCAGGTTTTCCCAAGGAACGGTTCCTGGCACGCAGTTACCAGGGATTGGTGGGGATTCAACTCAAGCTAGGCGGCAAGGTACTCGAAATTCCAGTCGACGAACGTGTATCGTCACTGGTGCCTTTTCGCGGTTTTGGCGGGCCTTCGGGTGGCTCGTTCCGCTATGTTTCGGCCGCAGACCTGCTGTCCAAGGCGTTGCCCGCGGGTCAGTTGAAGGACAAGATCGTTTTGGTGGGCACGACGGCCCCCGGCTTGCAGGATCTGCGGGTTACCCCGGTGAGCGAGATTTATCCTGGCGTGGAAGCGCACGCCAATGTTATATCCGGTTTGCTCGATGGCAAGGTTCTGGTCAAGCCGGATTACGCCATCGGTTACGAGGTCTTGATGCTGGTGCTTGCCGGTTTGATCCTGGCCTTTGCCCTGCCAATCGTGTCGGCCACGCGGGCGGTGATCCTGAGTTTTGTGGTCATCAGCATTTTGGCTGCAATGAACTTCTGGTTGTACCTGGGATATGGCTTGGTTCTCCCGCTGGCGGGCGCACTCACGATGGCAATTACCGCGTTCGCCCTGAACATGAGTTACGGTTATTTTGTCGAAAGTCGATCAAAACGCGAACTGGCGGATCTATTCGGCACCTACGTGCCGCCCGAGCTGGTTGACGAGATGGTGAAAGATGCCGCGAGCTACAACATGCAGGCGACAAGCCGTGAAATGACGGTGATGTTTTGCGACATGCGGGGTTTCACCAAGATGTCCGAGACCATGGAGCCAATCCAGCTGCAGGCGCTGCTGACCGGCGTTTTCAGTCGTCTCACCGGATTGATCCGTAACAACCGGGGCACTATCGACAAATACATGGGTGACTGTGTCATGGCATTTTGGGGCGCTCCGGTGGAAACACCCGAGCACGCGCACCTCGCTGTCAAGTCGGCCATGGAGATGGCGAACGAAGTTCGCTCGATCAACGAAGACCACCGGGCGCGCGGCCTGCCTGAAATCGGCATTGGGATTGGCGTCAATACGGGAGTCATGTGTGTGGGCGACATGGGCTCCAACATCCGCAAAAGCTACACGGTGATCGGGGACGCTGTCAACCTCGGTTCGCGCCTGGAAGGGTTGTCCAAAATATACGGCGTTGACATCGTGGTCAGCGAGTCAGCCCGCAAGATGGCGCCAGACTTTGGCTGGCAGGAGCTGGATCGCGTCCGCGTCAAAGGCAAGGATCAGGCCGTCGCCATCTTCTGGCCAGTGGCGCCAGCGAACCGAATCGGTGCGGAAACCGAATCGGAACTCAAGACGTGGGCAAGTTTTCTGCGTGCTTACCGGGCGCAGGATTGGGACCAGTGTGACGTGTTGATGTTGAATTTATTGCGCATGAACGCCAAAAAATTCCTATACCGTCTATATTCAGATCGTGTAGCCTCCATGCGGCAGCTTCCATTCGATCTTGAATGGGACGGTGCGACAAACTTTGACACGAAATAAGGGGACGCCATGAAGGTGCGTGTGTTGGGCTGTTCAGGCGCCATAGCCAAAGACTGCCGCACAACATCCTTTTTGATTGATGGCGACATCCTGATCGACGCCGGAACTGGGGTCGGAGACCTTACCCTGGATGAGATGCGGGGGGTTGATCACGTCTTTTTGACCCACTCGCATCTGGACCACGTGGCCGCGTTGCCGTTGATGGTTGACGCGGTGGCGGCAAGACGCCAGCAGCCGCTGCAAATTCATGCGCTACCGGGCACGATTGCGGCATTGCGGGCGCACATTTTTAACGATGTAATCTGGCCGGATTTCAGCCGTATTCCGACGCCGCAGGCACCGTTTATCAGTTTTCATGAGATTCAGATCGGCCAGACGCTGCAGATCAAGCGCAAGTTGCTGGAGGTTTTGCCGGCGGTGCATACCGTGCCGGCGGTTGGTTATGCCATCACGGCCGGCTCGGGCTGCTGGGTTTTTTCTGGCGATACCGAGCGAAACCCGGCGTTTTGGGATCGTGTGAACCAACTCAACGTGGCCATGCTGGTGATCGAAACGGCGTTCAGCAACCGTGAAAAAGACCTGGCCAAGCTGAGCCTGCATTTGTCACCGGTGGTCTTGGCGCAGGAACTCGACTGTATTGCCAAGGATCAAAACTACCCGATCTACATAACCCACACCAAGCCTGCCGAGACCGACTTGATCATGGCCGAGATCCAGAAATTCGACCAGACGTCCATTTCCGGGCCCAATGTCACGCACGACATCCGCTGGTTGCGGGCCGGCCAGGAGTTTGAGTTGTGAACGCGGTATTGAAGCCGGCGGCGGGCGAGCGTTCGTCGGAACAGGCTTTCTTTGACAGCCAGAAGCTGCCGCCGGAAAAGCGCGGCATCACGTTTGAAGCACTTTTCTACAAGCAGCTACACAATGTCACGGCTCGAATCCACGACACGGAAAACCTCGAGCAGATCATGCTGGAGGCGAGCCAGGACATCTGCAAGCTGCTCAACGCCGACCGATTGACCTTGTACGCGGTGAATGAAGACCGCACCGCCATCGTGTCCAAGGTCAAGACCGGGCTCAACAGCAGCCGCGACCTGAAGTTGCCAATTTCGCCGCAAAGCCTGGCTGGTTATGCTGCATTCAGCCGCCAGCAGCTGAACCTTCCTGACGTCTATGACGACGAGGCACTCAAGCAAATTCACCCGGCACTCACCTTTCTCAAGGAAGTCGACAAGCGCTCTGGCTACCGAACCCGCCAGATGCTGGTGGCGCCAATTCTCGACGGCGACACCTTGCATGGTGTGCTGCAGATCATCAACAACAAGAGCGATCAGACTTTCGGCACGCTGGAGATAGAAGGTGTTGCGCAATTGTGCAAGACACTGGCGACGGCAATTCGCCAACGCATGCAACGTGCCAAGGAGGCTTCCAAACGCAAGGCCACCAAATTTGACGGTTTGGTCGCCGACGGCCTGATGACCGAGGCGGAGTTGGAGAAATGCTTGTTGGATGCACGCGCCGAGGGGAAGCCGGTTGAGCACATCCTGATGGCCAGCTACAAGATCCGGCCGTCCCAGATCGGACCCTCATTGTCGAAGTTCTTTGGTGTCCCATACGAGCCGTTTAACGCCGGGCGTATCCGCTCCGAAATGTTGCACGGTCCCTTGAAGCGGGAGTTCATCGAAGAGCAGGGCTGGATTCCGCTGGAAGAATCGCCCGAAGGCCTGGTCATCATGTGTGTTGACCCGGAGGCTGTGCGCGGCGCCCGGGTTGTGCCGCAGGTGTTTCCGCGCATCAGCAAGTTTGCCTATCGGGTCACCACGCTGACCGAGTTTGAGGAAACCCTGGGCCAGCTTTATGGCGCAGGTGCGGAGGGCGGATCGATCGACCAGTTGCTGGCCGACATGGATGGTGGCCCGATCGACGATGGCACGAACGACGACTCACTCGAGTCGGCAGCGGCCGACAACGAGCTGGTCAAGTTCGTCAACAAGGTCATCATCGACGCCTACAACCAGAAGGTGTCGGACATCCACATCGAACCCATGCCGGGCAAGTTCAAGACCGGCATCCGGTTTCGCATCGACGGTAGCCTGACCTCGTACATTGAAGTGCCGGCGCATTTCCGTCAGGCCATGGTGACGCGCCTCAAGATCATGTGCGACCTCGATATATCCGAGCGCCGCAAGCCACAAGACGGAAAGATCAAATTCAAGAAGTACGGGCCGCTGGACATCGAACTGCGCGTGGCCACAATCCCCACGGCCGGCGGTGTGGAAGATGTCGTGATGCGTATCCTTGCCGCAGGCGAGCCGATCCCGCTGGAAAAACTGGGCCTTACGCCACACAACAAACAGCGACTGGAAAACACAGTCTCCAAGCCCTACGGCCTGTTTTATGTGTGTGGGCCCACTGGCTCCGGCAAGACCACCACACTGCATTCGATACTCAAGTTCCTCAACACGCCCGATACCAAGATCTGGACCGCCGAGGACCCGGTCGAGATCACGCAAAAAGGGCTGCGCCAGGTACAGATCAACAAGAAGGCCGGCATCGACTTTGCCCTGGTGATGCGCGCATTTCTGCGCGCCGACCCGGACATCATCATGGTGGGTGAATCGCGCGACAAAGAAACAGTGTCCATGGGTGTCGAGGCCTCGCTCACCGGCCACCTGGTGTTCTCCACCCTGCACACCAACTCCGCACCGGAGTCCATTACCCGATTGATGGACATGGGCATGGACCCGTTCAACTTTGCGGACGCATTGCTCGGAATCCTGGCGCAGCGCCTGGCGAAGAAGTTATGCGACTGCAAGGAGGCCTACGTGCCCGACGCGGAAGAACTGCGTCTTTTCGCCGCCGAGTATGCCGAAGAGCTGCGCCACTCCAAGTCCTGGAAGCTCGACTACGCGGGCGAGACGAAAAAACTGGTCGATGTCTGGAACAAAACCTATGGCCAGGAAGGCCAGCTCAAGTTCTACCGCCATGTCGGCTGCGACAAATGCGGCAAGACCGGTTACAAGGGGCGCGTCGGCCTGCATGAGTTGCTGGTGGCCGACGACGATGTCAAGAAGCTGATCCAGGAGCGCGCCCGCGTCGCCGAGCTCTTTGCGCAGTCTGTCGAGGGGGGCATGCGCACCCTGAAGATGGATGGCATGGAGAAGATCATGATGGGCCTCACCGACATCAAAATGGTCAGGTCGGTCTGCATCAAGTGACATTTTTGGCGTGACAAGAGTGTCATGCGATCGGGGCAAATTGTCGCCATAATGGATTTTGGCGACAAAACAGCGACCCCGAACCCGGACTTTTCGGCTTATTCGAACCTTGGCGAAAGTTGGCATGCAACCTGCCTTTACCCAAGTTCCTGTTAGTTGTTTTTACCCAAGGAGTTTTTCGATGAAGCGTTCCATGCAAAAAGGTTTTACCCTGATCGAGCTGATGATCGTGGTGGCCATTATTGGTATCTTGGCTGCGGTGGCTTTGCCCGCGTACCAGGACTACACGGTCCGTGCCAAAGTGTCTGAGGTGATTTTGGCGGCCTCGTCTGGCAAGGTTGCGGTGGCTGAGGCGGCCCAGGCGGGTGGTAGCATGGGTGCCATTGCCGCGATCACGTCGCAGCAATCGAAGTTTGTTGCGTCAGTCGGGTATGCCGTCACAGATGGCAGCAACGGCGTGATCACGGCGATTGCCCAAGGGGAGCCAAAAATCACCGGTGCCGGTGTCCAGTTTGCCGGTGTGTTGGCTACCAATGGTCAAGTGGTGTGGACTTGCGGTGCCGCACCGATCGCTGGCAGCGTTACGGTGGCCATGGATTCGAAGTACTTGCCGGCAAGCTGCAAGTAATTCGCGTACGGCTGCTATTGATGCATGCAGAGGCCCCCTCGGGGGCCTTTTTTATGTGCGCCCAGCATGGGCGCACTCCTGCGGGTGCAAGTCCCGCCGTAAGCTGATCACAGCGAGCGAAGCGAAGCGCAACTGCATGAGGGTGACCGAGTGTGGGAAGGAAGCGTGGAGCGTAAATTGCGA
>JANOTG010000432.1:0-6000 GCA_031416215.1 Betaproteobacteria bacterium
GTAACGGCATCGAGGCGATCGAGTGCGTCGAGCGCCAGCCCTACGACGTGGTGCTGATGGACGTGCAGATGCCGGAGATGGATGGGCTGGAGGCGTCACGGCGCATCGCGGCTAAATACCCGAGAGGCAAGCGCCCGCGCACCATCGCCATGACCGCTAACGCCATGCAGGGTGACCGCGAGCAATGCCTGGCTGCGGGCATGGACGACTATGTGACCAAGCCGATCCGGGTCGATGCGCTGGTGGCGGCCTTAACAAACACCACGGGGCGCGTCAATGACTAAGGACTTCGAACGACGCCTGCACGACGCCAGCCTGCGCATGCACATGCTGCGCGACATGTCCGAACTGGCGGCCGCGATCGTCGACGCGGCGGCCGGGCTCTGCCCCGCGCGGCGGCTGCTGCTGCTGAGTCGTGATGCTGGCGCGTACCGCGTCGCGGCATCGCGGCTGCCACGCAACGAGCGCAATGCCGCCGGGCGCACTGCGTTGCTGCGTGCGATCACGCCGTGGCTCGACGAAGCTGCGCACAGCCTCAAGATTTGCCTGCGGCATGGTCCGGCCGGAGTGCCGCCGACCGAGCAGCGCAGCTGCCTGGTGCTGCCACTAGAGGTGCGTGCAGGCGTGGTCGGTTACTACCTGTACGCCGATGTCGAAGGACGTTACGCACGCCTCGACGCCGACGACGCAGAGCGCCTGCGCCGGCTCGCGGAGCAGGCGGCCGTGGCGCTGGCCAATGCGTGGTGGGCGCAGGACATGCAGTCGCGCAACGCCGAGCACGCCGCTGCGCTGGCGGCGCAGAGCGCGATCCTGGAGTCGACGCTGGAGCACATCGACCAGGGCATCACGATGGTTGACAAGGACCTGCACACCATCGTGCTGAACAACCGCTTCCTGCAGCTGCTGGAGTTGCCGGCCGAACGCTTCGCGCGCGGCTTCCACATGGCGGAGGCGTTCCGCTTCAATGCCGAGCGGGGCGATTACGGGCCTGGCGACAACGACGAACAGGTGCGCCAGCGCGTCTCGCTGGCGCGTCGCTTCGAGCCGCATGCGTTCGAACGCACGCGGCCGGACGGCCGCGTGATGGCGGTGCGTGGCATGCCGCTTGCGGGTGGTGGCTTCGTCTCGACCTATGCCGACATCACCGCACAGTGCCAGGCCGAGGCGGCGCTGCGGCAGCAGGTCGAGCAGACCCGGGAGGCGCTGGCGCAGCAGACCGCAACGGCCGACATTCTTCGCGCCATAGCCGGGTCGCCGACCGAAACCCAACCAGTGTTCGAGGTCATCCTGGAACGCGCAACCAAGTTGTGTGATGCGCAAACCGGGGCCCTGCTGCGCTACGAGGACGGGGCCTTCCATTCCTTGGCCACACGGATTTCGCATCCGGAATTTGCCGACATGTTCACGCAGCCCAAGCGCCCTGGGCCGACGAGCAAGACTGGCCTGGGCCGGCTGATGCGTGAGCAGCGGACCATTCATATCCACGATCTGCTGGCGGACGCCGCCACGGCGGAAAGCGACCCGATGCGGCTGCAGACGCTGCGCGGCGGCGTGCGCACCTGGCTCGGCGTCCCGCTGCAGAAGGAGGGTGTCCTCATTGGCGCGATACTGGCTTATCGCAACGAACAGCGTCCTTTTGGCGAGTCGCAGATCGCCCTGCTGGAGACCTTCGCCGACCAGGCGGTGATTGCCATCGAGAACGTGCGGCTGTTCAATGAGACCAAGGAGGCGCTGGAGCAGCAAACCGCCACGGCCGAGGTGCTGGAGGTCATCAGCGGCTCGATGGCCGATGCGCGCCCGGTTTTCAAGAAAATACTGGCGAGCTGCCAGCGACTCTTTGCGAGCGACGAACTTGTCACCATGCTGGTCGGCGACGATGGGCAACTGCACGTCGGCGCGGGGCTGGGGTCCTACAGTGGTGGCCGCGACCCGGACTGGACCCGCCCATCTGGAGGGAGCGCCACCGAGTTGGCGATCCGGGTGCGGCGCGTGCTGCACTACCCGCAGGTTGCGGTGACCACCGATATGCCCGACTCCCTGCGCGAGATGTGTCGGGACGCAGGCATCCAGTCGCTGCTGGTGGCGCCCATGTTGTGGGAGGAACAGGGTGTCGGCTCGATCATCGTCGGGCGCACACAGGCGAAACCCTACACCGACAAGGAGATCGCGTTGCTCAAGACCTTTGCCGACCAGGCGGTGATTGCGATCCAGAACGCGAAGATGTTCCGCGAAACGCAGGAGGCACTGGAGCGGCAGACGGCGACTTCGGAAGTTCTGCAGGTCATCAGCAAGTCGGTAAGCGCCACGGCGCCTGTCTTCGCGCGTATCCTGGAGAGTTGCAGCCGTCTGCTCAGCATTGATGACGCGGCCATCTATCTCGCCAGCGACGACGGCATGCTGCTGCCTGGCGCCAGCCATGGAACCTTCTACAAGCAAGCCTTCGACTCTTTGCCGCGTCCCTTGGGCGAAACTGCCAGCGGCCTGGCTATAAATGAACGACGCATCATTCATTACCCGGATGTGCATGGCAGCGCGGGTGTGCCAGTGTTTGTGCGGGACAGCGCCAAGAAGGTCGGCGACTGTTCCATCGCGTTCGCGCCCCTGCTCTGGAATGAGCGAGGCATAGGGGCGCTGTCGGTCATTCGGGTGCCCAAGCGGCCCTTCACTGACAAGGAACTCGGCTTGCTGGGCTCTTTCGCCGACCAGGCGGTGATTGCGATCCAGAACGCGCGGCTGTTCAACGAGACGCAGGAGGCGCTGGAGCAGCAGACGGCGACCGCTGCCGTCTTGCGGGTCATCAGCGGCTCGCCGACCGACACGCAGCCGGTGTTCGACGCCATCAGCGCATCGGCGCTGGCTTTGTTCGACGGCTTGAACGTGGCTGTAGGCCTGGTGCAACCGGACGGGCGCCTGGATATCGCATCCCTGGCCGGGGATCTGCTTTCGGCCAAAGGCGAGAGCGTGCGCGACCTGTTTCCTGTTCCGCTGGATCGCAATACGTTGATGGGCCAGGCGATCGTCGACGGTGCCGTGCGCACGGTACCTGACCTGCTGGCGCCTGACGCTCCGGCCAGGGCGCGTGCCCTGGCCGAGAACTTCGGTTACCGCTCGATGATGGCGGCGCCCATGTTGCGCGAAGGAACGCCGATTGGCGCGATTGGCGTCATGCGCGCCAATGCAGGCGGCTTCAGCGCCAAGCAGACCGGTCTGCTGCAGACCTTCGCCGACCAGGCGGTGATAGCGATCGGCAACGTGCAACTGTTCAGGGAGACGCAGGACGCGCTGCACGAGGTCGAGGAGCGCACCGGCGAACTCACCGAGTCACTCGACTACCAGACCGCGATCAGCGACGTCTTGCGCGTGATCAGCGAGTCGCCCACGGATGTGGCGCCGGTGTTCGAGGCCATCATGGACAGCGCGATGCGCCTGTTTCAACCGCAGACGATGGCGATCTTCCGCTATGACGGGCGCTTGATCCACCTGGTTGCCAGCCGCAACTGGTCGCCAGAGGCGACGCGGCGAGCACAATCCCTGTACCCGATGCCGGCCGATGGACACTCGCTCGCCGGAAGGGTGATCCTGGCGCGGGAAACGATTGCGGTCGACGACACCCAGAACGAACGGCACTACGCACTGGCGCCGTTGGCCAGGGTCGGTGGCTGGCGGCGCATGATCGCCGCGCCGATGCTCAAGGAAGGCGTGCCCATGGGCACCATCCACGTGGCCTGGCCGGATGCCGGACAGACTCCGCAGCGCCAGATCGACCTGCTCAAGACATTCGCCGACCAGGCCGTCATCGCGATCGAAAACGTGCGTCTGCTCAATGAAACGCGGGAGGCGCTGGGACAACAAACCGCCACGGCGGAAGTGCTGCAGGTCATCAGCAGCTCGGTGGCCGACACCGCGCCGGTGTTCGACAAGATCCTGGAGAGTTGCCAGCGCCTTTTTGAGACCGAGCAACTCGCCATCCTCCTTGTCCAGGACGACGGGCAACTGCATGTAGGCGCACTGCGCGGGTCTGCCATCCAGTCGTGGACAGACGTCCTGCCAACGCCGGTCGAACGGACGACCACCGGACTGGCGATCCGCGAGCGGCGCACGGTGTACATAAGCGACGCCGCCGCGATGGTCGATCTGCCGCCTTCCACCCGCGAGGCGATCGAACTGGTCGGCAACTACTCGGGCGTGTTCGCCCCGATGCTGTGGGAGGATCGTGGTGTCGGTTCGATCATGGTGATGCGCCAGCCGCCCCGGCCTTTCACCGACAAGGAAATAGCGCTTCTGCGCACCTTCGCCGACCAGGCGGTGATCGCGATCCAGAACGCGAAGATGTTCAAGGAGACGCAGGAGGCCCGGGCGCAGGCCGAAGCCGCCAGGCTTCTCGCAGAGAGCGCCAACGAAGCCAAGAGCGCCTTCCTGGCGACGATGAGCCACGAGATCCGCACGCCGATGAACGCGGTGATCGGCATGAGCGGGCTGCTGCTCGACACACCACTCACCGACGACCAACGCGACTTTGCCAGCACCATCCGCGACTCCGGCGATTCGCTCTTGACCATCATCAACGACATCCTGGACTTCTCCAAGATCGAGGCCGGGCGCATGGACATCGAGGCGCACCCGTTCGATCTGCGTGAATGCGTCGAATCCGCCATGGACCTGATCGGTAACCGGGCCGCCGAGAAACACCTCGATATCGCCTACCAGTTCGAAGGCGACGTGCCCCAGGCCATCCTGGGTGATGTGACCCGCTTGCGCCAGATCCTGCTCAACCTCTTGTCCAACTCGGTGAAGTTCACCGAGAAGGGCGAGGTGGTGCTGACGGTACGTGCCGAAGGGGATGAACAAACCGAAGAAGGCAGCCATCTGCACTTCACCGTGCGCGATACCGGCATTGGCCTGTCCGAAGCGGGCATCTCCCGCCTGTTCCAGAAATTCAGCCAGGCCGACAGCACCACCACGCGCAAGTACGGCGGCACCGGGCTCGGCCTGGCCATCAGCAAGTTGCTGGCCGAACTCATGGGTGGCACGATGTGGGCCAAGAGCGGCGGGGCCGGGCAGGGCAGTACCTTCCACTTCACCATAGCCAACAAACCGACCGACCTGCCGGTGGGCACCCGGCGCGACTTCATCGGTGAACAACCGGCATTGAAGGGCAAACGCATCCTGGTAGTGGACGACAACGCCACCAACCGGCGCATCCTTGCGCTGCAGACGGCCAAGTGGGGCATGGTGGTGCAGGACAGCGAGTTCCCGGCCCGAGCGCTGGAGATGCTGCAGACCCAACCCTACGACCTGGCCATCATCGACATGCACATGCCGGGCATGGACGGCGCGATGCTGGCGCACAAGATCCGGGACGCCGGCCACACCTTACCGCTGGTGCTGTTCAGCTCGCATGGGCGCAAGGAGGCAACAGATGCGCTGTTCGCCGCGACCCTGGCCAAGCCACTGCGCCAGAGCCAGCTGTTCGACACCCTGGTGGGCCTGCTAAGCAAAGACGCCGCACCCAAAGCCGCAGCAGCCCCGGCGAAACCACGTATGGACGCCGAAATGGCCATCCGCCACCCCTTGCGCATCCTCTTGGCCGAAGACAACGTGGTGAACCAGAAACTGGCCATGCGGCTCTTGTTGCAGATGGGTTACCGGGCCGACCTGGCGAGCAACGGGATCGAGGCCATCGAGAGCATCGAGCGCCAGTCCTACGATGTGGTGCTGATGGACGTGCAGATGCCAGAGATGGACGGGTTGGAGGCGTCGAGGCGGATCACGGCCAAACACCCACCAGACAAGCGCCCGCGCATCATCGCCATGACCGCCAACGCCATGCAGGGTGACCGCGAGCAATGCCTGGCTGCGGGCATGGACGACTATGTGACCAAGCCGATCCGGGTCGATGCGCTGGTGGCGGCGCTGATGCAGGTGAGGGCGACGCGATGACTGAACTAGCGCAGCACCAGGATGTGTGCGCTACGCTCGGCGCTGGTCGCCAGCAGCGTG
>JANOTG010000433.1:0-7270 GCA_031416215.1 Betaproteobacteria bacterium
GGGCGCCGACCACGTGGTGTGGGGCTCGGACGCGGTCTGGACCGGCGCGCCGCAGTGGCAGATCGAGGCGCTGCGCCGGCTCGAGATCCCCGAAGAGATGCAGCGCAAACACGGCTTCGCGCCGCTGGGCGCACCTGACGGTGCGGTGAAGAATGCGATTTTTGGAGACAACTCGGCGCGTCTGTACCGGTTCACACCTGAGCAGCGGGTGTCGCTGGCGACAGACGCGGTGAGTGTGGCGCGCGCCGAATACGACCTGCATGGCGAAGGGCGCACGAATCTGCGTTATGGCTACATGCGGGCGGCGGCGTGACAGCCCAAAGCCGCCACCGGCCGTTTTGCGCCGTCATTCGCCGCGCTGTACCCGGTCGGATCGTGGCCACCAAACGCCTTCTGTGCTAGCATTGCTGTCATTGACTGCAACGTGCCAGGAGTTACATCATGTCCACCTTGACGATTCGCAATGTTGAACCGGCGGTGAAAGAAAAACTGCGCAGGGCGGCGGCGGCGCATGGTCGCTCCATGGAGGAGGAGGTGCGCACCATTTTGCGCAATGTGCTCACGCAGTCGCCGACGCAAAGTGGCGTGGGCAGCCGCATCCACGCGCGATTCGCAGCGTTTGGCGGTGTGGAGCTTGATATCCCCGCGCGCGCCGAAGCGCCACGTGCTGCAGTCGTGGACCCGGGTAGCGCGACGTGATCATTCTGGACACCAACGTGGTGTCCGAGTTGATGCGCCCGGTACCCGAACCGGCCGTGTTGCATTGGGTGAATCTGCAGCTTGCCGATGCCTTGTGGTTGACCAGCATCTCGGTGTCGGAGTTGCTGTTCGGCATCGCCCGTTTGCCGGATGGCGCACGCAAGCGCCAACTGGTGCAGGCCACGACGGAGCTGCTGGAGCATGAGTTCGCGGGACGGGTGCTGGCGTTCGATCTCGAGTCGGCTATCGTTTATGCAGACTTGGTCGCGCGCAGGGAGCGTGAAGGCAAACCCGTGGCAATGGCCGACGCGCAGATCGCGGCCATAGGCATCGCGAACAACGCCGCGTTGGCGACGCGCAACCAGCGGCACTTTGCTGGTCTGGGGCTGGTTTTGCTGGACCCGTGGCTGCTGGGCGCCGAGTGACCGTGGCAAAAAATCGCCAGCGCGGCCAGGGTCTATCCGCGGTAAAAAATCCGGTAGATCGCCCCCGCGTAGTCGTCTGACACCAGGAGCGAGCCGTCCGGCAGCACCAGCACATCGGCCGGGCGGCCCCAGACACTTTCACCCTGCAACCAGCCGCTGGCAAAGGTCTCGTAGGCCACCGCCTTGTTGCCCTGCAGGCGCACCAGCGAGATGCGGTAGCCGATCTTTTTCGAGCGGTTCCACGAGCCGTGTTCGGCGATGAAAATCTGGTTGCGGTACTGCGCCGGAAACATGCTGCCGCTGTAAAAACGCATGCCCAGCGACGCGACGTGGGGGCCGAGGTTTTGCACCGGCGCGGTGAACTCGGCGCAGCGCCGTCTGGCGCCGAACTCGGGGTCTGGCAGGTCTGTGCCGTGGCAATACGGGAAGCCGAAATGCATGCCGGCGCGCGGCGCGTGGTTCAGCTCGTCGGGGGGTGTATCGTCACCCAGCAGGTCACGGCCGTTGTCGGTGAACCAGAGTTCCTTGTTTTGCGGCTGCCAGTCGAAGCCCACCGTATTGCGCACACCCCGCGCCATCACCTCCACAGCGCTGCCGTCCGGGTTCATGCGCAGGATGTTGGCATAACGGTCGGCCTCGCGTTCACACGCGTTGCACGGTGCTCCTACCGGCACATACAACTTGCCATCCGGCCCGAAGGCGATGAACTTCCAGCCATGGTGGGTTTCGGTCGGCAATTTGTCGGTCACCAGCACCGGCGGCGGCGGGTTGTCCAGGCGGCGTTCGATATCGTCGAAGCGCAGGATGCGGCTCACCGCCGACGCGTACAGGTTGCCATCCTTGTAGGCCACCCCCACCGGCATCTGCAGGCCACTGGCCAAGGTGGCGACAGGTTTGGCCTTGTAGGTTGCATCAAAGGGCACGGCAAACACCTTGCCGGCGCCCCTGGAGCCGACAAACAATGTGCCGCCGCTCGCGTCGGTACGGCCGAGCGCCATCTGGCGTGCGTTGTCGACGCGGGCGAACAACTCGATGGCGAAGCCGGGTGGCAGCTTGATCTTCTCCAGCGGCAGATCGTTGGCCGCCGCTGCCGTGGCGAACACAGCGGCTGCCAACGCCGCAAACCATAGTGCCTTGCGCATGTCCACTCCTGCAGTGCAATCCAAGAATTGGACTATGGCACAAGCCACCACCTCCGTGGCGGCCTGCCTGGCACCGGGGTTATTGCCGCGTCAGGCCGGTTTTTGACCTGCGTTGCGCCGCCGAACCAGCAGCAATCCGGACAGGGCGGCCAGGGTCAGGGCCGCGCTACCGGGTTCGGGTACGGCGTTGATGTTGTCCAGCACCACATCGGCCGTGGCGCTGAAACTCACCTGCTGCAGGTTGCCCCATCCCTGGAAACTGAAGCTTTGCAACGCCGCGAGTGTCAACATCTCACTCAATACGCTGTTGTCTGCGGTCAACCCCTGTATGTCCAGGACACCGGGGTCCATGACGTCGTTCCAGCCGAAGTCCAGCCCCAGCAGGCTGAACACGCCGCCACCAGCCGCCATCAGCGTCAACGGGTTGTTGGCCAGCACATACAGGCCGCCGCTGCCGCCCGCGCCGATACCGTCCAGCGTGAGGAAGGTGGGTGCTTGCGCGGACAGGACAAAGCCACCTTCCTGGTAGGTCGCCACGCCCGTGTTGTTGTCGATGTCGATCAGCGCTGGCATGTCGAAGGTCAGGATGGCCGCGTGGCCGACGTTGGCCAGGCCCATGGTGGCGACACAGGCGAGCGCGAGAAGGGTTTTTTTCATGATCTGGTACTCCGTTTGTGTGGTTGTCATTGCGAGCCGGGCAGTGGCGTGTTCAGGTACGGGAACCCGGGCAGGAACGGTTGCACCGCCTGATCCACCGCGTCGTGCAGGTTGAACGACGTCGCGCCCAGCGGCACGGCCGACGGCTTGCAGGCAGCGCCCAGGCCCAGCCCGTTGCCATTACCGTTGGCCATGCACAGGCCACCCATCACCGCCACCAGCGAGATGTCGACCACGTCGTCCTTCGGTCGGCGGCCGTTTGGGTAACCGGCGTTGTCGCTGCCACCGGCCAGGATGTTGCCGACGATGCCCAGGCGGTTCTGTTGTGCGAACGGCACGGCTGCAATGGCCGTGTTCAGGCGCAGCATTTCAGAGCCGACCACGCCTTGGGGCTGGTTGACGCCAGCAATGCCGGTCAGGAAGGTCGTCACCAGGTCGGTGCGTGGCAGGTTGGTGGGAGCGATTCCGGGCAGGCCGAGCGCGATTTCCAGCAGCGCGGGCAGCGTCGGGTTGGTCACATAGCTGGCGAACTGCCCGTCGTTGCGTGGCTGCGAGCTGTTGAACCGGTCCTTGTCGCCCAGGCCGATCACCACCTCGTTCACCAGCGGCATGCCCAGGCGTGACACCTGCACCCAGGCGCCGCCATAGGTGACGGTGGTCTGGTGGCCACTCGGTGGCGTGGCGTTGAAGAGTTGGCTCTGGCGCACGCTGGCGGTAGTCCAGGCGCCGATCACCGGGTCACTGCTGTTGGCGGCCAGCAGGCAGCTTTTGTGCACCTCCAGTGCCAGAGTCGTGATGTTCTTGTCGGCGATCGTGTTGGCGACTGCACCAATCAGTGCCGGGTTGGTGATCACGCCCACCGGTGCATTGACGAGGTCGAAAATCGTGCCCAGATTGACGGCGAATCCCTCCTGGCGCTGGCCGACAAAAACCCGTCCGGGCACGGCGCAGCCGGGAATGTTGACCGGGTGGATATGTTGTGCGGCGTAGTCGGCGTAGTTCGGGATGGTCTTGGGGCCGATGTTGTCTGCCGGCTTGTCGAACACACTGGCGCCACTGCCCACGCGCGTTACTGCGGATGCTGCGCCGGTGCGCCGCTCTCCGCGCACCAGGGTCAGGGTGAATTGCTCGTTGACATTGAGCGCCGCCGCATTGGGTGTGCTGACACTGCCGGCCTGGGTCAGCGGTATGCCGATGTTCTGGCCCCCGATCGGCAGCGTGATGCCCTTGAAGTTGTTCTGGAAGCGGAACTGGAAGCTCAGGTCTTCGCGTGCGTCGCCGTTGTTGTCGATGTGGATCTCGTACAGCGCGTTCGGATCCATCTTGAAGTAGTTCGGGCCGCCATAGGCGTCCTGCAGTGGCTGGTAGTTGGCCAGCAGCGTGACAAACTGCGAGCGACCGTTTTCATAACTGTTGAACAGGTACAGGTCAGTGCCATCGAGCTTGGGCTGGGTGGTGATGAAAGGCGCTTCGCGGTGGCTGGAGGCCTGTGCCAACGGCGCAGCCAGCAGCACCAGCGCGGTGGCACAGGCCGTGGCCAAGGCTGGCGCTTTGTGGAAGCGCCTGGGCGAACAAACGGTCATGGGAATGCTCCTGAAAGTGGATTGCGGTGGCCTGCAGAGCGCAAAGCGCTGCTGGGCGGCACCCCAAAACGGATGCCTGCATCCAGCCATACGCAGGGCAGGACCGGCTGGATTCAGGAAATTGCCTTTGCGCCAAAAAAAGCGGCACCGTCTGGTCCCGTGACGCTGCCCTGGGCCTGGCGGTCGGCCGCGGCTGGATCGACTTCAGCACGGGTGCCCCATTTCAGTATGTGCCAATGCAGGATGTGCTGGCCTGGGCTCGGGAGGGCCAGACCGAAGCGCTGCGCAAGGCTTTTGCTGGCCGCCCGGTGTTGCTGGGCAGCGTGCTGCAGTATGAGGACCGGCATCGTGCGCCACTGTCGCTGGTCGGCTGGGACCAGGCGGGCCCCGGAATGCCGGGCGTGTTGTTACACGCACAGGTATTGCGCAACCTGCTGGGCGACGACCTGTTGCAGGCGGCGCCAGCCTGGGTGGGCGCCGCGCTGATGTGCGTTGCCGCGCTGGCCTGGATGGTTCCGCTGGGTCAGGCGCGCGCGTTTGCGGTTATCACGGTGCTGATCTTCGCAGCGATGCTCGGATCCACGGCGCTGCTGTATCTGAAGCACTATGTGCCGGTGGCAACAGCCTGCCTGCTGGCGGTCGCCTTGATATTGGCACGTCAGGCGGTGCAGACGGCACAACAGTTGCGTGAGCGCCGCCAGTTGCGCGGCGCTTTCGGCGGTTATGTCAGCCCGCCGGTGCTGCAGCAAATCCTTGCCGGGCAGTTGAAGCCGACCCAGGGTGGCGAGCGGCGTTATTGCTGCGTGATGTTTTCCGACATCCGCGGCTACACCGGTCGCAGTGAACACGCCAGCCCGGAACAGGTGATTGGGTTCCTAAACCGCTATTTTGATCGTGTGGTTCCGGTGATCCATTCCCACGGCGGCACAGTGGTGAGCTTCATGGGCGACGGCATCATGGCCGTATTCGGCGCGCCCAATACGCTGCCCAATCCCTGCGAAAGCGCCTATGCCGCGTCGATCGCGATGCTGGCGCAGGTGCGTGCGAGCAACTTCGAACTGGAGGCGCGGGGTGAGCAGCCGATCCGGGTCGGCATCGGCCTGCATGCGGGCGAGGGTGTCTCCGGCCATGTCGGTTCAGCCGCGCGGCACGAGTACAGCGTGATCGGCGACGTGACCAACGTGGCGTCCCGGCTGGAGGGCCTGACCAAGGAGCTTGGTTACCAGCTGGTCTGCTCGGCTGCGGTGGCCGAGCGTCTGCCGCAGCGCGGCGGCCTGGTGCCGCTCGGCGCACGTTCGATCAAGGGGCGCCCGGCGGTCGAGATTTACGGAGCGGAACGATTGGCGGATAGCTAGCCGCCGGCTACGGCTGCCGGCGTAGAAAAAGCCACGCGCCAGATCAAGCCGCGCTGAACCGCATCTTGCTGACACTGCTTAAGTCCGCCCGCTGGCGCGCCTGCCAAAGGTCATGGTTGTATTGCAGGGCCAGCCAGCTTTCTGCCGTCCGGCCCACAGCCTTGCTCAGGCGCAGCGCCATGTCGGGGCTGATACCACTGTTGCCCTTGAGCACCCGGCTCAACGTGGAAGGCGCCACGCCCAGTTGGGTGGCCAATTCGCGGCCGCTGAGATTGTTTGGGATCAGGTAAACCTCGGTGATGAATTCACCTGGATGGGGGGGGTTGTGCATCGTCATCAGTGGTAGTCCTCATAGTCAAGAACATGGGCATTTCCATCCCGGAATTCGAACGTCAATCGCCAGTTTCCATTGACCCAGACCGACCATCGTCCCCGCTCGGCACCCTTGAGTACGTGGAGGCGAAATCCCGGAATGCCCATGTCGTCAACAGATCGCGCCGTATCCAGCGCCGCCAGTTGCATGCGAAGCCGCTTTGCGTGGTGGCTCTGAATTCCGGCGGTGCTTCCGGTCTCGAAAAAGCGCTTCAAGCCTTTGTGCCGGAACGACTCGATCATGTTTCATTGTACGCCCGGTGTTGCGCATCACGCAACACCGGGTGATAACTTCATCTTCCCCCATCCCCCACCAGCGCATACGGTGCCCAGTAAGCCGGGTGGCTGGACCGCGGCATGGCCATCACGAACAGCTTGTCGTGCAGCGCGAAGGCGCTGGTCCGGCAGACATTGCTCATGCCCCACGCACTTCCTCCAGCAACTCCGGGTGCCGGTCCAGAATCTGCAGCAACAGCACCGTCGATTTGTGTGGCTGTGTTTTGCCACGCTCGTAGTCCGAAAACGCGCTGACGCCGCCACCAAACAATTTACCGGCGTCGGACTGCCGCAGCCCGAGCTTCTTGCGGATAGTGCGCACTGACTCGGCGCGCTGCTTGTCTGCTGCCTTGTGCAGCGCCGCCAACGCCTTGTCGTACCGGTTGGAACTGGCGCGCTGGGTGAATTCGATTTCTCCACACGCCGGGCAATGCCACCCGCTGACAGCCGGCACGATGGTGCTCAGGCCGGACACTGTGATGCTCACATCCTTTGATTCGTTCACCAGCAATGTTCCGTCGTCGCACTGCAGGCAAAAGGCCGGTTTGCGCATGTTATTTCTCCTTGAATTGAATGACCAAAGCACCATCCTGTAGCGTCAGCTTGATATAGGCGACGCGCCCGTTGAGACACATCGCGTGGCAAATATCCTGCCAAACCCGGTGGTCGGCGAAGGTGGTCATGCTTTTGATGCACTGATTGCGCCGCAAACCCAGGACCAGACTGACCGCCTCTGCCTCCGACAGCCCCAGAGCCGCCGC
>JANOTG010000434.1:0-1690 GCA_031416215.1 Betaproteobacteria bacterium
GGCGTCGGGTACTGTGCGGTTGCCACCTCCAGCACCTGGGCCGGGCCGGCCTTGAGAACCCAACCCAGTTCTGTTGCCTGCTCCAGCACGTAGCTGGCGTAACCATGCCAGCTTGTCTCGCCGGCGGCGACGCAGTGGTACTGGCCGGCCAATTCCGGGTTGGCCAGCACCGAGCGCAGGGCATGTGCCGTTACGTCAGCCAGCAGCTCGGCCGAGGTCGGAGCACCAACCTGGTCGTTGATCACCGTCAGGCTCTCGCGCTCGGTGGCCAGGCGCAACATGGTCTTGGCAAAATTGCCTCCCCTCGCCGCATAGACCCAGCTGGTGCGCAGGATCAGATGGCGCGGGCAGGTGGCCACCGCCTGCTCACCTTCGAGCTTGGTTCTGCCGTAGACACTGAGCGGGGCGGTCGCATCACCCTCCAGCCATGGCCGGTTGCCACTGCCGTCAAACACATAGTCGGTTGAGTAATGCACCAGCCATGCGCCGCAGCGCTGCGCTTCGGTGGCGAGCACGCCCGGCGCCAGTGCGTTCAGCGTGCGGGCGAATTCCGGCTCGGCTTCTGCCTTGTCCACCGCCGTATGCGCGGCGGCGTTGACAATCACATCGGGTGCCACCTGCCGCACGGTGTCGGCCAGAGCGGTCAGGTTGCTGAAGTCGCCACACAGGCCCTGCGGGTTGTCAGCAGCTTCGAAGTCCAGCGCCACCACCTCACCGAGCACCGCCAGGCTGCGCTGCAACTCCCACCCCACCTGGCCGCCGCGGCCAAACAGCAGAATCTTCATGCGCTGGCGCTTTTTCCGTATTGCTTGTTTATCCAGTCGCGGTACGAGCCGCTTTGCACGTTGGCGACCCAGACCTGGTTGTCCAGATACCACTGCACGGTCTTGCGGATGCCGGTCTCGAAGGTTTCCGCCGGCCTCCAGCCCAGCTGTTGCTCGATCTTGCGTGCATCGATGGCATAACGCCGGTCGTGCCCCGGGCGGTCGGTGACAAAGGCAATTTGCAGGTGGTAGGGTTTGCCATCAGCGCGCGGCTGCAGCTCGTCGAGCAACGCACACACGGTGTGCACGATGTCCAGATTGGGCATCTCGTTCCAGCCGCCCACGTTGTACGTCTCACCCGGCTGGCCGGCTTCCAACACCCGGCGAATGGCGCTGCAATGGTCTTTCACATACAACCAGTCGCGTATCTGCTGGCCGTCGCCATAGACCGGCAGGGGTTTGCCGGCCAGCGCGTTCACGATCATCAGCGGAATGAGTTTTTCCGGAAAGTGCAGCGGGCCATAGTTGTTGGAGCAGTTGGTGGTGAGCACCGGCAAGCCATAGGTATGGTGGTAGGCGCGCACCAGGTGGTCACTGGCCGCCTTGGACGCCGAATAGGGGCTGTTGGGCTGGTGGCGGTGCTCCTCGGTGAAGGCCGCCTCGCCCTTGGCCAGAGACCCATACACCTCGTCGGTGGATACATGCAGCAGTCGGAACCCCGCCTTGTCTGCATCGGGCAGGCCGCCCCAATAGGCACGCAGCGACTCCAGCAGGTTGAATGTGCCCACGATATTGGTCTGGATGAACTCTGCCGGGCCGTGGATCGAGCGGTCCACATGGGACTCGGCAGCAAAGTTGACGACGGCCCGTGGTCGGTGCTCGTTCAAAAGGCTGGCAAGCAGCGCAGCATCCCCAAAGTCGCCGTG
>JANOTG010000435.1:0-2392 GCA_031416215.1 Betaproteobacteria bacterium
GCCGAAAGAGCAGTTTGTAGCCAGCTCGATCCAGTTCGCGGTCGATCTTCCGAGCGCCGACATCGCAGATTTTGTGGCGCACTGCGCTGCGGCCGGCGTGTTCGTGAAATGGTTTGGCGCCGACGAACCCAAAGGCTTCACCAGCGTCTGGCAACATTGGCGTTTTTTTGGCGAAGCCCAGGTCTTGCCCAACGCAGAGCGCGTCTTGGGCAGGCTGTGTGACATGCGCCTGCCTCTGACCTTGGGCCAGTCTGATTGCGTGGCAATTGCGAACGTTATTCGCGATTCGATGGCCCGCACCACGGCGAGTGCAGCAGCCTGACCGCTGTGCCCATCGGCATCGCCATGGGCATGTCGCGCGGGGCGCGCGGGATCTGCGACCCGCCGCCATCGCGGACTACCCATGGGCGCCAGTTGCCGCCAGGTGGTACTGCGCCCACCCCAGGCATATCCTGACGCACCAGCGCCACCGCCCATCTGGCGCCTCAGGGCCTGGGGTAACGTGCCCGGCGCTCCAGGTCGTCCAGGTCGATGTGGTTGCGCATGTACTGCTGGCTGGCATCCACCATCGGCTGGTGGTCCCAGCTGCTGCGTTTGCCCTGTGCCAGGGCGGCATCGACAAAACGCCGCCGGCGCTGGCTCGCCAGCACCTGGGCATGCAGCGCGGGCATGTCCCAGCGCCGGCCGCATTCCGCCAGCAAGCTGGCCAGCAGCGCGGCGTTTTCGGACACCACAGCCAGGTTGTGCAGTTCCTGCGGGTCGCTGTGCAGATTGAACAACAGCGGCGGATCACCTGGCGCGTGGATGAACTTCCAGGGGCCGCGCCGGATCATGACCAAAGGCGCCTGAGTACCCTCGGCCATGTATTCGCCGATCACTTCATCGTGCCCAGCCGAGCCTTGCAGATGCGGCAGCAAGGAACGGCCGTCCAGTGGCAACAACGGGTCCAGCTGGCCACCCGCCAGCTCGACCAAGGTCGGCAGCAGATCGACGCCTGACACACTGCCAGCCACCCGGCGCGGCGCGAATCGCCCGGGTGCGTGCACCACCAGGGGCACCCGCGCTGCCATCTCGAACCAGTGCATCTTGTACCAGAGGCTGCGCTCACCCAGCATGTCGCCGTGGTCGCCCGAGAACACGATGATGGTGTCGTCCGTCAGGCCACAATCGGCCAGCGTCTGGACCAGTTTGCCGATGTTGGCGTCGATGTAGCTGCAGGCGCCGAAGTAGGCACGCCGGGCGCGCCGGATGGCTTCGTCGGGCATCTCCCTGCCCCACAGGTCGATCACTTTCAGGATGCGTTGTGACTGCGGGTCTTGCTGCTGCTGCGCGATGCGCACGCCCGGCATCGGTATTTCGGCGTCGTCATACAGCTCCCAGAACTCCTTCGGGATGGTGTAGGGGTCGTGTGGATGGGTCATCGACACGGTCAGGCAAAACGGCTGCGGCGGCGTGTTGCGCACATGGTCATACAGGTACTGCCGGGCGCGAAACATCACCTCCTCGTCGAAGTCGAGCTGGTTGGTGCGCACGCAGGGGCCAGCCTGCAGCACCGACGACATGTTGTGGTACCAGCTGGCGCGCACATCGGGCGCGTCCCAGTTCACCGCCCAGCCGTAGTCGGCGGGGTAGATGTCGCTGGTCAGCCGCTCCTCATAACCATGGAGCTGGTCCGGCCCGCAAAAATGCATCTTGCCCGACAACGCGGTACGGTAACCGAGCCGGCGCAGGTAATGCGCGTAGGTCGGCACATCGGCCGCAAAATCCGCGGCGTTGTCGTAGGCACCGATCTTCGACGGCAGTTGCCCGCTGACCAGGCTGAAGCGCGACGGCGCACACAGCGGGCTGTTGCAATACGCTGAGTCAAACACCACACCAGCCGCCGCCAGTGCGCCCAGGTGCGGCATCTTCATGACCGAGCGCGGGTCGTGCATCGGCAACAGCGGAGCCGCCATCTGGTCGGCCATGATGACCAGGATGTTGGGGCGATTTTTGTCCATGGATGTTCCTGGGTTCGTGGGGCTGGAGACAGCTTGCGGTTCATTGTCAACCCCAGCATTTTGACGCCGGCTCTCGCACAGGGGCGGCAACCGGCCCGTTGCGGGCGTAGGTTTCCTCTCACCGTGCATTGCTTTGGCGCGCGTCGCGGCATACCGTCGCAAGGGGGCGGCACTGGCCCGTGGGGACAGCCCGCGGCGCTTCACTGTGGCGGTCTGGCGCTGAACGCGCAGACTGCCTTGTGGTGCTCGGACTTGCGGCCGCATCGCGGAACTCGCTGCGTTCGCTGCGCTCTCTACGCTCAGACAGCCGCGATGAGAATGAGCACGAACGCGCTTCGCGCTGGCCGCAAGCCCTGCGCTCCTCAGCGCCACAGAGGCGCACCGCGCGCCAT
>JANOTG010000436.1:0-5618 GCA_031416215.1 Betaproteobacteria bacterium
TACCCGCGCCACACACCATTGATCACACGCATCAAGGCGGGCTCGGTGCGTATTGAAATGGCGGATGGCTCGGAAGAGTTTGTATTCGTCGCTGGCGGCATTCTCGAAGTGCAGCCGCATGGCGTTACCGTGTTGTCAGACACTGCCGTGCGCGGCAAGGATCTCGACGACGAAAAGGCCAATGCGGCCAAACTCGCGGCAGAGGAAGCGCTGAAAAACGCCAAGGGCGAGCTCGACATCGCCAAGGCGCAGTCTGAGCTGGCTGTGATGGCAGCGCAAATCGCGGCCCTGCGCAAGTACCGCCAAAAGCGCTGAAACACCTTGCGCTGGCGCGACGCCAGCGATAACACAGCCCCGGTGGTCCGAACTGCAGGGGCTTCGTGCTTTTTGCAGACCGCCGCAAGCCGGAGCCTGCTTAGCCAACAGCGGGGTGATCCGGCAATTCGTTCGGGTTGGGCGAGCCCGGGCGTGCCGGGAAGTGCTGTACCAAGGGTGCCGACACTTCCTGCAGAGCCTGTGTCAAGCCGTCCTCGAATCGGCCGCTGGCAAACGTCTGCGCCATGTGTTGCACCATGGCTTGCCATTGCTCTGCCCGCACGACGGCGTTGACTCCCCGATCTGCCAGCAGCTCGATCTTGCGCTCAACCAGCAGCAAATAAATCAATACGCCGTTGTTGCTTTCGGTGTCCCAGACGCGCATGCGGCCAAACTGCATCGTCGCCCGCTGACGGGTCAGCTCCGACACCGGAATCCCGTGCCACAGGTGTCTCCAGAGATAAGTCAACGGCAGACTGGCTTCAATGCAAAATCGGATCTCGCCCGTATGCATGCGCTCACTTGCGCTGACACGCTCAGCCAGCCGCGCGAGCATGTCGGGCGGCAAACTGCGCCGGACGTCGGAGTCGTCAGTCCAACGATGCCTCAGAACGGTGATGATGCGTTTGAACATATGCTCCCCGCTACCAGCGGCCCGATGCCCCGCCGCCGCCAAAATCGCCGCCACCACCCGAGCTGAAGCCACCGCCACTGCCGCCCCATCCACCGCTGCCGCCACCAAAGCCGGGGAAACCGTGGCCGCCACGACTGCTGCGCGCCAGGCCGGATGAGCCGCTGAGCAGGGTGAACAACAAGGCAACTGCGCCAGCTACCCCGGCAATCAACATGCTGGCCGTGAAGACCAGCGCCAGGACCCCGACGCCGGCGCCGATAGCCAGCGATCCCAGCTTGCGGCCGAAAATGCTGCGCGCCACATTGGCACCGACAGGCAGTGCGAAGACCACAAAGATCAGCAGATCCATCCATTCGAATCGGGGCGTCTTGCCTGCGCCGGCTTGTTTTGCGCCGGGCTCGGGCAAGGCTTCACCCTTCACCAGCGCAGCGATCTGGGTCACACCGGCATCCAAGCCGCCGGCGAAATCCCCCTGCTTGAAACGCGGGGTTATCGCGTTGTCGATGATGCGCTTGGCCGCCAGATCCGGAATCGCACCCTCCAGTGTCTTGGCCACCTCGATGCGCAGCGTGCGATCGTTTTTTGCCACGATGAGCAGCACACCGTCCCCCACTGCGCGTCGCCCGATCTTCCATTCGTTCGCGACCCGATTGGCGAAGGACGCCATGTCTTCGGGCACCGTGGTCGGAACCATGAGCACAACCAACTGTGAGCCCTTGGCGGCTTCGAGCTGCTGCAGTTTGACGTCCAACGCTGCGATCTGCGTGGCGCTCAGGGTGCCGGTGCCGTCCATCACCCGGCCTGTGAGTACTGGCACCGGCACTATGTCCTGTGCCAGCGCATGCCCTGCCGCCGGCAACAGGATGACCCAAACCACGGCCTGCAACAGGGCAGACAACCAGCGTGTTGCGGTACCAGTTGCCATGGCGGCCTGGATCAAGCGCGGCGCAGCAATGGCGTAGCTACTTCTTGGTGAAGTCCACGGTCGGCGGCACGGCAATCTGCGCCTCATTGGCCACAGTGAAGCCAGGCTTGGGCTGATAGCTGAACACCATGGCGGTCAGGTTGCTGGGGAAGCTGCGCGCCAGCACGTTGTATTCCTCGATCGCCTTGATATAGCGGTTGCGTGCCACCGTGATACGGTTTTCTGTGCCCTCGAGCTGCACGCGCAGGTCCGAGAATCCCTGGTTCGCCTTCAGGTTGGGGTATTGCTCCGACACCACCATGAGGCGACTCAAGGCACTGCCGAGCTCACCTTGCGCTGACTGGAATTTCTTGAACGCCTCCGGGTTGTTCAGCGTTTCAGGCGTCACCTGGATGGAGGTGGCCTTGGCGCGGGCTTCTATCACCTTGGTCAGTGTCTCCTGCTCGAAAGCCGCCTCCCCCTTGACGGTGGCGACGATGTTTGGCACCAGATCGGCGCGCCGCTGGTACTGGTTCAGTACTTCGCTCCAGGCCGCCTTGGACTGTTCGTCCAGTCGTTGAAAATCGTTGTAGCCGCAGCCACTGAGCCCGAGTGCCGCCACAATAACCAGAATCCAGCGCTTCATGATGTCCTCTTTTGGTTCGAGCACCACCAGGTGCGGATCAACGGTAGCATAGGTGGGACGCCAGCAAACTGATTTCAAGGCCTCCGCCGGCCGGAACACACATGCCCAAAGCCAAATCCCGCGCCGCCATGGTTGGTGGTTCGGCTGACGACATCGAGGCCAGCTTCTATGAGGCCTTGCAGAGCGCAGACATTGAGCGCCTGATGGCCTGCTGGGCGGATGACGACGAGGTTGTCTGTGTACATCCCGGTGGACCGCGAATTGTCGGCGTGGTTGCCATCCGGGCCACCTTCGAAGCCATTTTTTCAAATGGCAGCATTCGTGCCTGGCCGCAGCATGTGCGCAAGGTCGAAGCCCTGGCCAGCGTGGTGCATAACGTGCTGGAGCGTGTGGAAGTGATGTCGGACAGCGGCCCGACCCAAGCCTATGTACTGGCCACCAACGTCTACCACAAGACGGCGCAGGGCTGGCGCATGGTGGTCCACCATGCCAGCCCGGGTAGCGAGAGCGAGGCCCAGGAAATCAACGACTCGCCGCAGGTGCTGCATTGATGGCGGTGCGGCCGATGTGTGTAACAGCCGGCGGGCCCCTGGCGTGAATTACCGGGCCCCGGTTTGGCTGCCTGGCGGAAACCTGCAAACCATTTGGCCCGCCCTGGTTGGTCGGCGTGTCTTCGGCCCTCCCCTGCGGTGGCGACGTGAACGCTGGGACACACCAGACCAGGACTTTGTGGACATCGACTGGTTGACCGATGCCACCGCCTCTGAGTCTCCTGCGGTGCGCCCTCTGCTGGTGTTGTTTCATGGTCTGGAGGGCTCGTCATCCAGCCATTACGCGCAGGCCTTTGCCGATGTTGCGCGTGAGCGCGGCGCCGCCTTTGCCGTGGTGCACTTTCGTGGCTGCAGTGGCGAACTCAACCTGGGGCCAAGGGCCTACCACTCGGGTGATTTTGAAGAAATTGACTGGATGCTCAGACGGTTCCGCCGTGTGCATGCAGGCCCGATCGCGGCGGTCGGGGTCTCGCTCGGTGGCAACGCGTTGATGCGCTGGGCCGGCGAAATGGGCATGACGGCTGCCGCACAGCTGGGCGCCGTCGCGTCGGTCTGTTCTCCGCTGGACCTCGCCGCCGGTGGCCACGCCATCGGGCGCGGCTTCAACCGCTTGGTGTACACGCCGATGTTCCTCAAGTCCATGAAACCCAAGGCCCTGCGCAAACTTGCACAGCACCCCGGCTTGTTCGATGTCCAGGCGCTGGCCGCAGCACGTGACCTGTACGACTTCGACAACATATTTACCGCACCCGTACATGGGTTCAAGGATACGGACGATTATTGGTCCCGCGCGTCGGCCAAACCAGTGCTGGCCGACATCGCCGTGCCGGCCCTGCTGGTGAATGCGCTCAATGACCCGTTTGTGCCGGCGTCCAGCCTGCCGTTGCCAGGCTCGGTCGGGAAACATGTGCAGCTGTGGCAACCTGCGCACGGCGGCCATGTGGGGTTCGCCCAGGGAGCCTGGCCGGGTCATGTGCGCGCCATGCCCGAGGCGGTGGGCGACTGGCTGCTGCGCCGGATTGGCGCCGGCAAGGGCATTGCCAACCCACCATAATTGGCGTCATGGATGACATCGTCAAACAGGCGCTCGCCAAGTGGCCCAACGTGCCGCATTGTTACGGCTGGCTTGGCCTGGACGCACGTGGCAACTGGTACATGCGTGACGATCGTATCCAGGCACTGGGGCCGTTCGCCGACGGCACGGTGCAGAGCAAAGGCTCGCTGCTCAAGCACGAGAAGCTGGTGGCCTTTATCCAGCGCAATTACGAATCAGACTACAGCGGGCAATGGTTTTTCCAGAACGGGCCGCAACGGGTCTATGTGGAGCTGGAAGCAACGCCTTGGGTGATGCGGGTCGCGAGTGACTTCACGGTGACCAGCCATACCGGACGGACGGCCCGGGTACAACGCTGTGTGGTGGACGATACCGGGCGTGTCTATCTGGAGGCGGATATTGGTTTTGGCGTCGTCCACACACAGGACATGCTCGGCGCAGCAGATGCGATCGAGTCAGGGTTGTGGGTGCCGGTGCCGGTGGCTGAGGTCGATTTGCCGCAGCGTTTTGGATTTATCAAAAGCCCCAAGGCGTTGCAGGCCGCCGGCTTGCTTGGGGTTTAACCGGCGACTCTTCAGTTGGAGGCCGCTGCGGCTGGCTTCTTCGGTGCCTCGAACTTGGCGCCGCCGGCGTTGGCCATGTAGACCACGGCACGCGCAATTTCGAGGTCTTCGAAGTCACCGCCTCCCTGTGCGCCCATCGCGCCTTTGCCCTTCATGACCGACGTGATCAGTGTTTCCAGGCCGGTGGCAATACGGGGTGCCCAGGCGGCCACGTCGCCCAGCTTGGGTGCCCCGGCAACACCGGCGGCGTGGCAAGCGGTGCATTGCACCTTGTACACGTCTTCCCCCGACTTCAACTCGCGGTTCGCGTCACGTATTTCCACCGTGCCGACCTTCTGTATCCGTTGCGCGATAGCCTTTTCCATATTCACCGAGCCTGCCGCCGGCTTGTTGCTGGAGACCACAAAATACACCAGCCCGATGATGATGATCACTGGGGCTACAAACGACAGAAACACCGTCATCAACAGCTGTTTGGGGGTCTTGATGGGGCCCGTGTGTTCTTCCTCGTGGCTGTTGTCGCTCATGGTGTCCTCAATAGTCTGGGGGCGTCTCAATCAACCCTGAATTATAGCCGTCGCCCCCGCACAAACCTTCTACAATGCCCCCTCTGCCAGGCGCGGCTGTAGCTCAGTGGATAGAGTATTGGCCTCCGAAGCCAAGGGTCGTGGGTTCGATCCCCGCCAGCCGCACCATCACTCTCCAGAGGGCCGTCAATTGGTGACCGTGCCGCCTCCCTTTCTCCCCTGCGTGACTTCTTGCGTGACTGTCACCTTTAGCCGTTGACCACGCGCAGGAGCGTGGTGCGGTCCACCGTGTGCTGCACCCGGTTGTCGGCGTCCTCCAGGAGGGCGACGGTCGCCGTCGCGTAGTGCTGTGGCATCCCTTCAATCGCGTGCCCCAGCAGCAGTGCCCGATCCTCTTAGTTCACCCCTGCATAACGCAGCCGCT
>JANOTG010000437.1:0-9562 GCA_031416215.1 Betaproteobacteria bacterium
AGCTCGAACTCATCCGCGGCGACGTGACCAACGCGCAGCAGGGCATCACGACGGTCGAGCAACTGGTCAACAAGGAAAAGGTCGACATGTTTGTCGGCACCTACATCAGCGGCATCTCGCTCACCGCCAGTGACGCCGCCCTGCGCTACAACAAGCTTTACTGGGAAACCAATGCGGTGGCGCAGATTCTGACCGAGCGCAAGTTGCCCAACTTCATTCGCAGCGGACCGGACGGCGGCGCCTTTGCCAATACCTCGTCGGCGGCGGTGCGCGACCTCATCGCCCCGGCGCTGAAGAAGGACATCAAGGACCTCAAGATCTGGATCGAGCATGAGGAGTCGATCTACGGCACCTCGATTGCGCAGGGCCAGAAACGCATCCTGGAGGCCTTTGGCGCCAAGGTCGTGGGTGTCGGATCCCATGCCTCCAATACCATCGACCTCAACGACACCGTTCTGCGTGCCAAGAAGGCCGATCCGGATATCCTGATCCAGACCGGTTATGTGCCCGACGGCAACCTGTTGTTGCGTACTGCGCGCGAGCAGGGCTTCAAGCCGGCAGCCATCCTGTTCGTCGGGACCGGTGACACACCGGAAACGTTGCAGGCGCTGGGCGCCGCGTCGATGGAAGGCATCCTCGTGGTCGGTTACCCACGTAATGACATCACGGACAAGTTCGGCCCCGGCAACAAGGCCTATCTGGACGCTTACCGCGCCAAATACAAAAGCGACCCCGTGGCGCCGCAGGGCATGGCGGCTTACTCCGGCTTCCTGATCATGACCGAGGCCCTGAAGGCGGCAGGTGGTGTGGACATGAACAAGGTGCAGGCCGCCGCAGCCAAGATGGATACGCCGGAGAACACCTATCCGTCGGGCTTTGGTGCCAAGTTCAATGACACCTTCCAGAACGTCCGTGCACAGTTCACCGCTTCGCAATGGCAGGGTGGCAAATTGGTGACGGTGTTCCCGAAGACCGCAGTGCTGCCGGGCGCCGTCCTCAAGCCACTCGCCCGTCCCTGAGCCAGGCAACCCGGACAACCGCCACCATGGTCTGCAGCCATTGTCCGGCACAGGAGCCCGCGCCATGACGCATCGGGTCGCCTGTATGGACGTGTGGGCATCGGTGGTGCGACGGCGTGGTCTGACACCGGCGAAACCCGCGGGATCGAATGCGGCGCCGGTGGCGGAACTGGCGATTACGCTGATACTGGCACGGCGCTTGCGTGGTTTCGACGCGCGGGATGCGCTTAGGTTGAAAGAGCGCACATGACCACGCCCATCCTGCACCACTTTGCGACATCACCGTTCTCCGAGAAGATCCGCCTGGTGCTCGGCTACAAGCAGCTGCCCTGGCAATCGGTGACCATCCCGGCCATCAGCCCGAAGCCGGACCTGGTGGCGCTGACCGGCGGTTACCGCCGCACACCGGTGCTGCAGGTCGGGGCCGACATCTTCTGCGACACCGCGCTGATTTGCGATGTGCTGGAGCATCTTCGGCCCGACCCCAGCCTGTACCCGGCCCCGGTCAAAGGACTTGGCCGCATTCTGGCGCAATGGGCCGACAGCACCCTCTTCTGGACGCTGATCGCCGGCCCCAAACCGGCAGCCCACAGGTATGCCGGAGCGCCAGAGGCAGCGGATGCATTCATGGCCGACCGCAACGCGATGTTCGGGCCGATGGTACGACCGCGCGCGCCTGACGCAACGGCCGCAGCGCGTTCGTATCTGCGACGTCTGTCGAACATGCTGCAACACCAGGCCTTTCTGCTCGGGGATGCGCCCTGTATCGCCGATTTTTCGGTCTACCACAGCCTGTGGTTTACCCGCATTCGCTCGCCACAAAGTGCTGACTGTCTGCAGACCGTGCCAGAACTGGCAGCCTGGATGGAGCGTATGCAGGCGATCGGCCATGCACCCCGGCAAGACATCGATGCACTGGCGGCGATTGCAGTCGCCGCTGCAGCGCAGCCGGCGCCGCCAGGCCAGGGGCTGCTGCAAGACAGCATCGTCCTGGACGACCACGGCATCCCCCTGGGCAGCCGGGTCAGCATACGCGCCGAGAGTTTTGGCGCAGAAACGACCGAGGGTGATCTGGTGGCGGCAACACGCACCCATTTCAGCCTGCGGCGCGTCGACCCGCGCGCGGGCACGCTGCATGTGCATTTTCCCAGGGTCGGATACGTATTGGGCAAAGCCTGAAGAAAGCGAGCAATGGATCAAATTCTCAATGTGTTGGTGTTCGGCTTGTTGCTGGGGGGCATCTACGGCCTGGTCAGCATCGGGTTGAACCTGATTTTTGGCGTCGTGCGCATCGTCAATTTCGCCCAGGGCGAACTGGTCATGTTCGGCATGTTCGGCAGTTATTACGCCTTTGCCTACCTGGGTCTCAACCCCTATCTCTCGGTGTTCTTTGTGGCGCCGCTGGTCGGGTTGATCGGGGTGGCGATGCAGCGCCTGGTGATACAGCCGCTGCACAACGAGTCCAACATGCAGATCTTCGCCACCTTTGGCCTGCTGATGATGTTCCAGAACATCATGCTCGGTGTATCCAAGGGCGAGGCATTCAGCATCGGCGGACAGGTTGGCTCCAGCGTGATCACGGTGGGTGATCTGCGCATCAGCGTGGTGCGGCTGGTGGTGTTTGGTGCGACCACCCTGGTCACCATCGGCCTGCACCTTTTTTTGCGCCACACCATGACGGGCAAGTCGATCCGGGCCGTGACGCAGGACAAGCGGGCGGCGCGCGCCATGGGCATCAACGTCGAGCGGACCTTTCTGCTCACCTTTGGCGTCGGCGCGGCGCTGGCGGGCATGGCGGGTGCCTTGCTCACGCCGATCTATTCGATCACGCCCGGCGTGGGCGGCAATTTCATCCTGGCAGCCTTTGCCGTGGTGGTGCTGGGTGGCCTGGGCAGCGTCTGGGGCGCGTACATCGGTGGCCTGATCGTCGGCGTGGTGGAGGCCTTTGCCGGCTACTACATCGATCCGGCGGTGAAAAACGCCATCTGGTTCATCATCTTTCTGGTGGTGTTGATCGTGCGTCCGTCGGGCCTGATGGGCCAGGTGGGTGCGGAAGAGGTGGGATTCCGTGAACAAAACTGACAACCCCGGTCACGCCGTCGGTGGCATGACGAGCGTGGATTCCGGCATCGAGTCCGGCCAGCGCGCTTTCACGAAGTACGTACTCGGCATGGCGGCCCTGTTGCTGCCGCTGGCCCTGCTGGTGGATGACGCGCACTGGCTCAACATCATCGCCTTCACTTACCTGATGGGTGGCCTGGCCGCCGCCTGGAACATCATTGGCGGGTTTGGCGGACAGTTTTCACTGGGTCACGGCGTGTTCTTCGGCATTGGCGCCTATGGAGCAGCCAGGCTGTACGTGGCGTATGACCTGTCGCCCTGGGTCACCGTGTTGCCCGTTGCGGCATTTGCCGCCGCAGTGGCCATGCTGATTTCGTGGCCGACCTTCCGCCTGCGTGGTCCGTTTTTCGCCATCGCCACACTGGCCTTCAACGAGGTGGCGTTTGTCATCGCCCACAACTTCGAGTCGGTCACCGGTGGGCCGCGCGGCATCATGATCCCGTTCAAGGCGGGGCTGGAAAACATGATCTTTCGGGAGCGCTGGCAATACGCATTGTTGATGTTCGGGTTTGCCGCCCTGGTGATCGGCATCACCATCATCTTGCGGCGCAGCCGACTGGGTTATTACCTGCTGGCGGTGCGTGAGGACGAAGACGCCGCCAGGGCGTCAGGCATCGACGTGCTGGGCGTGAAGCTGCGCGGAATGGCGCTGAGCGCCGGCCTGACCGCCATAGGCGGCACCTTGTTCGCGATGTACCTGCGGTTCATCGACCCGCCCACCATCTTCAATCTGCAGGAGGTGGGAGTCAAATTCGCCCTGCTGTCGCTGATCGGTGGCGTCGGCACCATCGCCGGCCCGCTACTGGGTGCCGCGCTGATCATTCCGTTCGAGAATTTCCTGCGTGCCGAACTTGCCAACGCCATACCGGGGCTGAGCCTGGCTATTCTCGGGCTGCTGATGGTGCTCGCGGCATTGTTCATGAAACGCGGCGTGGTGGGCGCCATCGAGGACCTGGTGGCCCGATTGCGCCGCAAAGGGGGGGGCGGAAAATGAACCAGCCACTGTTGGACGTCACCGGCGCGAGCAAACATTTCCTGGGGCTCAAGGCGGTTGACGAGGTATCGCTGGCGGTCACCAAGGGCGAAATTGTCAGCATCATCGGCCCCAACGGCGCCGGCAAGACCACGTTCTTCAATCTGCTCACCGGCCAGTTGGCGCCGACCGCTGGTGAGGTACGCCTGCGTGGCGAGCAGATCAACCGCCTCGCACCGCACGAGCGTGCGCAACTGGGCATGGGCCGCACCTTCCAGATCTCCAAGCCGCTGATTGCGCTCAATGCGCTGGAGAACGTGATGATCGGTGCCTTCATGCGCCACCGCAAGTTGTCGGTGGCGCGGGACAAGGCGATGGCGGTGCTGGAGAAGGTAGGTCTGCTGCAGCATGCACGGCGCCGTGCCGGTGACCTGACCCTGAGCGAGCGGCGTCGGCTGGAAGTTGCCAGGGCCCTGGCACTGGAGCCCGAAATCCTGTTGCTCGACGAGGTGATGGCCGGCCTGAACCAGAGCGAAGTCGGCCAGGCCATCGATCTGCTCAAAGGGCTGCATGGTACCGGCCTGACCTTTCTGATCATCGAGCACAACCTCAAGGTCGTGCGGGCATTCTCCGAGCGGGTGGTGGTGCTGGACCGCGGGCGCCTGATTGCCGAGGGCACGGCCGAGCAGATCCTGAACTCGCCCGCAGTCGTCAAGGCCTACCTGGGTGACGGGCACAAGGTCGAAGAGCTGAAGGGAATCACACCATGAGTTCGATTTTGCTGGTCGAGGACCTGTTCTCGGGTTATGGTGAGTTGCCGGTGCTCGACAGTGTTCGCGTCGAAGTGGGACGCGGCGAGATTGTCTCGGTGGTGGGCGCCAATGGCGCGGGCAAGACGACCCTGTTGCTCACCATCGGTGGCCATTTGCAGGCGCGCGCCGGTCGGGTGAGCTTCGACGGGCAGGATGTCACCAATGTGCCGGCGCACAAGGCTGCTGAGCGCGGGCTGGTGATGGTGCCCGAGGGCGGCCGGTTGTTCCCTTTCATGACCGTGCTGGAGAACCTCGAGCTTGGCGCCTACCACAGTGCCGCGCGCAAACACCTTGCCGAGTCGCTGGAGGAGGTGATGGGCCTGTTTCCGATTCTGGCCGAGCGACGCACCCAGCTGGCGGGACGCCTGTCGGGCGGGGAGCGGCAGATGTGCGCGGTGGCGCGCGCCATGATGGCGCGACCCAAGTTGCTGATGCTCGATGAACCCTCGCTGGGTCTGGCACCGATCATGGTGGACAAGGTGTTCGAGATGGTCAGTGCACTGGTGCAATCCAAGGGGCTGTCGGTGTTGCTGGTGGAACAGAACGTGGGCAACGCCCTGCGCCTGTGCAGCCGTGGTTACATCATCGAACACGGTGCAATCTTGAAGTCCGGCCGCGGCGAGGACCTACTGCACGACCCGGATGTACAACGCAGCTACATGGGGTTGTAGCGTTATGGCCCCTACGCGACGCGTCGTCTGCAGTGTTGGCGCCGGTGCCGGGTTTGCCGGTGACAGGGTGGACCCGGCAGTGGCGCTGGCGGCGTCGGGCAAGGTGGACACCGTCGCCCTCGAATGCCTGGCCGAACGCACGCTGGTGCCCGCCATCAAGGCGCGCGCCGAAAATGCGTCTGCCGGTGCCGACCCGCGTTTGCGCCGACGTCTCACGCCGTTGCTGCCGGTGGCGATGGCCAATCGTTGCCGCATCGTGTCCAACCTTGGTGCAGCCAACCCGCACGCCGCAGGCCTGGCCATCGCGCGGCTCGCGGCAGAACTGGGCTGCAAGGGCGTGCGGGTTGCCGCGGTGATCGGCGACGATGTGCTGCACCAGAATGAACACATCGCCTGGACTGCCCCGGTACGCGGCAGGTTGCTTGGAGCCCACGCCTACCTGGGTGCTGCGGCACTAGCCGACGCCCTGGACGCCGGAGCCCAGGTGGTGGTGACCGGCCGCGTCGCCGACTCGGCCTTGTTTGCGGCAGCGGCCATGCACCACCTCGACCCGGGAGCCAACGCGCTGGCCGGCGCCATCGCCGTCGGGCACCTGCTGGAGTGTGGCGGCCAGCTCAGCGGCGGTAACTATGATCCGATTGGTCAGGCTTTGCTGTCGGCCGACGACTATGCCAACCTGGGTTACCCGCTGGCGCACATCCATGCCGATGGCAGCGCTGAAATCGCCCTGCTCGACGGCGCGCCCGGTATCCTCAATGCCGATACCTGCACCCTGCAACTGCTGTACGAGGTGCATGACCCGTCGCGGTATGCGACGCCCGACCTGATCCTGGATTTTTCAGCGATCCGTTTCGAGCAGATCGGCCACAACCGTGTGTTGATGTCGGGCGCGCGAACGCCCGGGCCGCCGCCGACATTAAAGGTCGCCGGCTTCCTTGAGCTGCCGGGCTTCATCGCCGACGCCGAGATCGGATTTGCCGGTGTGGGCGCCTTCGCGAGAGCACAGCGTGCGGCCGAGACACTGCGTCGGCGTCTGGGCCCCTGGAGTGACGACGACATCGCCATCGACCTGGTGGGTGTCAATTCGATCCTGCGTGCGGGCTCACCCGTACATGCAACACCGCCGGCTGAATTGCGCGTGCATGTATCTGCGCGGTGTGACGACGCCGAGGCCGCACAGACCATTGAAGACGAAGTCTATGCACTCACCCTTTCCGGGCCGGCGGGTGGTTGCAGCGTTCGCAGTGAGCGCCGTGCGCGTATCGAGGTGCTGGACGGATTCATCGCCCATGACCGGGTGCAGACGCACATCGAGTGGAGTACATCATGACGTTCCACACCGCATCCCGGAACAGGGCGCCATGGCGCAGTAAAACTGCAGCCCGCACCGGCTGGAGGGCGTTGTGATGCGGGTAGGCGACATCGCCACCGGCCGCGCCGGCGACAAGGGCAATGTGCTCGACCTGACCCTGGTCGCCCGCGACGAGGTGGCTTATGCCCTGATCAAGCGCGAACTGGATGCGAACACCGTGCGCACAACGCTGAACCGGGTGGTTCCCGGTCCGGTTGTGCGTTATGAACTGGATGGCCTGCGTGCGCTCAAGTTTGTCGCGCCCGAGGCCCTGGCAGGCGGCGTCTACGCCACGCTGCGACCTGGCCTGCACTGGCAGAAGGCCGCCATCTGGCTGTTGCTGGACATGGACATTGCATCCGAGGCGGCATGAAACAGCGGCTGGAGAGTTTTCTGCGCGGTGCCATCGCCGGTCTGGAAGGCCCGATGCGGCTGGAGCCCGTTGCCGGCGGCCAGTCCAACCCGACGTTTTTTGTCAGTTTCGACAATCAGTCCATGGTGCTGCGCAAACAGCCTGACGGTGAGGTATTGCAATCGGCCCATGCCGTGGACCGCGAGGCCCGTGTCCTGCAAGCGCTGGCCGGCACTGCGGTACCGGTACCCAGGGTACTGCTGTTCCATGCCGGACGAGATGTGGTCGGCACGCCGTTTTACCTGATGGAGCGGCTGCAGGGACGCGTTTTCCCGAACTGCGCAGCGCCAGGCCTGGCGCCCGGTGAACGCCGCGCGGTGTATCTGGCGATGGCGGCGACATTGGCGCAGTTGCACCGGGTTGATTGGGCCGCCATCGGGCTGGCCGACTACGGGCGCGCCGGCGGTTATTTCACCCGGCAGATCGCACGCTGGAGTCGCCAGTGGGTGGCGTCGCGCACACGCGAAAACGCCGATGTGGAGCATTTGATCCAATGGCTTTGCGCGAATGTTCCCGAGGAGGCGCAGACCTCGATCAGCCACGGTGACTACCGTCTGGGCAACCTGATGTTCCACCCCAGCGCGCCGCATGTGGTGGGCGTGTTGGACTGGGAGCTCTCGACGCTGGGCCACCCGCTGGCCGACGTGGCGTTCAACTGCATCGCCTACCACACGTTGCCGACCGAATACGGTGGCCTGCGAGGCCTGGACCTGGAGGCGCTGGGTATTCCTCCGCAGGCGGAGTATCTGCGCCACTACAACCAGCACGCCGGTCGCGCTGATGCCGTGACGGGCTTTCATATGGCGTTCGCCCTGTTTCGGTTGGCCGTCATTTTTGAGGGCATCGCAGGGCGCGCGGCGCAGGGCAGTGCCGTGTCAGGCAACGCCGCCGAGGTCGGCCAGTTGTGCCCGGCCTTCGCCGCACGAGCCATGGAGTTCGTCTGCGGCCGTCTGCCGTCGGATGCCTGAGAGGATGATGATGAAGCAATGGGACGACGCCTGGCCACTGACGCGGCTGGAATCACACTATGGGGACCGGGTGGTGCGCTGTTTCGCCGAGCGTGCGCGCAGTCTGTACCAACTGCTCACCACGGCCTGCAACGCGGCACCAGGTCGCGAAGCCCTGGTGTGTGGTGCGCAGCGCCTGACCTGGGCCGAACTTCAGGAGCAGACGGTACGGCTTGCCGCTGGCATGGCACGCCACGGCATCGGCGCTGGTGACCGGGTCGCGATGTTGATCGGCAACCGCACTGAATTTGTGAGCACCTTGTTCGCCATTGCCCGGCTCGGCGCCATATCGGTGCCGATCAGCATCCGGGAACAAACGCCTGGGCTGGCCTACATGATCAACCACTGCGGTGCAGCGATGGTGCTGCATGAGGCCGATGTTGCCGACCGGCTGCCGGCCGCAGCGGATATCCCCAGCGTCCGAACCCGGGTCAGCTTTGGCAGGTGCGACGGCTCTCTCGACTACGCCACGCTCATGACCGGCTCCGCCGCCAGTGCGGTGGCCGTCGTGCAGGAGGAAGACGTTGCAGTCATCATGTACACCTCGGGCACCACTGGCAACCCGAAGGGGGCCACGCTCACCCACCTGGGTATTGCGCACTCGGTATTGCACTACCAGATCGCCATGGGTCTGAGCCAGCGAGATGCCTCGATTGCGGCGGTGCCGCTGAGCCATGTCACTGGCCTGGTCGCACTGGTGGCGACGATGGCGCAGTGCGCCGGCAAGCTGGTCGTCATGCCGGCCTTCAAGGCGGCGGAGTTCCTGCTGTTGGCCGCGCGCGAGCGCATGACCCACAGCCTGATGGTGCCGGCCATGTACAAACTGTGCCTGTTGCAGGACGATTTTGATCGACACGACCTGTCGACCTGGCGTGTCGGGGCCTATGGCGGCGCCCCGATGCCGGTGGCTACCATCGACACCCTGGCACAAAAACTGCCGAGTCTGGTGCTGATGAACTGTTATGGTTCAACCGAAACCACGTCACCCTCGACCCTGATGCCGCAGGGCGAGACTGCGTTGCACAGTGACACCGTCGGCCGCGCGCTGGCCTGTGCCGAGATCGCCGTCTTCGACGACGATGGGTGCGAAGTTCCCTACGGCAGCCTGGGCGAGATCTGGATCAGGGGGCCGATGGTGGTGAAGGACTACTGGGACAACCCGGCGGCGACCGCGGCCAACTTCACCGGCGGTTTCT
>JANOTG010000438.1:0-1876 GCA_031416215.1 Betaproteobacteria bacterium
CGAGCGCCCGCCGCCACGCGGGTCACGGAGGCCGTATTTCTGGAAGTAGGTGTAGTCGGCATGCCCTGGGCGAAATGTCTGCAGGATGTTGCCGTAATCCTTGCTGCGCTGATCGGTATTGCGGATCAACAGGCAGATGGGTGTACCTGTGGTGTGCCCTTCATAGACTCCACTGAGAATTTCAACCGCATCCGGTTCATTGCGCTGCGTTACATATTTGGAGGTGCCGGGCCGGCGCCGGTCCAGGTCACCCTGGATATCGGCTTCGCACAGGGCCATGCCAGGCGGGCAGCCATCAATCACGCAGCCAATTGCCGGCCCGTGGGATTCGCCGAAATTGGTCACGGCGAACAGGTTGCCAAAGGTATTGCCGCTCATGGTCGGGATTATCCGCGACGCCCGATCATCGCGGTCGGGGCCGCTCGGAAGTTGTCCGCAACAGGGACAAGCCCCTGCTCAGGCAGGCGCCGAACCCGCGTCGGGCCAGTCGCGAATATAGGCCTTGAGCATCCTGTTTTCGAAGTTCTGGCTCTCCACAACCGCCTTGGCGACATCGTAGAAACTCACCACGCCCATCAACATGCGTTGGTCCATCACTGGCAGGTACCTGGCGTGGCGCTCCAGCATCATGCGCCGTACCTCGTCCAGGTCGGTCTCCATGGTGCAGGTCAGAGGGGCATCGTCCATCGAGGCACGGACCGTGATGTTGCCAAGCGTGCCGCCGTTCTTCACCACGCTCTGGATCACCTCGCGAAACGTCAACATGCCGACCAGGTCGCCGTGCTCCATCACCACCAGCGAGCCGATGTCCTTTTCCGCCATCGATGCCGCAGCCGTGGCCAGCGGGTCGTCCGGTGTGGTGGTGTAGAGGGTGCCGCCCTTGACGCGCAATATGTCGCTGACTTTCATGGTGCCTCCAAAGCTGCGTCCCGTGCCCGAATATAGCCCACAATCACGGCTTCCCAGACAAAACGGAGACCCCATGGCAGGTTATGCAGACCCGGGCTTCGACACCCTCGCCCTCCACGCCGGTGCCGCCCCCGATCCGACCACCGGCGCCCGCGCAGTGCCGATCCACCTGAGTACCTCGTTCGTGTTCGAGTCCAGCGACCACGCCGCTGCCTTGTTCAATCTGGAACGGGCCGGACACGTCTATTCGCGTATCAGCAACCCGACCAACGCGGTGCTGGAGCAGCGCATCGCTGCGCTCGAAGGTGGCGTGGGCGCCATCACCACGGCCAGCGGACAGGCCGCCCTGCACCTGGCGGTGGCCACCTTGATGGGTTCGGGTGGCCATATTGTCGCCTCCACCGCCCTGTACGGCGGTTCGCAAAACCTGTTGCACTACACGCTGCGCCGCTTTGGTGTGCAAACCAGCTTCGTCAAGCCCGGTGACATCGACGGCTGGCGCGCCGCCATACGGCCCGAGACGCGGCTGCTGTTTGGCGAAACCGTCGGCAACCCCGGGCTCGATGTGCTGGACATCGAAACCGTGGCGGCGATCGCCCATGACGCCGGTGTGCCCCTGCTGGTGGATTCCACGCTCACCACGCCCTGGCTGCTCAAACCCTTCGAGCATGGTGCCGACCTGGTCTACCACTCGGCGACCAAATTTCTCAGCGGACACGGCACGGTGATTGCGGGGCTGGTGGTGGATGGCGGCTCCTTCGACTGGGCGGCGGAATACGCCCGCAGCGGTCGCTTTGCCGAACTGGCCGCGCCCTACGAAGGTTTCCACAACATGGTGTTCACCGATGAAGCCACGGTGGGCGCGTTTCTGCTGCGGGCGCGGCGCGAAGGCCTGCGCGATTTTGGCGCCGCCCTGAGCCCGCATTCGGCCTGGCTGGTGCTGCAGGGCATCGAGACGCTGTCGCTG
>JANOTG010000439.1:0-4729 GCA_031416215.1 Betaproteobacteria bacterium
GGAGACGTTGACAATCGCGCCGCCCATGCCGCCATACCGCGTGCTCATGCGGCGGATTGCCTGCCGGGCGCAAAAGAAGCTGCCCAGCACATTGGTGTCGAACATGCGGCGCAGGCGTTGTGTATCCATTGCATCCACCCGTGCCGCCCGGTCGACGATGCCGGCGTTGTTCACCAAAGCCGAAAGTGCGCCCAGTTGTGCATCAACCAGCCCGAACATCGCTGCAACCTGCGACTCGTCTGCCACATCGGCTTGCACTGCCATCGCCGTGCCGCCAGAACTGCGAATCGTATGGACCACGCCGTCTGCCGCCCCGGCATCGTGGTGGTAGTTCACGGCGACACGGAATCCGTGTTGTGCTGCCAGCAGTGCCGTGGCGGCGCCGATGCCGCGCGAGCCACCAGTAATCAGGACAACAGGGTGCATTGGATGGGATAAGGATAATGGACAGGCATCTGACGATACACCAGCAGCCCCGGGGAGGTTTTTCCGTGAGCAGAACCATTGACTACTACCTTGCGCCGCAAAGCCCGTGGACCTACCTGGGGCATACACGCCTGGTTGCCATGGCGCAGGGCGCCGCCGCCGAGGTGCGGGTGCGACCGGTGGATCTGGGTCGCGTGTTCCCGGTGTCTGGCGGTCTGCCCTTGGGCAAACGCGCACCACAACGCCAGGCCTACCGGTTGCTGGAACTTCGGCGGTTTGCCGATCACCTTGCCATTCCCCTGAACCTGGAGCCCCGGTATTTTCCGGTGGCCGGTGACGACGCGGCGCGTTTGATCATTGCTGCCCGCCAGGCGCAGGGGTCGGAGAGCGCTTTGCGGCTGGCGGGCGCTGTGTTGGCCGCGGTGTGGGAACAGGAGCGCAACATTGCCGATCCACTGGTGCTGCAGCAACTGCTGCAGGAACAAGGCTTGCCGGCGCAGTTGGTGAAGGAAGCGGTCAGTGGCGACGTGCAAAAAGAGTATGACGACAACACGGCTGCTGCCATCGCCGTCGGGGTGTTTGGTGCACCAACCTATTGTGTCGACGGCGAGATGTTCTGGGGCCAGGATCGGCTGGAGTTTCTTGCGCGCCGTCTGGCACGCAACTGAACGCGGGAGCACGAACCATGCCCCAGCTGCATTACTACCCCGGCAATGCCAGTATGGCGCCGCACATGGTGCTGCGCGAGATCGGCCAGCCGTTCGACCTGGTTCTCGTCGACCGCACACAGGACGCACACCGGTCGGCGCAATACATGGCTCTCAACCCAAACGGGCAGATTCCGGTGTACGTTGATGAGGACCTGGTGTTGTACGAAGCGGCGGCGATCTGCCTGCATCTCGCGGATGGCGCACCATCGGCTGGTCTGGTCCCGCCGCTGGGCAGTCCGGCGCGCGCGCACTGCTACAAGTGGCTGATGTGGTTGACCAACACGCTCCAACCAGCACTGATGTTGTATTTTTATCCGCACCGTTGGGTTGCCGAGGGCGACTTAGCCGGGGCCGCCGAGCTGCAGACCTGTGCGCAAGCCAAGATCGGAGGGATGCTGGACCAGATCGATACCCAACTCGCGGCGCACGCAGGCCCCTGGCTGCTGGGTGAAGACTATTCGGTGGTCGACCCGTATTGCCTGATGTTGTGCCGTTGGAGTCGGGGTTTTTCCAGTCGGCCGGCACGCGAAAGGGCCCACCTGGGGCCCTATCTGCAGCGCATGTTGGCGCGTTCGGCGGTCAGGACGGTGTTTGCCGCCGAACAACTGCCAGAGCCCTGGGTCTGACGCGGCGGCGACCGCCGCCGCGCGCAAGAAAACAGGCTCAGCGTGCGCTGCGTGCCAGATAACGCTTGCGTCGCAGCACAACGAAGAAGACGATCGCCACCACGGCCATGATGCCGACGGCCCACCACAGCCCCGCCTCGCGGTGGATCAGCGGCAGATATTCGAAGTTCATGCCAAAAAACCCGGTAATCAGGTTCAGCGGGAGAAACACTGCTGTGAGCGCAGTCAGCGTGCGCATGATTTCACTGGTGCGATTGCTCTGGGCATTGAAGTGCATCTGCACTGTCGTTTCGGTGTTTTGTTCCAGGCGCCGGATGTGCCGCACCACCCGTTCGATATGTTCCAGCACATCGCGCCCGCGCACCTTGAGCAGGTCGTGCTCGCGTTGTGCGGTGGCGGTGTCTGCAGTGGGCCAGGTTTCCACCGCGGCGATCCAGTCCAGCACGGCAATACGCTGGTCTTCGCAGACCTCGTCGAGTGCATGCAGGGACAGCCGCGCATCCAGCAGGGCTGCCCAGTTGTTGAAGCGTGTCCGCGGCGACAGCAGCTCGGCCTGCCAATGGTCGAGCTGGCGGCTGAGGTCGCGGCGCAATTCCAGGTACGCGTCGACCATCTGGTTGACGAGGCGCAACATGAGGTCGGCCGGGCCTGCCGGCCAGCGCGCCAATGCCCCATGTGCGGAGTCACCAGCGGTCAGCTGTAACCGGGCGGCGAAAACGTCACCCACGGCGCAGTCTTGCGGATGCACGGTCAGCAGCAGGTTGTCGAACACGGCGCAACCGACCACGGCAGTATCGATGCGCCGCAGTACGGGCGGCCCGGTACGGCGCTTGCCTGGCTCTCCGTCCTCTGGAGTTGCGGCCGCCGTGGCCAGTCGACGGAAAAACAGCAGGTCGTACTGGCTGGTGTAGTCGTAGCGTGAAGGAAGCTGGTGATTGAGCAGGTCGCTCACATGCAGATCGACCAGCTGGTTGCCGGTGACATTCTGCAATGCCTCCTGCACGTCGGCAAGCTGCAATTGAAGTTCGCCCCGAGCGCACGCGATCCAGAAGAATCCCTGGTCGGCTGGCGCGGTTGGCAAGCTGTCCTGCTCGGTGATGCCGCCAGCATCAATGCGGAAAATGCGCATGGGCTAATGTCTTGGCGCCGGATCAGCTTGCAAGGCCGCGTGGCCTGTGTTCAGCGTGCGCGCAGCAGCTGTGCGGCCTGCAACGCGAAGTAGGTCAACACCCCGTCTGCCCCGGCGCGTTTGAACGCCAGCAGGCTCTCCATCATCACGGCATCATGGTCGAGCCAGCCGTGCTGGGCGGCTGCCTTGAGCATGGCGTATTCGCCACTCACCTGGTAGGCGAATGTCGGTACACCGAATTTGTCCTTCACCCGACGCACCACATCAAGATACGGCATGCCCGGCTTGACCATGACCATGTCCGCCCCTTCAGCGATGTCCAGCGCCACCTCGCGCAGCGCTTCGTCGCTGTTGCCCGGGTCCATCTGGTACACCTTCTTGTTGCTCTTGCCCAGATTCGTCGCGGATCCCACCGCGTCACGAAACGGCCCGTAAAAGGCGCTGGCGTATTTGGCGCTGTAGGCCATGATGCGTGTATGGATGAAGCCGTGCGCCTCCAGGGCCGCCCGGATAGCCCCGACACGCCCGTCCATCATGTCGCTCGGGGCCACAATGTCCACACCAGCGCGCGCCTGAGTGAGTGCCTGCTCCACCAACACTGCAACCGTTTCGTCGTTCAGGATGTATCCGCCTTCTGCCGGGTCCTGGCTCGGCAAGCCGTCCTGCCCATGGCTGGTGAAGGGGTCCAACGCGACATCGGTCATGATTCCCAGTTCGGGAAACTCGCGTTTGAGTGCGCGCACCACACGCGGTATCAGGCCGGACGGATTAAGCGCTTCTGCGCCATCGTACGACTTGAGTGCCGGGTCGACCACGGGAAAGAGGGCCATCACCGGGATGCCCAGTTCGACACATTGTGCGGCGACCGGCAGCAGCAGGTCCAGGCTGAGCCGCTCGACTCCTGGCATGGAGGCGACACTTTGGCGCTGTTGTGCGCCATCGACCACAAACACCGGGTAAATCAGATCGTGCGGCCCGAGGGTGTTTTCACGCACCAGATTGCGGGTGAAGTTGTCCCGGCGCAACCGGCGCGGGCGTCCCATGGGGTAGGCGGCAAACTGGGTCATGCGGAAATTGTCCATGATTGTTCACCCAGCCGAGCCAATTTTCGGCAGGCAACGGATGCAGCGGCATTGAAACGACGGGTTTACCCGTGTTTGTCGTCACTGCGACAACTTTGTAACAAAATGCTTGAATGGTGGGTCGTTATTTGCTAGATTGCAGTCGGGTGGTTCACCGCCCCCCGCTTTTCCTCCCTGAGCGGGGCCTTGATGTGTGACAGCAATAGAGGCTTAACCCCCAGCCACCGTGCTGGGGTTTTTTTTGGCCGACCACTGTTCACACTGTTGGAATTGCCCATGTCTGGGCGCATCCAGCCATGGCCTAAACTGGCCGCATGTTATGGGTCAAGTCACTGCACATCGTATTTGTGGCGAGCTGGTTTGCGGGCTTGTTCTATTTGCCGCGCATATTTGTCAATCTCGCCATGGTCGAAAGCAGTTCCACGGCAGAACGCCAGCGCTTGTTGCTGATGGCCGCGAAGTTGTATCGGTTTTCCGGCGTGCTGGCGGTGCCGGCGCTGGGGTTTGGTGTCTGGTTGTGGGTCGCCTACTGGCGGCTTCCCGGGTTCGGCCAGGGCCCTGGCAATGGCTGGTTGTACGCGAAGCTGGGTGTGGTGCTGCTGACGGTGGCTTACCACCATGCGTGCGGCGTGCTGCTGCGCAGGTTTCAGGCGGGTTCGATGGCAAGGGGCCATGTGTGGTTCCGCTGGTTCAATGAACTTCCGGTCGTGTTGCTGTTGTTGGCCGTGGTGCTGGTGGTCGTGAAGCCTTTTTGAC
>JANOTG010000440.1:0-2243 GCA_031416215.1 Betaproteobacteria bacterium
CCTGCAGCACCGTCAACCAGCTGCGCGCCGTGGTGTGGCTGATGCCGCAATCGGCGGCCAGCGCGGACAGATTGAGCAGTTGCCCCGTGCGGGCAGCACACATCAGGACAAAGCGGTGAAACAAGCCCAGATCGGCCACCCCCAGCAGCTGGCGCACATCGCGCTCGATATACGTTGCCGTGTAGGCGCCCAGCCACTGGCCCGGGCTGCTGAGTTGCCGACGCTGGTCGAAAAGCGCCGGGTAACCGCCCGCCCACACCACCTGCTCCAGCGTGCGGCCGGCCAATCCGGCCTGGGTCAGCTCCGGCAGCGACAACGGCAATAGCTGCACAAGCCCAACGCGACCCGCCAGCGACTGCGTGATGCGCTCGACCAGACCGAACTGCTGCGACCCCGTGATGACGAATTCACCCATGCGTGCACGTTCGTCCACCACGCCCTGCAGGTAGGAAAAAAGTTCCGGACACCGCTGCACCTCATCGAGCACGGCCCCATGAGGCAGGTGCGCAAAGAACTGCCTCGGATCGGACACGATCCGCTGACGCGTTTCGAGGTCTTCCAGGGTGAAGTACGGCTTGTCCGCAAACACCTGGCGCGCCAGTGTCGTCTTGCCAGACTGGCGTGGTCCGGTCAGGGCCACCACCGGAAAGCCCCTGGTCAACTGGTCGAGCAAGCGGCAGGAATGGCGAACAATCATTTGTACAAATTGAATAATGGATTTTCAGATTGTACAAATCGGACAGATCGTCCCGTTGGCACGCCGGCGCCACGATCATGTCGCCGCGACCCCAGGGGTGCACAAGCAGGCTGTGCGCAAAGCGCTGCTCGGCGCGGGATCGGCCCAGCGACTCACTGGAACACCTCATCGGCCCGCAGCAACAGCGTTTGCGGGATGGTGATGCCGAGTGCCTTGGCGGTCTTCAGATTGATGACCAGTTCAAACCGGGTCGGCTGCTCGACCGGCAGATCGGCCGGCTTTGCGCCCTTCAGAATCTTGACGACCAGACGGCGCCACCAGCAAGCTACCGCACGCTGCCAGCACAGAGCGCCGTTGTTTCTGCTGGCTCATCGAATCACCTCGTCCGCCCGCAACAATACCGCTTGCGGGATTGTCAGGCCCAGGGCGGTGGCAGTTTTCAGGTTGATGACCAGCTCGAACTTGGTTGGCCGCTCCAGCGCCATCTCGGCAGGTTTGGCGCCCTTGAAAATACGGTCGGCGTAGATGGCGATGCGCTGGTACAGCCCGTACAGGCTGGCGCCGTAGGCCATCAGGCCACCATCCTCGACCTGCTCGCGCCACTCGTACATGGCGGGCATACGGTGTTTAGCGGCCAGGGCGATGATTTGCTGGCGATCCCGCGTAAACGAGGTGTGGGCACCAACGAACAAGGCACCGGGACGCTGCGTGACGATGGCCGTGAATGCGCGGCCATAGTCACTTCCTTGCACCTCGGTCACCAGCAACTCCGTTCCCAGCGCCGCCGCACCGACGGCGATGATCACATCGACCTTCGCCTGCACCAGCTCATCTGCCAACGCCGGCAGCCGTTCGGCCAGGCCTTGCGCCCAGCGCGACTCAATCCGCAGGTTGCGGCCCTCGACATAACCGAGTTCACGCAGGGCCGCTGAAATGCCCTCTGCCACCAACTCCGTCGCGGCAATGGGTGCTGCGGTAGGCCGCAAGACACCAACGCGCCATATGCGTTCTGCGACTTGCGCCCGGGACAAATGCTGGGCCATGAGCAGGCCGCCAGCCAGTGTCGTGGTTATCAATCGCCGCCGAGTCGTCATGCAGTTACCTCGTCATCGAGCAATCGGTGTGCCGTTGCCCCGTATTGAAGCACGCTGCGCAGCTCGTACCACCCCGCCAGAAGCCCGCCAGAACCCGGCCCTGCGAAGCAGTGTCAACAATGCGCGACCGCAATGCAAGCAGATTCAGCCGGCAGCGTCGGTCAGCAGGATGTGGCAGCAACCGTCGCCGCGCTGGGCACTCCAGGTCTGGTTGCGAAACTGCACACCTGCGGCCTCGAACAGGCCCTTGTCGAAGGCCCCGGCAACACGACACAGCGTGGCAATGGCGTCGTTGTCCAGGCCGGCCTCCTGCCAGGCGTCTTTCAGCGGGCAGCGTTTGACGCGGAACTCGATGCCGTCGGCACGGCGCATCACATCCGTCGGGTACATGCGGCCCTGGTCCGGGCTGACCGCCAGGAACGCTTCGCCCACCGCCAGCGCGCTGGGGCCCA
>JANOTG010000441.1:0-3223 GCA_031416215.1 Betaproteobacteria bacterium
CCGATCTTCATCATCACCAGCGGATTGGTGGCCGAATACAGCGTGATGGGCTGTTTGCAGGCGTACTGCACATAGGTTTCCAGATGGTCCTGCAGGTTTTCGCCAACCCCCTTGAGCGGCGCCACCACGGCAATGCCCAAGCGCTGCAGGTGCGACGGGTCGCCGATGCCCGAGAGCTGCAGCAACTGCGGCGAGTTGATGGCGCCGCCGCTCAGAATCACTTCACGGCTGGCGCGCAACTGTTGCACCTGGCCCTTGTGCACCACTTCCACGCCCACAGCGCGTGGTGCATCGGCCGGGCCTTCAAACAGAACCCTTGTCGTCAGCGTGGCCGTCTGCAGCGTCAGGTTGGGGCGCTTCAGGGCCGGGCGCAGATAGGCCATCGCCGTACTCCAGCGCCGGCCTTTGTGCACCGTCATGTCCATCGCGCCAAAACCTTCCTGGCGGTAGCCGTTCATGTCCTCGGTGCGCGCATAACCGGCCTGCTGGCCGGCCTCGATGAAGGCGTTGTACAGCGGGTTTTTGCAAGCACCGGTGCTCACCTGCAGCGGGCCACAGGCGCCCCGGTAGGCGTCGCCACCCTTGCCACGCGTCTCGGCCTTGCGGAAATACGGCAGGCAATGTGCATAACTCCACCCGGGCAGATCGTGCTTGCTGGCCCAGCCGTCGTAGTCGAGCGCATGGCCGCGGATGTAGACCATGCCATTGATGGACGACGAGCCGCCGATCACCTTGCCGCGCGGGCAGTGGATGCGCCGGTTGTCCATGAAGGGCTCGGGCTCGGATTCATACATCCAGGTGTAGCGCGGGTTTGCCATCGGATAGGCAAAACCCGAAGGCATGTGGATGAACAGGTTGTAATCGAAACCACCCGCCTCCAGCAGCAGCACCCGCACCTGCGGGTCTTCGGTGAGGCGGTTGGCCAGCACGCTGCCGGCCGAGCCGGCGCCCACGATGATGTAGTCGAAATTCACTTTGTCACCCATGCTCGAGGGAGGCCACCGGCCACGTCGCCCTTCTCCACGCCAAACGCCTTCAATCAGGCGCAGGGGTCCCCCGTCGCGGCGGCGGGGCTGCTCAGCGCTTGAGTGCCGCCTGCACCTGTGCCAATGCGTCCTTGCCGTCAACGGTTTTTACACCCTTGAGCCAGGTGTCCAGAACGCCCGGGTTTTTCTTGAGGAAGTCGCGCGCCGCCACATTGGGCTTGGTCTTGGCCAGGATCGGCCCCATGACCTGGTTCTCCATGTCGGTCGTGAACTGCAGGTTTTTCAGGAACGCGGTGACGTTCGGGCAGCGTGTGTCGTAACCGGTGGGCACCGCCGTGTAGACCTTGGCTTCGCCCAGGTTGGGGCCGAACACATCGTCGCCACCAGCCAGATAGCGCATCTTCATCTGCACGTTCATCGGGTGCGGCTCCCAGCCCAGGAAAACGATGGCCTTCTTGGCGCGGATGGCACGTTGTGCCTCGACCAGCATGCCGGCCTCGGACGATTCCACCATCTTGAAGCCCTTGAGGCCGAACTTGTTGTCCTTGATCATGCCGGCGATCAGCGCGTTGCCATCGTTGCCCGGTTCGATGCCGTGGATCTTGCCCTGCAGGTCTTTCTCGAATTTCGTGATGTCGGCAAAGGTCTTGAGCCCTTTGTCGTACAGGTAATCCGGCACCGCCAGGGTGTACTTGGCCCCGACCAGATTCGCCGGCTCCAGCACCTTGATCTGGTTTGCCTTGACGAAGGGCTCGATCACCGGCGTCATCGATGGGTTCCAGTAACCCAGGAAGACGTCGATCTGCTTGTTCTTCATGCCGGCAAAGGTGATCGGAATGGAGGCGATGGTGACCGTCGGCTTGTAACCCATGCCCTCCAGAACCACCGACGCCAGGCCGGTGGTGGCGGCGATATCGCTCCAGCCGACATCGGCAAAACGCACGGTCTTGCACGCTGCGTCTTCAGCAGCGCTGGCTTGTAGTGCCAGAGACAACAGGGCGGCAGCGGCAAGGGGACGTGTTGCATTCATGATTTGCTCCAAAAATGGATCTCGATTTTACGGGGCGGGCGCCGGACTACTGTCGCGGCGGGCTGCACGCCGCCCACGCACGGACGACTCGGTGTTGATCACCGTGCGCTCGGGCAGTGTCACCACCTCACGCAGGCGATCAAAGGGTGCCGTGAGATGCGGTATCGCCATGGCCTCGACAAAAAACTCCTGGAAGCGCGGCTCCACCGCCGTCTCGATCTTCTCGACACGGCGCACCAGCTGTTCGATCTCGCGCCGCGAGCGCTGGTCCAGCAGGGCGATGCGGGCACCAGTGCCCGCCGCATTGCCGGCCGAGCTCACATGATCGAGCGCGCAATCCGGAATCATGCCCAGCACCATGGCGTATTTCACGTCGATGTGGCTGCCAAACGCACCGGCCAGGCGAATCCGGTCCACCTTGCCGATGCCCATGCGCTCCATCAGCAGACGCACGCCGGCGTACAGCGCCGCCTTGCCCAGCTGAATGGCGCGCACGTCGTTTTGCGTCACCTTGATAGAGGAGGCGCTGTGGGTAGCCTTGCAGATTTCGTAGGAGAAGGTGCGCCCATCGCTCAAGATGCGCGGGTTGCGCTGGGACATCTCGCCGTTGATGACGCCGTCGTGGCGGATGATGCCCGCCAGGTACATCTCGGCCAGGATCTCGATGATGCCCGAGCCACAAATACCGGTGACGCCGGAGCCCGCCGTGGCTGCTGCAAAACCCTCGTCGTTCGACCACAGGTCACAACCGATGACCTTGAAGCGTGGCTCCAGCGTCACCGGGTCGACCCGCACCCGCTCGATCGCGCCGGGCGCCGCGCGCTGGCCACAGCTGATCTGTGCGCCCTCGAAGGCCGGTCCGGTCGGGCTGGAGCAGGCCAGCAGGCGCTTGTTGTTGCCCAGCACGATCTCGGCATTGGTGCCCACATCCACCAGCAGTGTCACCTCTTCGGTCAGATCAGGGCGCTCGGCCAGGATCACCCCGGCGGTATCCGCACCCACATGGCCGGCGATACACGGCAAGACATAGATGCGCGCATTGCGGTGGATGTGAAAATCGATCTCCACCGCCCACAGCGTGATGGCGCGGTCGGTGGCGAGCGCAAAGGGCGCGCCGCCCAGCTCGATCGGGTTGATGCCCAGCAGCAGGTGGTGCATGATGGGGTTGCCGACAAAGGTGGCCTCCAGGATGTCGGTGGCGGCAATT
>JANOTG010000442.1:0-4705 GCA_031416215.1 Betaproteobacteria bacterium
TTGTTTGGCCGCACGGCCCACGCTGGGCAGGTCGATCACACTGGGCGTGATGAGCGGCGCCGTGACCATGAAGATGATCAGCAGCACCAGCATGACGTCGATGAACGGCACCATGTTGATCTCGTTGATGGTGCGTCGTCCGCGGCCACGGCTGACGAGGGATGGCATGTGGTGCTGCCTAGTGACCGGACGCCGATTGCGCCCCGACGTTGCGCTGCAGGATGTTGGAAAACTCTTCGATGAAGGTTTCCAGCCGGATCGCGATGCGGTCGATGTCGCGCGCGAACCGGTTGTAGGCCACCACGGCCGGAATGGCGGCAAACAGCCCGATGGCGGTGGCCACCAGGGCCTCGGCGATGCCCGGCGCCACGGTGGCCAGCGTGACCTGTTGCAGATTGGCCAGCCCGGTGAAGGCATGCATGATGCCCCACACCGTGCCGAACAGCCCGACGTACGGCGACACCGAGCCGACTGACGCAAGGAACGACAGGTTGGACTCCACCTCGTCCATTTCGCGCTGGAAACTGGCGCGCATGGCGCGCCGCGCGCCGTCCATCAGGGTGCCGGAATCACTGATCCGGCGTTCGCGCAACTTCTGGAACTCGCGCATGCCACTGGCAAATATGCGCTCCATGGCGCCGGATTCGCGGGCGTTTTTGGTGGCGGCGGCAAACAGGTCGTTCAGGCTGGTGCCAGACCAGAACTCGCGCTCGAAGGTCTCGTTGAGCACCTTCATGCGCCGCAGCGCGAACAGTTTGCGGAAAATCGCGGCCCAGCTGGCCACCGACACCACGATCAGCAGCAGCATGACCAGCTGCACCACCAGGCTGGCGTTGAGCACCAGATGCCATATCGACAGATCTTGGTTCATGGCCGTGTTTTCATCCGCATGGGCCGCATTCTCGCAGGCCATATGCCGCGCGGGGTCATCATGCCAGCAGGGTCTGCAGCCGCGCGACGGCCGCCTGCAGTTGGGCCATCGAGCTGGCGCTGGAGAAGCGGATGAAGCTGGCGCTGTGCGCGGCACCAAAATCACGCCCCGGCGTGACCGCAATGTGGGCCTGTTGCATCAACTCCAGTGCGAAATCCCAGCTGTCCCGCACGCCCAGTTTGCGGCAGGCGCGCGAACAGTCGGCCCAGACGTAAAACGCGCCGTCCGGCGTCACCGGCACGTCCAGCCCGAGCGCGCGCAGGGCCGGCACGAAGTAGTCGCGGCGCGCCCTGAATTCGGCCCGGCGGCGCTCGTATTCAGCCAGGCTGTCGGTCTCGAAACAGGCCAGCGCGGCATGTTGCGCAACCGTGCTGGGGCAAATGAACAGGTGTTGCGCCAGTTGCTCGACCACCCCCACCAGGGCCGCTGGCAGCACCATCCAGCCCAGGCGCCAGCCGGTCATGCTGAAGTACTTGCTGAAGCTGTTGATGCTGATGATCTGGTCGTCCAGCGCCAGTGCACTGTGGCTGAACTCCTCCTCGAAACCCAGGCCAAGGTAGATTTCATCGACCAGGGTGATACCGCCACGCTGCTGCACCAGATTGTGGATGCGGTGCAGGTCGGCTGGATGGATCGAGGTGCCGGTCGGGTTGGACGGCGAGGCCAGCATGACACCGCGCGTGTGTCCATCGCCGCGCGCCCAGGCTTGCTCGACCATGGCCGCATCGAGCTGGAAACGCTGCGCTGCGGTCGTCGGCAACAACACCGCGCTGCCGTCGGCTGCCTGCACGAACTGCTGGTTGCAGGGGTAACTCGGGTCCGGCATGAGGATCTGGTCACCCGGGTCGATCAGTGCCAGGCAGGCCAGCTGCAGCGCTGCCGACGCCCCGGCGGTGATGACGATGCGACTGGCGGGCACCTGCAGGCCGAAGCGGGTGGCGTACCAGGCGCTGATGCGCTCGCGCAAGGGTCCCAGACCGGTGGCCTGGGTGTACTGGGTTTTGCCGTCGCGGATGGCGCGATGTGCTGCCTCGCGCACCAGCTCGGGCGCGGTGAAGTCCGGCTCGCCGATGTTGAGGTAGATCATCGGCCGCTCGCTGTGGGCCGCCGCACGCCCGATCTCGGCCGCCGCCTTGGCCATCTCCATCACGTAAAACGGCCGCACGCGCGCGGCGCGTGCCGACAGCCTCATGCGCGGCTGCCGCGGTCCCGCGTGACCTCGGCCGCCCGCAGCGTCGGAGCCAGCACGTTCAACACGGCATTGACGTATTTGTGGCCGTCGGTTCCACCAAATTCCTTCGCCAGCTCGATGCACTCATTGAGCACGACGCGCCAGGGCACATCCTGGCAATGCTGCAACTCGTAGACACCGATCCACATGATGGCGTGCTCAATCGGCGAGATCTCGCTCAGACCGCGGTCGAGCCGGGGCAGGATCAGCGCGTCCAGTTGCTCTTGTTGCGCCACACAGCCGCCCAACAGTGCGTCAAAGTGCGGGACGTCGCATTTGCCGAAACCAGCCAGGTCGCGGGTAAAAAGGTCGATATCGGGCAGCGCATTGCGTCCCACCAGATGCTGGTACAGCCCTTGCAGCGCAAATTCGCGCGAGCGGCTGCGTTGTGACTTGCTGCCGGCCTTGCGGGCACCGGTGCTGGTCAGCCCGGTGCGGGATTGGCGTGGCGGGCGTTTGCCGCTGGTGACGGGGACGGCGTCGCTCATGGGTGACCCTGCGCCCTGCGGGCTGCGGTGCGAGCTAATCTGGGGCGGCCAGGCGCGGCGCCAACAGGGAGACCTTCGCCCTGCGGGCTGCGGTGCGAGCTTGCTTGGGGGCGGCCCGGCGCGGCGCTCATCCTATGGCCTCCATCAGATTCGCCATCTCGACCGCCACGCGTGCTGCGTCGCGCCCCTTGTCGTGCTGGCGCGCCACCGCCTGCTCCAGGTTCTCGGTCGTCAGAATGGCGTTGGCGATCGGCAGCTGGTAGTCCAGCGCCACCCGCCCCACCCCGTGGCCGGACTCGTTGGCCACCAGTTCGAAGTGGTAGGTCTCGCCACGGATGATGCAGCCCAGGGCCACCAGGGCGTCGTATTTACCGGTTTCGGCCAGTGCCTGCAAGGCCACCGGCACCTCCAGCGCGCCGGGCACCTGCACCAGCGTGGTGTGTGCCGCCGGCACGCCCAGTGCGAGCAGTTCCTGCTGGCAGGACTGTGCCAGCGCGTTCGTCACCGGCTCGTTGAACCGTGCCTGCACGATGGCGATGCGCAGTTCGCGTCCATCGAGCCGGCCGTCGCCGGACTCCAGTTTTCCCTTGTCTGCCCCGAACATGCTGCTCCTTGTGTTGTCAATGCGTGATGTAGCCGCATATCTCCAGGCCGTAACCGGCCATGCTGGGCATACGGCGCGGATTGCCCAACAAGGCCATCTTTTGCACGCCGCACGCACGCAGGATCTGTGCGCCCACGCCATAGGTGCGCAGGTCCATGCGCCCACGCTGCGGGCCGTGGCTGGCGCGCGCCGTGCCGTCGAACTGCTGCAGCAGCTGTGCCGCGCTCTCGCCGCAATTGAGCAAAACCACCACACCCCGGCCTTCCTGCGCGATGCGCGCCAGACACGTGTCCAGGCTCCAGGAATGCATGCTGCGTCCGACCTCCAATGCGTCCAACACCGAAAGCGGTTCATGCACCCGCACCGGCACCGTGTCGTGTTCACTCCAGTGGCCGCGCACCAGCGCCAGGTGCAGGCCCTGGCCCGGTGTGTCGCGAAATGCATGGGCGGTGAATTCGCCGCTGGCGGTGAGCAGACTGCGGCTGCCCAGCCGCTGCACCAGCGACTCGACCCGGCTGCGGTATTCGATCAGGCTGGCAATGGTGCCGATTTTCAGGCCGTGTTCGGCCGCAAACAGTTGCAGGTCGGGCAGCCGCGCCATGGTGCCGTCGTCTTTCATGATCTCGCAGATCACGGCTGAGGGCGAACAACCTGCCAGTGCCGCCAGGTCGCAGCCAGCCTCGGTGTGTCCGGCACGCATCAGCACTCCGCCGTCGACGGCCTGCAGCGGAAAGATATGACCCGGCTGCACCAGGTCGTTTGGCATCGCGTTGGCAGCTACCGCCGCCTGCACCGTGCGCGCCCGGTCGGCGGCGGAGATGCCGGTGCTCACGCCGTCGGCAGCCTCGATCGACACCGTGAATGCGGTGCCCTTCTTGTCGCCATTGCGTGCCGCCATGGGTGGCAACTGCAGGTGTTCGCAGCGTTCCCGGGTCAGTGTCAGGCAGATCAGCCCGCGCCCGAAACGCGCCATGAAATTGATGGCCTGGGCACTGACATGGTCGGCCGCCAGTATCAGGTCGCCCTCGTTTTCCCGGTCTTCCTCGTCCACCAGGATCACCATGCGCCCGGCGCGCAGCTCGGCCACGATGTCGTCCACCGGCGCGATGTCGGCGGCGGGCGTTCCCGGCGGCATTGCAGCGTCATCGATTGCGCCATGCGGCTCAAGCACTGTGTTCATGGCGGGTACTCCGCGGCTGGCGCTGGTGCTGCGGCTTGGCCCAGCATGCGCTCCACATAACGCGCGATCATGTCGATCTCCAAGTTCACGCGGCTGCCAACCTGCAACGCTCCCAGCGCCGTGTTTTGCACGGTGTGCGGAATCAGGTTGATGCTGATCTCGCAACCGGCTTGCAGATCGTGCACCTTGTTCACTGTCAGGCTGACGCCGTTCACCGTGACAGACCCCTTGTAGGCCAGGAATTTGGCCAGTGCAGCCTCGGTCAGCACAC